>JBPPMX010000236.1:0-20643 GCA_051306275.1 Tepidiformaceae bacterium
GACCTCTGGACCGCGACGAAGCTCGAACGTCAGCTCGCCGCCTTGAACGAGGATCCCAGCCTGGACATGGCCTTCGGCGAAGCAATCCAGTTCCGCGGCGAGCCTCCCGCGGGCGATGGGATTGCAGGCGTTCGGGAACCCGGCGTCATCGCTGGCGCCCTGCTCATCCGCCGCGCGACATTCCTCCGCGTCGGGCCGTTCGATCCCTCCCTCCGCGTGGGCGAGTTTATCGACTGGCACGCACGGGCGAAGGATCTGGGCCTTCGCGAACGGATTCTCCCGGAAATCGTCCTCCTCCGACGCCTCCACGAAGGGAACCTCGGTTTGCAGGCTGCCGGTGCCCGCGTCGACTACGTCCGGGTTGCGCGCGCCGCTCTCGCACGCCGGCGCGCCGGGGGCGGAACGCCGTGACCGACCGCTTTGCCGGGCCGCGTTGGCCGACTCCACTTCAGCGCGACCTCCTCCGAGCCGCAGTCCTCGATAGGGACGAGTGCGCGGTCGCCTGGGCGGCGTGGAAGCAACGCGCCACACTCGACGAAGACATCGATCTCGCCTCGTTCCAGCTCGCGCCGATGCTCTACCGGAACCTCGAGCGGAACGCTATCCAGGACGAGGATCTCGGGCGGCTCAAGGGAATGTACCGCCGCAACTGGTACCTCAACCTCCAGATGCTGCACCGCGCCCGGGCCGCCTTCTCGGAACTCGCATCCGCGGATATCGACACGATGGTCCTCAAGGGAATCTCGCTCCTCGTGAGCTACTACGGCGACTACGGCGTGCGCCCGATGGCCGACATCGACATGATGGTCCGGCACACAGACGCCCGCCGCGCAGCCACGATCCTCGAGGCCAATGGTTGGAAGCCCGTGCTGCTCCCCGGCGACACCATCGACTGGTCGATCGATTCCCGGCACGCTATCCCATTCGTTGGCCCGGGCAGTTACGAGCTCGACCTCCACTGGCACATGCTCGAAGAATGCTGCCGGCCCGATGACGACCTCCCCTTCTGGAGCCGTTCGGTGGCACTGTCCTTCGAGGGGGTCGAGACACGGAGCCTTGCCTCCGCCGACCTGCTCCTCAATGTCCTCGTGCATGGAGCCCGATACGCACCTGACCCCTCGATTCGCTGGCTCGCAGACGGCGCCACGATCATTCGCCGCGGCGGCGTCGACTGGGACACGTTGCAGGCCGAGGCCATCCGCCGCCATCTCTCGCTCCCGGTGCTGAACGGCCTCCTCTACCTGCGCGACCACCTCGATGCGGGGGTCCCCCAGGGCATCGTCCGTTCGCTTGCTGCTGCCCCGCGCACCCGGCTGGAACGCCTCGACTACAAGGCGCAGGGCGCGGCCCCGACGATCCCGTGGGCACTCACTCGGGATCTCACCCGCTACGTCCGGCTGAGTACAGCCTGGCCGTTCGGGGAGCGCTTCACGCGCGCCCCTCGCTACTTCCGCGACCACTACGGCGTTGAATCGGCGTGGCACCTACCCAGCGAAGGCATCCAGCGCATCTACACACGCATGCGCGCGACCGGGTTCCGCATCTGGCGGCCGATTCTCCCGCGCTGAGCCCGTAACCGGCCGTTCAGAAGTCCGCTTTCGGGATCGCGTACGATCCCTCCCGATGGACGCCCCCTGCATCCTCGTCGTGGATGACGAACCCACCGTCGTCGAGGTCGTCGAACGCTATCTGAAGCGCGAAGGCTACCGCGTCCTCACCGCCGCTGATGGCGTGGCCGCCTTGGACCAGGCCCGCTCGGCACGACCGCATCTCGTCGTGCTCGACCTCATGCTCCCCGGCATGGATGGCCTCGAAGTCTGTCGTCGCCTCCGTGAAACGAGCCGTGTGCCGATCATCATGGTCACCGCGCGTGGCGAGGAAACGGACCGCATCGCCGGCCTCGAAACCGGCGCCGACGACTACCTCGCGAAGCCGTTCAGCCCCCGAGAGCTCGTCGCACGTGTCCGCGCCGTCCTACGCCGCACCTACGACGACCAGGATCTCCGCGTCCGCGACCGGATCGAGGTAAACGGATTCGTCATCGACCCGCGCGGCCGAACCGTCGATGCCTCCGGGATCCGCATCACCCTCACGAGCCGCGAGTTCGACCTCCTCGTCTTCCTCGTGACTCACCCCGACGAGGTCTTCACCCGCGAGCAACTCCTCGAGCGCGTTTGGGAGTACGAGTGGTTTGGCGATTCCAGCACCGTCACCGTCCACATCCGCCGCCTGCGCACCAAGATTGAACAGGATCCCGACAACCCCCGGCACATACGCACTGTCTGGGGATCCGGGTACAAGTGGGAGCCGTGATGCCACACAGGCTCGACGCGCTCCTAGTACTCGTTATCGTCGCTGCCGCCGTCGTCGCGGGGGTGATCTGCTCACTGACCCTCGGGGGGCCTCCGCGGGACAGCGTTGTCCTCGCGACGATCCTCCTTCTCACCGGCCTCGGAGGGTACGTCGTGGCGCGGGCCGGGAGCGGCTGGGCCCAGCGGCTGCCCGTGGGCGCCCGTCTCGCGCTCTTTTCCGTCGTCGCGCTAGCGCTCGTCGCCGTGAACATCGTCGTTGCATCGTGGCTGATGTTCCTTTCCAGCCATGACCTCGGCCTCCTCTTCATCCTGGTTGGCTACGCGCTCGTGGTAACCGCCGCTCCCGCCGTCGCATTTGGTTCGTCCTTCGGCGCCCGCCTTGCGGCGCTCGAGGATGCCGCCACCCGACTCGGAAACGGAGACCTCGCCGTCCGATCCCCGTATTCGTCGGACCGGGACGAACTCGGGCGAGTCACCGCCGCGTTTAATGCAATGGCGGATCGCCTCGCGATCGCGGAGGCAGCACGAGTCGAACTCGAAGAGGCCCGGCGGGACCTCTTCATCGCCGTTTCACACGACCTGCGTACGCCGCTCGCCTCGATCCGCGCGATGGTCGAAGCGCTGAACGATCGCGTCGTCACCGATGACGAAACACGCGACCGCTATCTCGTCACCATCGCCGCCCAGGTGCAGCGACTCTCGCTCCTGATAGACGACGTGTTCGAGCTTGCGCGCCTCGATAGCGGCGAACTCCGCCTCCATCTTGAACACTTGCAGGTCGAAGACGTCGTCGCCGAGACCGTCGACGCGCTCCGCGCGCAGGCTTCACAGGCCGGTGTGCGCCTCGCCTACGAACCCGTCGGTCCCACCCCTCCAGTCGAGGCCGATGCCGCCCGCCTGACCCGCGTGCTCTACAACCTCGTTCAGAACGCCATTCGCCACACTCCGAGCGACGGCACCGTGACGCTCCGCACCGCGCCCGCACCGACCGGCGTCGAAGTGGTCGTCTCCGACAGCGGCGAAGGGATCGACCCCGAGGACCTGCCCCATGTGTTCGAGCGCTTCTACCGCGGCGAGCGCTCGCGCAATCGCGCGTACGGCGGGAGCGGGCTCGGACTATCCATCGCGCTCGGTATTGTTGAGGCCCATGGCGGGTCGATCGCCATCGAGAGCGAACCTGCGCTCGGCGCCACCGTTCGGGTCACACTACCGGCTTCGTCCACCCCTGCTCAATTGAATCCGGCGTATTAACGGACTTTAGCAACAACAATGTCCTAAAAGGTTGTGAAGTCCCCCCACGCGCCCCTACACTGGATGCATGCAGGGGACACGCGAACGAATTCTTGAGTTCATCGTCCGTAACCGCGAAGCCCGCGTCGAAGATCTCGCCGCCGAGCTTTCGATTACGGCTGCCGCAGTCCGGCGCCACCTCGACCACCTCCGTGCCGATGGCATGGTCGACGTCCACGCGGTGCGCCAGGCCACAGGCCGCCCCTATCACGTCTACATCCCGACGGAGCGTGCAGCCGGCGCGTTACCGGTTTCGTACGCGGGCCTGATCGAGCGCGTCCTCCGGAGCCTCGACGATGACGACCCGTTCTCGGCCGCTGTCAGCGGTCGCATGGCGCAGTCAGTCGCCGAAAAGCACCGCGCCGAGGTCTCCAGCACCGACCCCGACGCGCTCGTCGCCCAGGTCACCGCCAGCCTCCGGACAGAAGGCATCCTCGAAAGCTGGAGCGTCGACGAAGAGGGCTATCACCTCATCAATGGTGCCTGCCCCTACCGCGTCGCCGCGGAGATTTCGAACCTCCCCTGTGAGTCCGACCGCAAAGCGATCGAACTCCTCCTTGGGGCCCACGTCGAACAGGTCCACCGGATCGTCGATGGCTCCCCAATCTGCGAATACGTGATCCGCGGGGCTGAAGACCTCATCCCGCTGCGCGAAACAACCCGAAACGCCCTCCCACTCGGTCAAGGAGTCTAGATGAGCAACGAAATTCTGCTGGAGATCGACAATCTCCACGCAAACATCGGCGACAAGGCCATCCTCAAGGGCCTCTCGCTCACCATCCGCAAGGGTGAGATCCACGCGATCATGGGACCGAACGGCTCCGGGAAGAGCACGCTCGCGAACACGCTGATGGGCAACCCGAACTACGTCATTACTTCCGGCGAGGTCCGCTTCAAGGGTCAGCCGTTGAATGCGATGACCCCCGACCAGCGCGCGCGCCTCGGGCTCTTCCTCGCCTTCCAGTACCCGGTCGCCATCCCCGGCGTCACGATGGTGAACTTCCTTCGCCAGGCCGTGAACGCCGTCCGCGGCGAGGACGTGCCGATTCGCGAGTTCCGCGAGCTTCTCTTCGGCAAGATGGATG
Organism: Tepidiformaceae bacterium; assembly: GCA_051306275.1. Taxonomy (GTDB): domain Bacteria; phylum Chloroflexota; class Dehalococcoidia; order Tepidiformales; family Tepidiformaceae; genus JBPPMX01. The sequence goes on from JBPPMX010000236.1 coordinate 4,688, forward strand.
TCCTAAAGATGGACCAGGAGTTCGCCCGCCGCTACGTCAACGATGGCTTCAGCGGTGGCGAGAAGAAGCGCGCCGAGATGCTCCAGATGGCGATGCTCCAGCCTTCGATGGCTGTCCTCGACGAGACCGACTCCGGCCTCGACATTGACGCCCTGCGCACGGTCGCAGAGGGCGTTAACGCGCTGATGAACCCGGAGATGGGGCTTCTCCTCATCACCCACTACCAGCGCCTCCTCAGTTACATCAAGCCGCAGTTCGTCCACGTCCTGATCGACGGACGAATCGTGCGCTCTGGCGGTCCGGAACTCGCCGAAGAGCTTGAGGCGACCGGTTACGACGAAATGGAAGCCGAATTGGCTGCTGCGCCTGGGAGGGCATCATGACTACAACTCCCGAACTGGTCCGCGAAGACGGCTACAAGTGGGGCTTCTTCGATTCTGAAGAGGCACTCTTCAAGGCGAACGCCGGCCTGAACGCCGAGATCGTCGCCAAGATCTCCGAGATCAAGGACGAGCCTCAGTGGATGCGCGACTACCGCCTCCGCGCGCTCGACCTCTTCCGCCAGAAGGAAGATCCGCCATGGGGCACCCCCCAGCTAAAGGAAATCGACTTCGACAGCATCCACTACTACGTCCGCGCCACCGATAGGGACGAGCGGTCGTGGGACGATGTCCCGGAGTACATCCGCAACACCTTCGACAAGCTCGGCATCCCAGAGGCGGAGAAGAAGTTCCTCGCAGGTGTCGGCGCCCAGTACGACTCCGAAGTCGTCTACCACAACCTCCGCGCCGACCTCGAAAAGCAGGGCGTCCTCTTCCTTGGCATGGACCAGGGGCTGCGCGAGCACGAAGACATCGTCCGCGAGTACTTCGGCACCGTGATCCCCGCTGCCGACAACCGCTACGCCGCGCTCAACAGCGCTGTCTGGTCCGGTGGATCCTTCATCTACGTCCCCAAGGGCGTGAAGGTCGACATCCCGCTCCAGGCCTACTTCCGCATCAACACCCAGAACATGGGCCAGTTCGAGCGCACCCTGATCATCGCCGACGAAGGCAGCCAGGTGCACTACGTCGAAGGCTGCACCGCACCGATCTACAGCTCCGACTCGCTCCACAGCGCCGTCGTCGAGATCGTCGTGAAGAAGGGCGCCCGCGTCCGCTACACAACGATCCAGAACTGGTCGAACAACGTCTACAACCTCGTGACCAAGCGCGCCGTCGCCTACCAGGACGCGGTCATGGAATGGGTCGACGGCAACCTCGGCTCGAAGCTCACGATGAAGTACCCCAGCGTCTACCTGATGGAGCCGGGCGCCCACGGCGAGATCCTCTCGCTCGCGTTCGCGGGCGCAGGCCAGCACCAGGACGCCGGCGGAAAGATCGTCCACGCCGCCCCGAACACGACCTCGACCATCATCTCCAAGTCTCTGAGCAAGGACGGCGGACGCACCAGCTACCGCGGTCTCCTCAAGGTCTACGAAGGCTGCGACAACGTGAAGTCGAACGTCCGCTGCGACGCCCTCCTCCTCGATGAGGAATCCCGCTCGGACACCTACCCGACGATGGAGATCGACGAGCCCAACGTCCACATCCAGCATGAGGCCTACGTCTCGAAGCTGAGTGAAGACCAGCTCTTCTACCTCACCAGCCGCGGCCTCAGCGAAGAGGCCGCCGCCAAGATGATCGTCAACGGCTTCGTCGAGCCGATCGTCAAGGAACTGCCGATGGAGTACGCGGTCGAGCTCAACAGGCTCATCGAACTCCAGATGGAAGGGTCGGTCGGCTAACCCGATCGACAAAGCGCGCACACCCGGCGGATGCGGGGCGAGACCTCCCGCTAGTTCTTCTCGCCCCACGAGTCCGCTGTCCGAAGAAGGGATTAGGCCGGGATGACCACATCCGCAACTGACACCGCCAGCACGCTTGAGGCATGGCTCGAAACACACGCATCGGACGCGGCACGCATCGCGGGCGAATCCGCGATGCCGACGACGATCCAGCGCCCCTGGAAGTACCTCGACATCAGCGCGGTCTCGCTCGACGGCTACGCGGCCGTTGAGCCGGGTCTCGACATCGCATCGCCGGCAACCATCTCCGTCGTCCCCTTCGAAGATGCGGCCGGAGCCGATGCCGACGCCATCCGCGCGAACCTCGGGACAGCCGTCCCGGCCGGCCGGAGCAAGCTCACCGCGATTCACTACTCCGCGCTGGCGGGTGGCGTCCTCGTAAACGTCCCCGCGAACGTCGAAGGCGACGAGCCGGTCCAGTTGACACGAAGCTATTCGGGAGCGAACGCCCTCGCGACCCCACACACACTCATCGTGACCGGCGCCAATAGCCGCATCACCGTCATCGACGATTACCGATCGAGCGACGATGACATCGTTGCCCTCCCGGCCGTCGAGATCGTGCCGGGCCCGGGCGCCATCGTCCGCTACTTTGCCCTCCACCGCTGGGGCAAGCAGACGCGCGTCTTCGCCGAGCAGCGCACCCTCGCCAACGCGCAGGACTCGGGCATCGTCAGCTTCCAGCTCGCGGTTGGTGGCAGCATCGTGAAGAGCCACATCGAGTCATCGCTCGTCGGCCGCGGCTCATCGAGTGCGCTCTTTGGGCTTGTCCTCGGCAACGCTCGCCAGCACGTCGACTTCTTCACGACCCAGGACCACATCGGCCCGGACACCCGCAGCGACCTGATGTTCAAGGCCGCCCTGTATGACCGCTCGCGCTCGGTCTACTACGGCATGACGCGCGTCGGGATCGGTGCGGTGAACGCCGACGCCAACCAGGAGAACCGAAACCTCCTCCTCAGCAACAAGGCCAAGGCCGACAGCGACCCCGTCCTGGAGATCCTCACAAGCAACATCATCCGAGCAAGCCACGGAGCCACTGCTGGCCCGGTCGACGAAGAGCAGCTCTTCTACCTCCAGGCACGCGGCCTTCCGCATCGCGAAGCCGAGGCGCTTCTCGTCCGCGGCTTCCTCGGCGAAGTCCTCGCACGCATCGACGCCGAAGCCATCCGCGACGAACTCAGCCGCATTGTCGAGGCCCAGTTGGAGGCCACGGAGTGACGTGGATCGAAGTCGGCCAGGCCGACGATGTCGCGCCGGGCACCGTCCGCGTCGTCGAAGTCGGCGATGAGCGCATCGCACTGTGCAACGCGAGCGGCACCCTCTACGCCGTCGATGACGTCTGCTCGCACGACGGTGGCCCGCTCGATCAGGGCGAACTCATCGGCGAGCAGATCGAATGCCCCCGGCACGGCGCGCGCTTCGATATCAAGACCGGCCGCGCGCTAACCCTCCCGGCCGTCCGCCCAATCGCGTCCTACCCCGTCCGCATCTGCGACGGCGCCATCGAAGTCGAGTTCGAATGAGCGCGATCGACACCACTCGCATTCGCCAGGATTTCCCAATCCTCGCGCGGGAGGTGAACGGTCATCCCCTCGTCTATCTCGACAATGCCGCCACGACCCAGAAGCCGCGGCAGGTCATCGACGCCCTCGTCCACTACTACGAAAACACCAACGCGAACATCCACCGCGGCATCCACACACTCGCGGCTGAGGCTACGGAAGCCTACGAAGCCGTCCGTGCGAAGGCTGCGGCGCACATCGGCGCCGCCAACCCCCAGGACATCGTCTTCACCCGCAACACGACCGAGTCCATCAACCTCGTGGCTCGCGCTTGGGGCGATGCCAACCTCGCGGATGGCGACGAAATCGTCCTCACCCTGATGGAGCACCACTCCAACATCGTCCCCTGGCAGCTTCTCGCTCGCCGGACGGGGGCCACGCTCCGCTATGCCGGCGTCTCGGACGACGGCGAACTCGACATCGAGGAACTCCGCTCACTGGTGAACGCGCGGACGAAGCTCGTCTCCGTCGTCCACATGTCCAACGTCCTCGGTACCATCAACCCTGTCGACGAGATCGCGACGATCGCCCACGCAGTCGGCGCGCTCGTCCTCGTCGATGGCGCACAGAGCGCACCTCATCTCCCGCTCGATGTCGACACGATCGGCTGCGACTTCTTCGCCTTCTCCGCCCACAAGATGCTCGGACCTACCGGCGTCGGCGTCCTCTGGGCACGGCCCGGCCTTCTCGACTCGATGGAGCCCTTCCTCGGCGGCGGCGAGATGATCTCGCTGGTGAAGCCCGAAGGCTCCACCTGGGCCGATGTCCCGCACAAGTTCGAAGCCGGAACCCCGAACATCGCCGACGTCATCGCCTTCGGCGCAGCGTTCGACTACCTCGCAGGGCTCGGCATGTCCTCCGTCCGCGCGCACGAGCAGGAGATCACGGCATACGCGATCGACGCGCTTCGTCGCATCCCCGGGCTCCGCATCCACGGGCCGCTCGATGTCGAAAAGCGCGGAGGCGCGGTCAGCTTCTCGCTCCCCGGCATCCATCCCCACGACGTCAGCACCATCGTCGATTCCTACGGCGTGGCGATTCGCGCCGGCCACCACTGCGCGCAGTTGCTCATGCGCCGCCTCGGCGAAGTGGCAACGAATCGCGCCAGCTTCTACATCTACAACGAGCCCCGCGAAGTCGATGTCCTCGTCGATGCGCTTCGCCAGGCACAGAAGGTGTTCGACCGTGCCAGCGCCTGAACCACAGTTCGACGACTTCTACCGCGAGGTCATCCTCGACCACTTCCGCCGCCCGCGAAACCGAGGCACCCTCCCCGGCACACCGATCCACGCGGAAGGACTGAACCCGACCTGCGGCGACGAGATCCTGCTCGATATGCACGTCGACGGGGGCGTGATCGGCGCGATGGCGTTCGGCGGCGCCGGCTGCTCCATCTCGCAGGCCAGCGCCTCGATGCTCACCGCACGACTTACCGGCTCCACGCTCGACGAAGCCGAGCACGTAACCTCGCTCTTCAAGGCGATGCTGCTCGAAAACGCAGAACCAGCACCCGAACTCGGGGACCTTGAAGCGCTCCAGGGCGTCGCGAAGTTCCCGGTGCGGGTTAAGTGCGCCATCCTCTCCTGGAACGTCCTCCAGGAAGGCATCGTCCAGGCCCGCGCAATCTCCTGAGGAGGAATCCCATGTCCGAAACCGAAACCGCAGTCCCCACGTTCGATGAACTTCGCGCCAAGCTCTGGGAAGTCAAGGACCCCGAGATCAACATGAGCATCGTCGACCTCGGGCTCGTTTATGACATCAGCATCGAGGACGGGAACGTGATGGTCACCATGACCCTCACCAGCCCCGGCTGCCCCCTCGGCCCGATCATCCGCGGCGAAGCCTACGCCAAGCTCAAGGAGCTCCCGGGGGTCAAGGATGTCGATGTTGAGATCGTCTGGAGCCCGCCGTGGGATCCCCGCACCATGGCCAGCGAAGACGTCCGCATGATGCTCGGCATCTGGTAGGGCGCGCCTAGAGCGGGAGAAACAGCCGCGCGACGATCGCCAGCGCCTGAACGATCATGCCCATCTCCGATTCCGGCTCCGCGTCGAGCGCCTCACCGTAGACCTTGCGCATCGCGGTCGGCGCTGGCTGGAGGCCATACATCGCCCGCACCTCGCCCGTGTCGAACCACGTGCCCGAACACGGGCCGCAGTGGTCGAGTGTGATCCCGCCTTCCCGATGGCGCTGCATCGGCGCGCTGCATGCGGGGCAACGATACTCGGGAAGCGACTGCCCACACTTGCGGCAGGTCCCGTCGTCCTTCAGCCGTCCGAAGCACGAGCGGCAGCGCACCGGCGCCTGGGCGGCAAGGGTCGCCGGGTGGTCTGACCCCTCGTCGTGTACGCCCCGCGAAAGCGCGTCCTTCGCGGCCCAGAACCCGAAACAGCGCGGACAGTACCGCAACGGTTCAGATGTTATCAGCTCATACCGGCGGAAGACTTCGAGCGGCGGCCTCTCCGGACACGCTGGACACCCGAAAACGATGGGCGCAACGGCGCCGGCTGGAGCGGTCCACGATTCACTCGGCATACCTCGAACTTCGGCATTGTTCGCTCTCGCGGCCAGTCCTCCACGCGCCGCCACTGTAGACTGAAGCCATGAGCTGCGAGGCCGACTCCGCCGAGATCCTCCGCAAGGCCGGCCACCGGATGACGCCGCAGCGTTTGCTCATCCTCCGCATCATCCGCCACGCGCAGGGCCATATGACCGCCACCCAGGTCATGCACGTCGTCCACGAGACGTATCCGAGCGTCGACGTCAGCACCGTCTACCGCACACTCGATGCGCTCCGCCGCCTCCGCCTCGTTACCTCCACCGACCTCGGACAGGGCGACATCCTCTACGAATGGGCCCGCGAGGAGCCGCACCACCACCTCGTCTGCACCAGTTGCCGCGCGATCCAGCAGATCGGCCACCAGCACTTCGACCGCCTCGAATCCGCGCTCCTCTCCGAGCGCGGATTCCGCCCCGACTTCGACCACTTCGCCATCTTCGGCCTCTGTCGTGAGTGCGCCGCCGCGGAGGTGACGAGTGGTCACGCGTCGTGAGCTGATTGCCGAGTTCACCCCGATCGTCGGGAAGCAGAACGTCCTCTTCGAACCCGAGGACCTGATGGTGTACGGCTTCGACGGGACCATCGAGAAATCCCTCCCCTACGCCGTCGTCTTCCCGGAGACCGCCGCAGCGACCGCCGCCGTTGTCCGCGCCTGCAACGACCTCGGCATGCCCGTCACGCCCCGGGGCGCGGGAACCGGGCTGAGCGGCGGTGCTGTGCCGCAGCGCCGGGGCGTCGTCATCTCAACCATGCGCATGCGCAGTATCGTCGAAATCGACCCCTTCGACCGCGTGGCAGTCGTCGAACCGGGCCTTCCGAACATCGAGCTTTCCGAGGCGGCGGCAGCCTACGGCCTCTTCTATGCGCCCGACCCGAGCAGCCAAAAAGCCTGCACCATCGGCGGAAACGTCGCCGAGAATGCGGGCGGGCCGCACTGCCTCGCTCTCGGCGTGACCACGAACCATGTCCTTGGCATCGAAGTCGTGACCGCCGCGGGCGACCTCGTCTGGATCGGCGGACGGACGGCCGACGCAATCGGCTACGACCTTCGCGGGATATTCATCGGCTCCGAAGGCACGCTCGGCATCGCCACGAAAATCCTCGTGCGACTGCTTCCGACGCCCGCCAGTATTGTCACGCTCCTCGCAACCTTCGAAACCGTCGAACAGGCCAGCCGAGCGGTCTCCGCGATCATCGGCGAGGGCGTGATCCCGGCCGCGATGGAGATGATCGACGGACTCACCCTCCAGGCGGTCGAAGCCGGGCTTCGCTGCGGATACGGCGAAGCCGGCGCGGTGTTGCTCGTCGAACTCGACGGCCTCCCCGAGGTCATCGGCCCCCAGTCCGCGGCCGTGCGGGCACAGTGTCTCGAATCCGGCGCCAACGAAGTCCGCGCCGCCACCGACCCGAAGGACCGCGAGCTCCTCTGGCGTGGCCGCAAAGGCGCCATCGGCGCCCTCGGCTGGATCCAGCCGAACTACTACATTCTCGATGGCGTGGTCCCGCGCTCAAAGCTTGTCGAAGTCATGGCGGGTGTTGGCGAAGTCAGCGCCCGCTACGGGCTGCCAATTGCGAACGTCTTCCACGCCGGCGACGGCAACCTCCATCCCTGCGTACTCTTCGATGATCGCATTCCCGGTGCGCGCGAACATGTGCTCGAAGCGGGCGCCGAGATCATGCGCCTTTGCGTCGACGCGGGCGGCACGCTCTCCGGCGAACACGGCATTGGTTATGAAAAGCAGGGCTTCATGCCCTGGCTCTACGACCCCATCGACCTCGAGAACATGGAACGCCTCCGCCCGGTGTTCGGCAACACTGGCGACTTCAACCCGTGCAAGATCCTCCCGGCCGGCACTGGATGCGGTGAGATGGCCCACCAGGAGGCAGCCGTCCGCGCGGCTGGCCCCGACGCCTATGTCTGAACTCGCCGTCCGGGAGATCGCTGGCGCGGAACCCGCCGCACGCTACCAGCCGGGGTCGCTCGACGAACTCCGCGACGTTCTCCTCACCGCGGCGGAGCGGACCCTCGTCCCGGTAGGCGCTGGCACGAACCTCGAGCTTGGGAGCGCGCCGGCGCGACCCTTCGCGATCGTTGAACTTCGGGACGCCCTTCCCCGCCATATCGACCACCAGCCCAACGACCTCACGCTGACCGCGGGCGCGGGCGCTACCTTCGCAGAGACCGAGAAGGTGCTTGCCGTGTCGAACCAGCGCCTCCCGCTCGATCCACCTCTCTCACCGATGGCCACACTCGGGGGTGCGTTCGCCGCCGGGATCGCAGGCCCGCTCCGGACCCGCTTCGGCCTTCCCCGCGACCTCGTCCTCGGCATGACCGTCATGCGCGCGGACGGCGAGATCGTGAAGGCGGGCGGGCGCGTGGTGAAAAACGTCAGCGGATACGACCTCAGCCGGGCGTGGTGCGGCTCGCTCGGCACGCTCGGGATCATCACCGAGGTCTCGCTCCGCATCCTTCCCCACGCTCCGACGGTCGATCTCGTATCGCGAATGCCTCGCTTCGAAGACGTCCTCGAATCCGCCAACCGCCTCGTCATGCGCGACCTCCGCCCGGAAATCGTCGACGCGGCGCTCGATGGCAACGAATGGGCCATGCTCGTCCGGGTCCCCGAGGCCGCCGCAGACTCGGCCGCGAGGATGCTCGCCGGTACCCCCGAAGACCCCCCACCGCCGCTCTACGCGCGATGCCGCGACCTCGGCTTCGACCCGCTCGAGGAACTCACAATCCGAATCGCGACCACGCTCTCCGGACTGCGCGATGTAGCGGCGCTCCTCCGCGGGGCGGCCCCATCCGGCCTCCTGGCCAGGCCAGTCGTTGGAGAAGCGCGCGCCTCGTGGCGGCGCGAGTCGCTCCCTCCGATGCGCACGTTCGCGCCGGTGCTCTCGACGCTCCGCGCCGCCGTCGCGACCACCGGCGGGGTGGTGATCGTTGAACGCATGCCGGCTGCCTTCCGCTCCGAAATCGACCCATGGGGCGACGCTCCGGCCTCGTTCGCCCTGATGCGCGGCCTGAAGCAGGCCTACGACCCCAAAGGCCGCCTGAACGGAGGGCGCTTCGTTGGCGGGATTTAGTGGCAACTGGCCCATTCCGGCGGAGGCGCCCGCGATCGAGGACCTCGCGAAGTGCGTCCACTGCGGGCTGTGCGTAAACGCCTGCCCGACCTTCGTCCTCACCGGCCTCGAAACCGAGTCGCCCCGCGGCCGTATCGCATTCGCTCGTGCCGTCTCCGAAGGCGACATGCTCATCACTCCGACGGTCACGGCGCACTGGGACCTCTGCCTGCAGTGCCGTGCCTGCGAAGCGGTCTGCCCGAGCGGCGTCCCCTACGGCCGCATCATGGAACACACGCGCGCCCAGCTCGCCGATCACGCCCCCATTGGACGGACAGGCCGCCGGGTCCGCCGCTACCTCCTTCGGAACATCGTCGCCCGCCCGCGTGTACTCCGAGCGGTCGTCGCCCCTGCACGCTGGTACGCCGGGTCCATACCCCGGCGCCTCGTACACCGCACGGGCATTCTCCGACGAGCGGGACGCATCGGCGCGATGGAGGCTCAGCTCCCCCGGCGGCCGGGCAAGCGCTTTCCCCCGGGAAGCCCGATTCCCCAGATGGCCGGGGCGACGGCAACCGCCATCGTCTTTACTGGTTGCGTCATGAGCGAGTTGTTCGGCGGCGTCCACCGCGCGACCGCTCGCGTCCTCGCGCGAATCGGCACCCAGCCCCTCGTCCCCGCGGAGCAGGGCTGCTGCGGCGCCCTCCACGCCCACGATGGCGACCTGGACTTCGCCCGCGAACTCGCCCGCCGCAACATCGATGCGCTCGACGCCTCTGCGAACACGCCGATCGTCGTGAATTCTGCTGGCTGTGGCGCCGCCATGAAGGAGTACGGCCAGCTCCTCGCCGATGACCCGAAGTACGCCTCACGCGCCGCAACCTTCGCTGCCCGCGTCCGGGACTTCTCGGAGTACGTCGCAGCCTCGGATGCGCTTCCGCCCACATCGCTGGACGCGCGACTCACCTACCAGGACCCGTGCCACCTCGCCCACGCCCAGCGCATCAAGGAAGCCCCCCGCATGCTCCTGGACGGTATCGGGGGGTGCCACCTCATCGAGACCCAGGGCGCGGACATGTGCTGCGGCGCCGCAGGTATCTACAGTCTCGTCCAGCCCGAAATGTCCGCCCGCCTTCGCTCACGCAAGGCCGACCAGTTCCGAAAGCACCGCCCCGGGATCGTCGCAACGGCAAACCCCGGCTGCCAGATGCAGTACGAAGCCGCAGTCCGCGAGGCCGGGATCGGTGCCCGCGTCATGCACATCGCGGAGGTCCTCGACGAAGCCCTCCGGGACGCCGACCGCTAAGCCGGTCGTCCGTCGGCCGCTGCAGCCTCCGCATCCATCGTCATCTCGAAGTCCCAGGCGCCACCCCAGAATGGCGTCGGCGGGGGCAGTTCCAGGTAGTCCTGCCGGAACCGCTCGCCCGTCTGCACCAGCCACGGGAACACGCCCGCTCCACCGGCATCGAGCAGGAGCCCGTCGGCTTCCCGGGCGAGCGCCTGCCGCTCCTCCACCTCGAACGATACCGCCAGCTGATCCAGCACTCCGTCGAGGCCCGGAACCGTCATCCCCTGCGGCGCCCAACCCGGTGCTCCGGTCCGGAAGGTCTCGATCAGGTACCGCGCCGGGTCCGGCGACTCGAACGGCGGCCCCCACCCGAACCAGAGGGCGGGCCGCCCGCTCCCATACTCCAGCGCAAGCGCCTTCGCCGAGATCACCGTGTACTGGTGGACCGCCGGCACGAACTGCGACACCCCGAGCGCCTCGTTCAACATCCCGCAAACCACAGAACTCGCGCTATAGATAGGGTCGTAGGTCGACGGGAACTCGACGGTCACCGCCCCGAGCCCTTCGCCGCCGCCCGCACTCCAGAGTGCCCGCGCCTCCGCGATATCCGCCGCGAAGTCCGCCCGGTAGCCCGCCTTGGAGACCAGCTCGCGCTCGGAAACGCCGAACCCGCCATAGGCAGGCGCAACCGGCCCCGACGCAACGGCGAGTTCGCCGTGCAGCCTGCGGATCAGCTCCGGGCGGTTCAGCGCCACGCTCACGGCCCGAAGCAGATTCAGGTCGCTCCACGGAGGTGCGCCTGCGAATACCGTGCTGATCGTCGCGTTCTCTTCGAACCGCCGCTCGCGGCTGACCCCCGGCTCGGTCTCCAGCGCCTCGACGTCCCTGCGGTCCCGCGCCAGGAACACATCGATCTCCCGCGCAACGAAACGCACCCTCGCACCCGCGCCTGAACCATGCGGCTGCCCCACTCGCAGACCTTCCACGAACGCCGGTCGGTGCGCCCCAACGTGTGCCCGAAAGCTAAGCCACCCGTCGAGAAAGCCGTCGAATACGAAGGACCCGGTCCCTACGACCGATTCGTGCGACTGCTCATGCCACGTCGCTTCGAACACATCCACCGCCTCCGGCGACTGGACGAGCGCAAAACGGCTTGCCAGCGCCCCAAGGAAGTGCGGGTCCGGCTTGTCCGTCTCGAATACGATCGACCCATCGCCCGGGACACTGACCCGCGCCAGCCGCGCGAATTCGCGAGAGAGCGTGCCGGAGAGTTGCCCCGCGGCCCGTAGATCGATCAAGCGCGCGAAATGCCGCCCGATGTCCTCGGATAGAAGCGGACGGCCCTGTATCGCACCGCGAGCCTGCCATAGGGCCCGCTCGTTGCGCCGCACCCGCAGGGTCAGTTCATCGACCTGCTCCCACTCGGCCCCGAGATCGGCTTCGATCTCACCGTTCCCCGGCGCCCACTGAACAACGCGCGAATGGGTACGCCCGAGTACCTCCACTACGGATCGCTCGACCGTTCGAAGCGCATCGAAGGTGTCGAAACTCAGGCGCGCCGCCGCTGCTAGGCGCGGGACACCGCCCATCGGCCGGCTGGTCGCTGCTGGCGTCGCTGCTACCACTGTTGGCGACGGGGTCGGCTGAACGGGCGGGGCCTCTTCGCCTCCGCTTGACCGTCCGGCCCAGAATCCGGCCGCCGCGACCCCCGCCCCTCCGGCCACCACCGAGCCCGCTACAAACCGCCGCCGAGTCCATGTCCGCTTCGAGGTACTCACCACGGCGTCCATCGTACGTCAGGCTGCGCCGTGCGCCTCGCTCGAAGCACCCGTAGGATCGCCGAATGCCGGACAACGCCGTCACGATCCTCACATACAACATCTACGACCAGCGCGAAGGCCCATTCGCGTTCGAGAAACGCATCGACCTCCTCGCCGAGACCATCGCCGGTGTCCATCCAGACATCATCTGCCTGCAGGAAGTCCCCTCCGACCAGTTCGTCCGGGCTCTGACCGCCTTCCTCCATCGCCAGCTCGGGGAGTCGCCGCGCGTCGCGATGACACTCGTCCCGAGGCAGGATGGCCGCGAGTTCCGCGTCGCTCTCTTTCACCCCGGTACCCGGCGCACCGCAAAGCGCATCGCCACCCCCGACGGACGGCGTGTCGCGGTGGAGGTGCTGCTGGGCGCGATGCCCCTCACCGTCGTCTCGACACATCTCGAGAGCCGCTCGCCGGAGGTGCGCCTCGCCCAGTGCCAGGCCATCGTCGACGCGACCGCGGGCTACGGGGCGGTCGTCGTCAGCGGCGATCTGAACGCGGCACCCGGCTCCCCCGAACTCCAGCTCCTCGGCGAATCCTTCTCGTCGCTCGCTCCAGCCTGGGACGCCAGCCACACCTATCCGACGGGACTCCGCCCCGAACATCGCAAGAAACCGAAAGCGGTCCTCGACCACATCCTCGGGCGCGGCGTGACCGTGACGGCATCAGGCATCGTCGGACTCGAACCGAATGGCGCGGGACTCTTCCCGTCGGACCACGCAGGCGTCTGGGCAACCGTGACGCTCGCCTGACAGCCCTTAGGCGCATACACGTCGTACACTGATCGTGTGCCCCGCATGGACGGGGCCAGGGGTGTCTTCTGCCCGGCGAACTCGCAGGCCTCACGGCCGCAGCAGCCGACCTCCTTCTCCCAACGCTGGGCGTGCCAACCGGGGCCCGGCGATTTGGCGTACCCGAAACCGCGAAGCCACTGGTGGCCGCCGTCATCGCCAGCGCCGCCGCCGGGCCGGTACTGCTCCTTGCCTCCACTCCCGCACGCGCACAGGCACTCTTCGACGAGATTCGCCTCTACTGCTCCGGGTTTCCGGTCGCCCGCCTACCGGAGCGGGAGCAGCTCCCCTACGAGCTCGCAACCGATGACCCGGCGATCGGCCTCGAACGCTCGCGCGCCCTCTCGCTCCTCGGCGGCGCGGACACCGCGCTCGTCGTCGGCTCCTGGTCTGCCGTCGCGGAGCACGTTTCTCCGCCGCTTCCCGCTCTATCCGGCGTCGACATCGTCCCCGGCCCATCGCGCGGCCCGTCGCACCTGCTGTCCAGCCTCGAATCCGCCGGATATCTCGCCGAAGCCCTCGTCGCTGAGCCGGGCACCATGGCCCACCGCGGCGGGATCGTCGATATCTACCCGGCCGACGGCAGCCAACCGGTCCGGATCGAGTTCTTCGGGGACGAAGTCGACAGCATCCGCGCCCTCGACATCACCACCCAGCGAAGCACCGGGCGGCTCGACTCAGCCCACATCCCCCCGGCCGCCACTGGAACTCCCCGGGCGCGCGGCTCCGCCCAGTCGCTCCTCGAATCGCTCGACTCGACGGGCGAGGGCGCCGAAGCCGTCATCGAACAGATCGAGCTCGTCGCAGGCGGCCAGCGCACAGCCTACCCCGCCTTCATCGAACCGCTCCTGTCCTCCGAATCCGCCCTGGCGCACCTCGCCGCGGATGCCACAGTCATCCTCGACGAACCTGCCGAAGGATTCGAAGCACTCCGAGCCGCCAACGAACACGAACGGCGCGCTCAGCATGAGCAGGAGGAGCGCGGCGGCATCCCGCGGGGGCTCCCAGCGCTGGGGGTCTCGGCCGAGGCATTCCGCGACGCCATCCTCGCCCTGACTCGTACCGTCGAACTCCAGCGCTTCGGTGCCGACGACTACGGCGCGACCCGCCTTCCGGTCGCGGTGACGCCCGGCTTCGCCGGCAAGCTACGAGCGCTCGTAACCCAGTCCTCGGCCTGGCAACGCGACGGCCGCGCAGTCGTCATCGCCTCCCAGCAGGCGATGCGCATTTCGGAGCTGATGGACGAAGACGGCGTTGAGTCGCACCAGTCACGCGCCATTTCCACCACGCCCGCGCCCGCCTCCATCGCCCTTGTCCCGCTCGCCGTCGGCGGCGGCTTCATCCTCGATGACCAACTCATCCTCGTCACGGATACCGAGGTCTTCGGGTTCCGCAAGCGCCGGCGCCAGCTCCGCACCCGCCAGTCACTCCGCGAAGACCTCGTCGCGACGCTCGAGCCGGGCGACTATCTCGTCCACGCCGACCACGGCATCGCCCGATTCGGCGGACTCGTCCGGCGCACCATCGAGGGCGTCGAAAAAGAGTACCTCGAGCTCCAGTACGCCGAGGGCGACCGCCTTTACGCTCCCGTCGACCAGGTCGACGCCGTCAGCCGGTACGTAGGCCCCGCAGATCGGCCGCCATCGCTCACCCGCCTGGGCTCGCAGGAGTGGAGCCGCGCGAAGCGCCGCGTCCGCCAGGCGATCGCCGAAATCGCCCAGGACCTGCTCGAACTTTACGCTCGCCGCGAGGTCGCAAAGGGCTTCGCCTTCCCGCCGGATAGCCCCTGGCAAACCGAAATGGAGGCAGCCTTCCCCTTCGTCGAAACGCCGGACCAGGTCCAGGCCATCGCCGAGGTGAAAGCAGACATGGAGCAGGCTCGCCCCATGGACCGCCTCATCGCTGGCGATGTCGGCTACGGCAAGACCGAAGTCGCAGTCCGCGCGGCATTCAAAGCGGTCACGGCGGGGAAGCAGGTTGCAGTGCTCGTCCCCACAACCGTCCTCGCCGAGCAGCACGGATCCACCTTCCGCGAGCGCACCGCCGGGTTCCCCATCCGCGTCGAGGTGCTCTCCCGCTTCCGCAGCACACAGGAGCAGGCCGCGATCATCGCCTCCATCGCCACCGGCGATGTCGACATCGTCGTCGGGACGCACCGTCTCCTCCAGAAGGACGTCATCTTCCGCGACCTCGGGCTCGTCATCGTCGACGAAGAGCAGCGCTTCGGAGTGAGTCACAAGGAGCGACTGAAGGAGATCCGCGCAGAAGTCGACGTCCTCTCGATGTCCGCCACGCCGATCCCCCGCACCATGCAGATGTCGCTCGCCGGGATCCGTGACATGAGCACCGTGATGACTCCGCCTGACGAGCGACTCCCAATCCGCACCTACGTCAGCGAATGGGACGATGAGATCCTGCGCGAGGCGATTGAGCGGGAACTCGAACGCGGCGGACAGGTCTACTTCGTCCACAACCGCGTCCACAACATCGAGCGAATCGTCGCGCGCCTCAAGAACACCGTCCCCGAAGCTGACCTGACCATCGCCCACGGCCAGATGCACGAGGACCAGCTTGAGCGAGCGATGCTGGAGTTCGCCGCCGGGGACCACGACATCCTCGTCTGCACCACGATCATCGAAAGCGGCCTCGACATCCCCAACGTCAACACGATCATCATCAACGACGCGAACACGCTCGGCCTCTCCCAGCTCTATCAGCTTCGCGGGCGCGTTGGGCGCGGAGCGAACCGCGCCTACGCCTATCTCCTCTACGACAAAGACCGCGCCATCAGCGAGACCGCCCAGAAGCGCCTCGAAGCCATCTTCGAGGCGACCGAACTCGGCGCAGGATTCCAGATCGCCCTCCGCGACCTCGAGATCCGCGGCGCAGGAAACCTGCTCGGCACCGAACAGAGCGGCCACATCGCCGCCGTCGGCTTCGACATGTACTCACGCCTCCTCGCAGAGGCCGTTACCGGTATCAAGCGCGCGACGCTCCCACCGGAGCAGGCCGGCCCCGCACCT
>JBPPMX010000237.1:0-13671 GCA_051306275.1 Tepidiformaceae bacterium
CAGGAGGCCGGACCGGAGCCTGAGGTCGTCAGGCTTGCCGGGCTTCGAGGGCGGTGAGGAGTTTCTTTGGGGCGACGAGGCGGAAGGCGTCTTCGATGAGGGTGGCGAGTTCGTCCCAGTCGGGCTCGGCCGCATCGAGGTAGATACCGACCCAGCCAGCGGGGCCCTGGTAGGGCGGGACGAAGAAGCGGGCGGGGTTCGAAGCGACGAGGATGGCCTGCGCGCCGTCGGCCGCCTTGAGCCAGGCGGCGACGCGGTCGTCGTGGTGGTAGGCGGCGAAGGTCGCGAACATCTTGCCCTTTTCGCCGGCGCGGAAGGTGGCCTCGCCCCAGGCGAGCTTTTCGAAGGCTTCGGGCAGGGCCATGCAGAGCGCGCGGACGCGGTCGACGCGCGCTTCGATCTCAGGAGGTGCGGTGGGGCGGGTCATGGTCCCCGATGATACGGCAGTGCGCGTTGCCTATACTTGGTGGCATGGCTGTGAATTCTGCACTCCGAGACGAGCTGCACCGAATGGTTGACGAGCTCGACGAGGAAAACCTCCCGCTCGTGTTACGTGTGCTCCGCGAAGCCGGTTCCGACGAGGCATCGTGGCTCGATCTGGCGCTACACCGTTTTGCAGAGCACTTCGGCGAGGACGAGGCCGTGTACACCGAGTCTGACGCGCGGCCGCGCCCAACGTAGGTGCAGAGCGGCGAGATCGTCCTGCTCCGGATGCCCGCAGATGCCGGTCGCGTTGGGCGGGTGCGCCCGGCCATCGTCGTCGTGGCCAACCTCCGGGGCATGTACCCGTCCGCACTTCTCGCCGGGATTTCCAGCGCCGTTGAACGAAGCGTAGCCGGCTGGGACATCCTGATCGCGTCGGAATCGCCGGAGTTCCGCGACACCGGACTTCATGTCTCGTCCGTCATCCGTCCTTCATGGCTCGTGACTGTGCCAAGCAGCGCCGACCTTCCGCTGCTCGGGACGGTGCCGGACTCCGTCGTTCGCGCCGTGCGGAGCCGGATCGCGGATGCCCTCGAAGAAGGGGACACGCCCGGACTGTAAACGGCCGGGGCGCTAGCCTTATGGCATGCTCGTAGTCCAGAAATATGGCGGGACGTCCGTGGCGGACGCCGACCGCATCAAGCATGTCGCGGCGCGCGTGATCAAGCGGGTGCGCGCTGGCGACCAGGTGGTGGTGGTGGTCTCCGCGATGGGGAACACGACCGACGAACTCATCGACCTCGCGCTTTCGGTGGCTCCGGAGCCGGACCCGCGGGAGCTCGATATGCTCCTTTCGACAGGCGAACAGATGTCGGTGGCGCTCGTCGCCATGGCGCTGCGGGCGATGGGACAGGACGCCGTGGGCCTCACCGGACACCAGGCCGGGATCTACACGCGGCCGCAGTACGGGTCGGGGCGGATCGCGCGGATCGAGCCGGAACGGGTGAAGGCCGAACTCGCCGCGGGGCGCGTCCCGATCATCGCGGGCTTCCAGGGGACGACCGAAGAGATGGAGATCGTGACGCTTGGCCGCGGGGCGAGCGACACGACCGCAGTGGCGATCGCGGTTGCCCTGGGGGCCGACCGCTGCGAGAACTGCAAGGATGTCGAGGGCGTCTATACGGCGGACCCGCGCATCGTCCCGACGGCACGGCGGCTGAAGGACATCACCTACGAAGAGATGCTGGAGCTGGCGACGCAGGGGTCGCAGGTGATGCATAACCGCGCGGTCGAGCTGGCATCGGTCTATGAACTACCGGTCCTGGTGACCTCGAGCATGGTCGAAGCGCCGGGCACCCTCATTCACGGGGAGTCGGAATTGGAAGAACGAAACCGGGTGCGCGGAATCGCACATGACACCGACGTCGCGAAGATCACCGTACGGCACGTGCCGGACAAACCGGGGATCGCCGCGAACCTGTTCGAACCGCTGGCGGTGGCGGGGATCAGCGTCGACACGATCGTGCAGAACGCCAGCGAATCCGGGATGACGGACCTGACGTTCACGATCTCGCGGGCGGACCTGCGGCGCACGGAAGCGGCGATGCCGGGGATCTGCGAGCAGATCGGCGCGCCCGGGTTCGTCGCGGACGGCAACCTCGGGAAAGTAAGCATCGTGGGTGTCGGCATCCAGACGGCGCCGGGTTACGCGGCAAGGATGTTCCGCACGCTCTTCGACGCCGGGATCAACATCGAGCTGATTTCGACGAGCGAGATCCGCCTGACCTGCATCATCGATGTGGACCGCGTGCAGGATGCGGTGCGGGCGCTCCACGACGCGTTCGAACTGGAGAAGGCGGAGTAGCACTTCTGCCGGGCTCCGTCTCGATCTGATACGATCAGCGCATCGCTGACGGAGGTGCGACGTGGTGGATGTGCTTGTTGGACGCAGAGCGCAGGTAGTCATCCCGGCGGCGATCCGTGAGCGCCTGAAGATCAAAGAAGGCGACAAGCTGCGGCTCGATGTGGATGAGGCCGGGCGGATCGTGCTGACGCCGGTTTCGGCGGACCCTCTTGAGCGCTTGATGAGGGCCGGTGCAGGCATTTTCCGCGGGGTTGATCCCGTCGCGTACGTGCGCGAGCTCCGAGACGAGTGGGACGAGTAGTCCTCCCCGCGCGCATCGCAATCGATACGACGCTGTTCCTGTACCTGTTCGACGACGAGGGATCAGCGCTGCGGGAGATCGTCCGGGACCAGGTGTTCGGCCCGGTCTTGCAGGGGCACCTGAGCGCCGTGACCTCGGTGGTCACGCTTGCAGAGGTTCTGGGCCGGCCGCTTCGCGATGGCAACACGTCGCTGGTGTCGGAGCTGATCGAGAGCATCCACAACTACCCGAACCTCCGCATCGTCGACCTGGATTCGGCGATCGCGGTCCGCGCGGCGGAGGTTCGGATGGCAACGCGGCTCGCGCTTCCGGATGCCATTCACATCGCGACCGCCCTCGAAACAGGGACGGAGGCGTTCGTCACGAACGACCACACCATCCGGGCGCGGGTAACTTCAATCCCGGTGGTCCTCGTTCCGGAGCTAACAGACTGACTGGACTACTTGCTTGACAGCGGTGCTACGATCGAGATGAAGCAAACATCCAGTGAGCCCACAGCGCCGGATGTGCCGAAAAAAGGAGGGTCACCAGCTATGCGAAGCAAGCTTCATGCCTTCTACGGAGTACTTCAGGTGGACAGATCTGGTCCGCACTAAGCGGACCGAACGAACGGGCAACGCCTCTCCGGTAGGCGCCCGCCACAAGAGCCGGTCGAACGCAGAAGCTATCAGCAGAAGCGCTGATGTGACCGGATCGCTCCCCACGGGAGCGCGCGACGGGTCGGAGACGCAGCCCCGCACTCACCGTTGATCCGACTGACACGGTCGGGAAATGGGGGAGCAAGACAATACGCACAGGCCCCGGTTAGTCACCGGGGCCTGTGTGTATCTGCTGGGGCAGGAGAGTCCCTAGCGTTCGACGGGGACGCCGACGCTGTTGCCCCATTCGGTCCAGCTTCCGTCGTAGTTGCGGACGCCGGGGTAGCCGAGGAGGTATGTGAGGACGAACCAGGTGTGGCTGCTGCGCTCGCCGATCCGGCAGTAGGCAATGATGTCGTCGCCCGCCTTCAGCCCCTGCTCCTCTTCGTAGATGGCGCGGAGTTCGCCGGCGGGCTTGAAGGTGCCGTCGTCGGGGTTAGCGGCGCGGGCCCACGGGACGCTTTTCGCTCCTGGGATGTGGCCGCCACGGAGGACGCCCTCCTGCGGATACTCGGGCATGTGCGTGCGCTCGCCGCTGTACTCGGCGGGGCTGCGGACATCGACGAGCGGCTTGCCGGCTTCGACGTGCTTCAGCACCTGGTCGCGGAAGGCGCGGATGGTGATGTCATCGCGCTCAGGGGCGGCGTACGACGTCGCGGGGTACGAGGGCACGTCGCGAGTGAGCTCGCGGCCTTCCTTTTCCCACTTGAGACGGCCGCCATCCATGACCTTCGCGTTGGTGTGGCCGAAGAGCTGGAACACCCAGAACGCGTAGGTCGCCCACCAGTTGTTCTTGTCGCCGTAGAAGACGACGGTCGTGTCTTTCGTGGCGCCAATGCGCGACATGAGCTTCTCGAAGCCATCGCGGTCAAGGTAGTCGCGGCGGAGTTGGTCGTTGAGGTCGGCTGCCCAGTCGACCTGGACTGCGCCGGGGATGTGGCCGGACGGGTAGAGGAGCTGGTCCTCGTTGGATTCGACGATGCGGATCGACGGGTCGTTCAGGTGTTCTGCGACCCAGTCGGTGGTGACGAGGACGTCGGGCTTCGCGTATCCGCGGCTCGCGATCTCAGGGGCGATACTCATGAGCGGGGGAACCTCCAGGGAATGTGGCGACCGGCGTAGCGCTGTCCGAGCAAACGCCGGAGAGCAAGCGTACACCAGCCAACCGCAATTGTTGACCGACCTGGTCAACAGTCGTCCGCGCGCTTAGAAGACGAGCGTCGATGCCGAGGGCGGCTCAGCGCTGGCATCGCCGTGAAGCCAGCGTTCGAGGTCTGCGGGATCGAAGGGGCCGATGGCGTCGAGCGAACCTGCAGGGAGATGGACGGCGATCCGATCGGCATCCGAAGCCGGGGCCTCGGCGAGGGCCGCGCGGAAGACGAGGGCGAGTTCCCATCCGCCGGGCGCACCCGGGAACGACATGACATCGACGAGGCGGAGGTCCGCCATGGGCACATCGCACCAGGTGTCGGCGAGCGAGGACGCGACCTCGTAGGGGTTGGCTTCGAATGGGAGGGCTGTCCACGGGAGCCAGCGCCCTTCGAGGTCGCGGGGCCGCTCGATATCAAACACGACGAGCGATCCGGCGAACACCGGGACGAGGTAGACCGTTACCTGCGGGCGACCAGCGGCCGGGGCTGCCACGTCAGATAAGCCCGGAGAAGGGCGCGTCGTCTTCGAACGGTCCGACAGCAGCGAGCGTCGCGACATCGCGCCGGAGGATGTCGGCGCCGACGCGGCGGACGTCGTCGATCGTCACGAGCTCGATGCGGTCGATGACATCGTCGACGGTCAGGATTTCGTCGAGGAGCAGCTCCTGCGACCCGAGCCAGCCGGCGACGGAGCGAGTGTCTTCCATGCGCAACTGGATACGCCCCTTGGCCATCTGCTTGCTCTTCTCGAACTCAGATTCCGGGAGGTGGCGAAGGAGACCGTCGATCTCGTCGAGGATGGCTTCGCTGGCGATGCGCGCGTTTGTCGGGTCGCAGCCGGCGTAGACCGTGAACGAGCCAGCGTCGCGGAACTCGCTGGCGTAGGTGTGGACGTCGTAAACGAGCGCGCGCTCTTCGCGAAGCTCAAGGAAGAGGCGGCTGGACATGCCTTCGCCAAGGAGGGCGCTGAGGAGATCGACTGCGAAGCGATCGGGGTTCGATAGCGAGACACTGGGATAGGCGAGGCAGAGGTGGGCCTGCTCCGTCGCCTTCTCACGGACGGCGACTCGGGCCTGACCATTGCTCGGGGTATGCGGGTACCAGGCGCCGGGCGCGCGAGCGGGGAGACGCCCAAGCCAGCGTTCCGCCGCCTCCACTATCCGATCGTGTTCGATGTTGCCCGCGACCGAGAGCACCATGTTCCCGGGCACGTACTGCGCGGCAAGGTAGGTGTTGATCGCAGTCAGCGGGAGGCTCGTGACCGAATCCGGGCTGCCGCCGATGTTGCGGCCGAGGGGCTGGTCGGGCCAGAGGGTCTCATCGATGAGAATGCCGGCGAGTTCGGCGGGGTTGTCCTCCACCATCGCAAGCTCTTCGAGGATGACGAGGCGTTCCTTCTCGAGCTCGACCGAGTCCATCACCGGCGCCGAGACCATGTCCGAGAGGATGTCAACGGCATCGAAGGCGGCGGTATCGGGGACCTTCGCGTAGTAGATCGTGGCCTCGCGGTCGGTCGCGGCGTTGTGCATGCCGCCGACGGACTCGATCGCTTCGGAGATCTCGCGGGCGGTGGGGCGACGGGAAGCGCCCTTGAAGAGCATGTGCTCGAGGAAGTGGGAGAGACCGGCTTCGTGGTCGAGTTCGTAGCGGCTGCCCGCCCCGACATAGAAGCTGACCGTGGCAGAGCGAGTGTGCGGCATTGCGCCGGTGACGACCCGCAGGCCGTTCGAAAGCGTGGTTCGGTGGTACATGTGGTATCCGTGGAAAGGTACATCCATCGTAGCTGGCGGGCTTTGAAAGGGACAGCGGATGTGCTAAAGTGCGCCAGTGCGAACGCACAGAGCGGGAAGGAGGGCGCGATGAGCGCACGACTCACCGTCGTGTTCGACGACGAAGGGCTGTACCGGCGGACCAAGGTGTTCGCCGCCGAACACGACAGACCGGTAAAGCAGGTCATCGAAGAGGCACTGCGGGCCTACCTCGGGCCGGGCGAGGATGAAGGCTGGATCGAGCCCGATTGGGACGCATTCGATGCCTGGCAGGCCGATCTCCGGGCTGAGGCGCGAACACGGCCCGAAGGTGGCCCGACCGACCTGAGTAACGTGAAGCAGTATCTCTACGGTCTGCCACGCGAACCCCAACGCGAACGAATGCTCGCCGAGGAGCCAGCAGAGTACGACGCCAACCGGTGAAGGCGTTTCTTGACGCCTCGGCCTGGGTGGCACTCGCCGACGTGCGAGACATCCGGGCCGAGCGCATGCGCCGGATCGTGGCGGAACTGCGACTTCAGCGGGCGCAGTTCGCGACCACGACCTGGACGCTCTACGAGGCGCTTGCGGTTACGCAGCGCGGGGGCAAGGGCCTTTCGATCGACCTCCACCGACGGGCGCTCCGGATAGCGCGGGTGGAGCGGGTGCCGTTCGAGGTTGAGCACCAGGCGCTGCGGCGGTTCCTCGATTGGACCGACAAATGGGCTTCGGTGGTCGACCACGCGAACATCCTCGTCGCGCAACAGTTGCGGTGCGATGCCGTGGTCTCGTTTGACGCCGACTTCGTCGCGCTTGCGGGTGGGGCCGGCATCGAACTCCTGCGCTAGGACAGCTCACCGATGACGGCGTCGACTTCGATTTCGACAAGCATCTCTGGCAGCACAAGTCCGGAAATCTCCACCAGGGTCGCAGCGGGCCGGATGGTGGCGAACCGCTCACCGTGGGCACGGATGACGTCGTCGAAGCGCTTGATATCGGTGACGAACATGCGGGTGCGGACGACATCGGCCATGGACGCGCCCGCTTCGGCGAGGGCGGTTTCGATGATGTCGAAAATGCGGACTGCCTGGGCGTAGGCGTCGCCGGGCGCGAAGACCGTTCCGTCCGGGTTGGCACTCGTCGTGCCGGCAACGAAGACGAGGTTCCCCGCATGGACGGCGCGTGAGTAGCCACCTCGCGCTTCCCACGGCCCGCCGGAAGAGATCCGCTGCCGGGTCATTCGGATTCGACCTCGCCGGATTCGAGCGATGACCAGAGGCCGGGTTGGGCTGTCGGGGCGGTGCGGGGCGCTTCGTAGCCGAGATGGAGGAAGGCCGCGGCAGTGACGACACGACCGCGCGGCGTGCGGTGGAGGAAGCCGAGCTGGAGGAGGTAGGGCTCGTAGACGTCCATGATCGTGTCGGTCTCTTCGCTGATCGAGGCGGCGACGGTATCGAGCCCGACGGGGCCGCCCGCGAATTTCTCGATGATCGCACGCAAAAGGCGGCGGTCGGCATCGTCGAGACCGAGGTCGTCGATTTCGAGCATCGCGAGGGCGGCGCGGGTGTTTTCGAGCGTGACGAAGCCACCATCGTGGACTTCGGCGTAGTCGCGGACGCGACGGAGGAGCCGGTTGGCGATCCGGGGGGTACCGCGCGATCGGCGGGCGATTTCGTGGCCCGCGTCCGCAGGGAGGTGGACGCCGAGGATGACGGCCGAGCGATTCACGATCACCGCCAGCGTCTCGGCGTCGTAGAAGTCGAGGCGATAGACGGAGCCGAAGCGATCGCGAAGGGGCGCGCTAACCATGGCGTACCGGGTGGTGGCGCCGATGAGCGTGAAGCGCGGCATCGCGAGTCGGACCGAGCGGGCGCCTGGCCCCTTCCCGATGATCAGGTCGAGGGCGAAGTCTTCCATCGCTGGATACAGAATTTCTTCGACGGAGCGGGCGAGGCGGTGGATCTCGTCGATGAAGAGGATATCGTGCTGCTTGAGGTTCGTGAGCAGGGCGGCGAGGTCACCGGGGCGTTCGATCGCGGGGCCGCTGGTGGTGCGGATGGCGACACCCATTTCTTCCGCGAGGATCGTGGCGAGGGTGGTCTTACCGAGCCCGGGCGGGCCGTAGAAGAGCTGGTGGTCGAGCGCTTCGCCGCGCTGGCGGGCAGCCTGGATGGCGATGCGGAGGTTCGCCTTCACACGGTCCTGGCCGGGGAAGTCGTCGAGGCGGGTTGGCCGAAGTGAGCGTTCGGCATCACCATCATCGGCGGTTGCGCCGGGCGTGAGGAGGCGCTCATCGGAAGGCGGCATTGGGAAAGTATACGGGCGGGCGGGTGTCAGGCCGCGCGGCGGCCGGAGAGCGCCTGTTCAACCGCGGCGCCGAGCGTTGCGATGTCGTAAGGCTTCTGCACGACAAGCGCCCCGGGTGACTGGGTGACGCGAGCGGCGAGGCGGGACGCGTCCTCACCGGTAGTGACGATGACCGGAATCGCCGGACTGACCCCGCGGAACTCCGCGACGGTCGCATCGCCGTGGAAGCCGCTCGATGCACCATCGAGAATGACAAGCCCGATTCGGCGCGGAGCTTCGCCGAGGAGCGCAAGAGCCTCGGCGGTGTCCTCGGCAAGCAGGACACGGTAGCCCTGGGCGCGGAGCAGGCGGGCGGTGACTTCGCGGGTGACGGGCTCGTCGTCGACGAGCAGGATGGTGCTCATCCGGACAGGCTGGGTGGTGGATTCAGGGGTCTCGCGACCGGCACCACGGGCGACCGGAAGGAAGACGCTGAAGATCGCCCCGTTCCCCGGGCTGCTTTCGACACGGATAGCGCCCTTGTGGCCGCGGATGATCCCGGCGACCGCAGCGAGGCCGAGCCCTCGTCCGGTGAACTTCGTCGTGAAGAACGGGTCGAAGATGCGACCGCGGGTTGTTTCGTCCATACCGGGGCCATCGTCCTGGACGGTCAGTAGTACGTACCGTCCCGATCCGAGATCGCTGGTGGCGTCGTCGGGGCTGACATCGGCCTCCTGTGTCGATACGACGATGCGCCCGGGCCGTTCGCCGATCGCCTCCGCGGCGTTGAGGACGAGGTTCATCACGACCTGCCGGAGCTGTGTTGGGTCGCCTTCGGTGGGGAGCGCTCCGTCCTGGAGCTGGAAGTCGAACTCGATCGAACGGTTCAGAGAAACACGGAGGAGATGGACCATCTCGCGGACCATGGCGCCGAGGTTCACGGGTTCGACGGAGAACCGTCCGCGGCCGGAGAAAGCAAGCATCTGGCGGGCGAGGTCTGACGCACGCCTGCCGGCGGCGTCGATGTCCGCGAGGAGCGGCCGTACCTCGGAGTCGTCCGGGAGGATTTCGGTAGCGAGAGCCGCATTCCCGAGGATAGCGACGAGCAGGTTGTTGAAGTCGTGGGCGACACCACCGGCGAGGACGGCA
This sequence comes from Tepidiformaceae bacterium, assembly GCA_051306275.1. GTDB lineage: Bacteria > Chloroflexota > Dehalococcoidia > Tepidiformales > Tepidiformaceae > JBPPMX01. The sequence goes on from JBPPMX010000237.1 coordinate 9,561, forward strand.
AGGCTTTCCTGGCGTTGGCCTTCCGCGAGGGCTCGTTCGATTTCGAGGCGTTCCTCTTCGAGACGCTTTCGCTGGGTAAGGTCGCGCATCACGAGGAAGCGGACATCCTTGCCGTGGAGCTGGCCGGTCGCGCCGACGATCTCTATCGGGAACCGCGTACCGTCTTTCCGGAGTGCGATGAACTCTCTGGGTTCTTCGATCCCAGAGGCGATGTTCTCGAGGATTCCTGGCATCGATTCGGGGGCGGTCAAGGCAACGAGATCGAGCCCCACGACACCTGCGGGGGAGTCGTAGCCGAGCATGCGAGCGTAGGCAACGTTGCAGTCGATGAGGATGCCCCGTTCATGAATGGCGACGCCCTCAGAGGTGGCCTCCGCGAGGCGGCGGTAGCGATCTTCGCTTTCGCGCAGTTCGCGTTCGGCCGTTCTTCGGGCGGTGATATCCCGCGCGATCGTGGCGATCCGTACGGAGTCGCTCCCGGGATCTCCGACAATCGAATACATCAGCGCGACATTAATGATGCGACCATCCTTGTGGATGACACGAAGCTCCGTCTCGGGGAAGGCTTCACCAGAACGGACGCGGGCGAAGACCTCCCTGACGCCGTCGCGGGTTGCTCCAGGGCTGAAGTCGGCGGCGTGCAGTCCGATGACTTCGTCCGCGTGGTAGCCATAGAGGCGCTCCGCGCCAGCGTTCCAGCTGACCAGCGTTCCATCGAGGTCACAGACGGTGATGGCGTCGGTGGCGGTCGCCACGATGCCGGCTAGCTGTTGAAGTTCGAGGTCGCGCCGACGGAGATCGGTGATGTCGCGGAAGGTGGCGAGGGCACCGACAACCGTGCCATCGCGCAGAGCAATCGGTCGAGCGGACCCCCGGGTGAGGCGTCCTTCGGGGTGGAGTTCATTTCGGATCACGAGTTCCGTCGCTTCGACAGTCTCGCCAGCGAGGGCGCGGGCCATCGGGACATCGTCCTGGGTAGCCGGAGTGACACCGTCGGCACGAAAGAGTCCGCTGTGCTGAACGGCGGCTTCAGCCGGTACGCCGCTAATGTCGCCGAGAAACTCGCGTGCGGCAGGATTCGCAATGATGAGGGTGCCAATGGCGTCAGCGACGATTGTCGCATCGGGCATTGTATCGATGATCGCGCGGAGGTAGGCTGCCTGGCGGGCGAGTTCTTCTTCCTGGGCGCGGCGCTGGCTGATGTCGCGCGATACCGCGTGGATTTCGATGTACTCGCCGGTGACAGGGTCGACATCCCAGCTGAATGTGGTTTCGATCCAGGTGTACTCGCCGGATGCCTTGCGGGCACGATAGGCCATCGTCCCCGATCCGGCTTCGGCCGCGAGGCATTCGACGAATGCGGTGAGCGCGGGCAGATCGGATGGGTGAATCGAATCCGCGATGCTCCGCCCGACGAGTTCGTCCGGGCTGTGGCCGAAGACCCGGAGCGACGCGGGCGAGACATAGCGGACGACTCCGCGCCGGTCGATGCGGCTAATCACGTCCGATGTGCGGTCGGCAAGGAGCTTGAGTTTGCGTTCGCTTTCAGCGAGGGATTCGTTCGAGAGGCGCTGGAGTGCACGGACACGTTTACCCAGCAGGAAGGACCCCACGACGATCGCAAGAAAGAATCCGACGGTGAGGACGGCGTCGACGAGGGGGGCCGGGTGCCAGTCGAATACCGCAGCGGCAAGGTTGATGACGAAGTACGCGAAGGCCACAAGCAGGAGCGCGCCGGCAAGGGCTTGTTCGCGAGGGATGACGATACCGTGGAACCTGTTCATAGCTGTAATCGATGATCGTCCGACCGGGGCTCAGAACGTATTAGGGTAGTCCCGCGATCCTGAGGGAAGGACGCTACAGGATGGTCGAAACCGCGAACCCGGCCCAGGTGGCGACGAGGAAGAGGACGAGTCCCACGGAGACCTGGGTGAAGTAGCGGCCGCGGCCAGTCGACCAGGCGACCACGGCCTTGGTGAGCGTGTTGGCGGTGAGGCCAGCGAGAATTGGCGCGGCTGCACTCGACGCCTGGACCTTCCCGCTGGCGACGAGCGAGGCCGCTGAGATCCCGGCGGAGTGGGCGTCTGCGAAGCCAGCGGCGCCGGTGGCGATGAGAAGGCCGGCGTCACCAAGCCAATCATTGAGAGCAGCGGAGACGAAGAGGACGACGGCGACGGTGCCCGCGAAGATGACCGAGCTCTTGAGGTCGAATGCGTGCCCCGCGGAAGCCTCGGCGGCGGCCGGCGCAGCGGCACGGGCCGCACGGATCGCGAAGACGGCCCCGTAGAGGATGGCCGCTCCCCCGGCGAAGGCGAGGGGGATCGCGATCTCTCGCAGGGTCGCGGGGCTGGTCGCGCCGACGACGATGACCATCTGGATGACAGTGGAGACGGTCGAGAGGACCGCGCCAGCGACGGCGGGGGCCATGAGGCTGGGGTCGCGGCTGGCGCGTTGGCCCATCGCGCCGACGGTTGCCGCGCTCGAGACGAACCCGGATGCGAGGCCCGCGAGCGGGAGTCCGACCTTCGGGCCGAGACTTCGCTGAGCGATGTATCCCGCGGCACTGATCCCCATGACGACGACCGCGAGCCGCCAGATGGTGAACGGGTTGAGGACGCCGTACGGGCCGACTTCGCGGTTTGGGGCGAGCGGGAGGATGACGAAGGCGGCGGCAGCGAAGATGAGGGCGTCGTGCAGTTCGTCTTCGGTGATTACGCGGCGGACGAAGGTGTGGAGCCAGCCCCGGCTGGCGAGGAGGATCGTGACAGCAACCGCGAGGCCGCCAGCGAGCGCCGGTTCGCGGTAGGCGAGGGCGCCGAGCAGGAACACTGTCACCATCGCCGCTTCGGTGGTCAGGCCGGGATCCGTTCGAGCGGAAACCACGTAGGAGACGATCGTGGCACCGGCGACGAAGACACCCGCGACGATGAAGGCGGCATCGCCGCCAATCGCAGCGCTGACACCGCCGAGAAGCGAGATGAGCGCGAAGGTGCGGATGCCGGCCGGGCCACGGTTGGGCCCCTCGCCTTTGTGGCGCTCGCGTTCGGCGCCGAGGAGGAGACCGATCGCGAGGGCAACCCCGAGGTTCCAGGTTTCGCCCTCGCCGAGGCCCGCGAACAGATCCACGACTAGAACCAGCCGCGGCGCTTGAAGAAGACGATCATGCTCCCGCTGAGCGCGGCCATCGCGCCGAGCATTGCGGCGAAGCCCCAGTTGCTGTGGAGCCCGGGGATATCGTCGAAGTTGGTGCCGAAGATGCCGGTGATGACTGTCGCCGGGAGGGAGAGGACGGCGACGACCGAGAGGACCTTCATGACTTCGCTCAGGCGGTTGTTCACGACGTTGAGGTAGCTGTTGAGGGCAACCTCGGCGTCTTCTCGGAGCTCCTCGAGGGCGAAGTCGATGCGGACAAGGTGGTCGTAGATATCACGGAAGTACATCCGGTTGGCTTCGGCTACCTCGCTGAACTCGCCGCGGCTGAGGCGCTGGATCACGTTGAGCTGGGGGTTCAGGAGGCGGCGAAGCTTCCCGGCGCTGGCCCGGATGGCGAGGACGTGACTGTTCGAAAGGCGAACGCGGGGGTCGACCGCCTCTTCCTGCATCTCGTCCATGCGCGTGCCGAGGTTGTTCACGAGGGGCAGCGATTCATCGACGACGCGATCCAGGATTTCGTAGAAAAGGCCATCGACGCCGGGGCGGAAGATCCGGTTCCCGGCGACGAGGGTGTGGACCTGGGCCATCACGGGGAGTTCGCGGTCACGGTAGGTAATAAGGAAGTCGCGGCCGAGGAACGCGTTCAGCTCTTCGGTTTCGACCTCGTCGTCGCGCTGGACAAAAGCGTGGAAGACGATGAAGAGGTGCCCTTCGAACTCATCGATCTTCGGAGCGTGGGGGAGGAGCGAGACGCAATCATCGATCGCGAGGTGGTGGAGGCCGAAGCGCGCGGCAAGGAGGTCCATCTCGGCTCGCGCGGGGCCGACCACGTCGAACCAGCGAAGGGCGGAGCCTTCGATATCGCCTTCGCGCCATGTTTCGCCGTCGAACGACCAGACCTGCATGGCGCGGATGGTACCCGAGTTCGGGGTTCCGGTACGCGGCCATGCAGGCGTGG
>JBPPMX010000238.1:0-3053 GCA_051306275.1 Tepidiformaceae bacterium
GTGCGGGGGAGGGTCGAAGGTCGTTAGTCGTTGGACGGCGGGGTAGCGCGTGGCGCTGTCGTTGGTCGTTAGTCGTTGGACGGCGGCCTGGGCGTGCGGCGACGACTGGTTCTACGGAAAGCGGTAAACTGGGTGCTGGCCGGGCGATTAGCTCAGTTGGTCAGAGCACCTCGTTTACACCGAGGGGGTCGGGGGTTCGAGCCCCTCATCGCCCACCATGCGGCCGGGCGGCCCGGAGGGCCGCTGCTGTTGGTCGTTGGCTGTTGGCTGTTGGTGGGGACGGGCGGCGCCACCTCAGAGCCAGTGCCCGCGTCCACCGGGGGGTCGTCAGTAGACGTCGTCGTGGTCGGTCCCGGTTAGGGCCACGGGTCTCCGACCTTAACCTTCGTGTCCACCGGTACCTCTACCTGGTATGCACCGCCGACCGTACTGCGAATCGTGAGTACCAACCTATCGTTGCGCACGAGGCCCTCCATCCTGGCGCATCCCAGCGTTAGGAGGGCATTCTCGGACCGGGGGTTGATGGGTTCGCATCGTCGCTCGATGCTCACGATACGGTCAGTGTCTTCGACCTCCTCCTGACTGTCCCGGTCCGCGCGGCCATCGACCGAAATCGCCGGGTCATCCGACCAGATGTGCAGGTAGCGACCTTCAGCGAAACCCGAGGCCGCTGCTAGGCTTATCCCACCCACCGCCCACAGGAGCCATCGGGGTGGGCGTTCCGGCAAGGCGAATGTGATGCTCCGACGTGTCAAATGGTGTCTGCCTGTCTTGCGGCGGGTTGGCACCTCATTCTACAGGATATCATCGCTGTCGTTCAGAGGGACAGAGGACTATTCTAGTCCGTTCATACAGTGCTATCCGTGCGATGCGGCACATCCGCTGCCTCGGTACGATGCTCGCCGGTGGGTTCCAGCGTTCCGTCGCGGCACCCGGTGTCTGCCGGTAGCTGCTGGAATGGCGTATTCTCCTTCGCGTGCCCCGCAGCGCCAAGGTTTACCGAGTGTTGATCGCTTCCCCACGCGACCTCCCTGAGGAGAGAGTGGCTGCTGGGCGCGCGATCGAACGATGGAACGCAACCTACGGCGCCCCGCGGGGAGTCATTTTGGAGGCGGTGCGTTGGGAGTTGGCGACCGTGCTCGGAGCAGGCGCGCGCACCCAAGACGTCGTGAACCACCAGATTGTAGATGATGCAGACATTCTTGTTGCGATGTTTTGGACGGTCGTCGGCACCCCGACTGGTGGATATGAGTCTGGAACCCATGAGGAAGTGCGAGCGTTCATCGATAGCGGGCGACCGCTACTATTGTATTTCTCCAATGGGCCGGTCGCCCCGGACCTGATCGACCTGGAACAGCTTCGCAAAGTCAAAGACTTGCGAGCCAATCTGGCACGCCACGTGCTCTACGGGGAGTTCGACGGGCCGATTAACCTCGAGGGCCTGCTTATCCAGCACTTGGGGGCTGTCGTAGACCGGTTGGATCACGGCGCGCTAAACGACGAGCCGCCATCGACCGTGGTCGTGCCGGTCGAATCGGAGCCTGTTCTAGCGCTAGAGAGCGCCGCACCACCGGAGGAAGGACTTATACGATCAGCTCAGGCATATGTCGACGCGCAACGCGACCGGTTCGGATCTGCTAGATGCTCGGGTACTCAAGGCCCAGCTCGATCTTTCGGGCCTTCTGATACGACTGCGCAAGGAGACACTGGCGCTGGAAGTCCTTCGGCGTGCGAAGATCGACTCGGCGCCACTTCGAGATGACGATCCATTGCGGGCACGAATTGCCGATGAGTACCGGCGTCTGGTGAGTCTAGTTAGCTGGATGGGATGAGGCGCCAGGTTGAGGGCTAATGCCTGCGGCCCTGACGCGCCCTAACCCGCGGCGCGGCGCTCCCCGTTCGCTTCGCTGGCCCGGGCGGTGATGGCGACTTGCTGGGGTTCGATGGCCTGGGCGAACATTTCGGCGGTGGGGGGGCATTCGTCCCAGTGGCCGTGGTGCTTGTGGTGGGCGTGGCCTTCGTGGAGGTAGTCGAGGTGGTTTTCGTGCTCGACGGACCAGTGGCCGCAGATGGGGCCATGTTCGTGGAAGGCGTGATCCACGGGGTCATGCAGCCTGTGGAGGGCGAGGTCTTTCGCCTGCCGGAGGGTGCGCTTCCAAAAAAGTGGCATCCGAACTCTCTCCCTGGATGCTACGCATGCTACACCGTCGGTTTCCCGAAATCAGCGCAAAAACGGCGCTTTGCGCAAAAATCAGGGTTTCGCCTGAGAAGAATCGGAGACATTTCGCCGCGGCGGGCGCGTGCGGTCAGGCGGAGAAGGCCCAGCTCTCCCAGAGCAGCTTGATCTGCTTGTCGCGGAAGCCCTGGAGGTTCCTCGAAGCCTCAGACAGCAGGTCGAAGGGGGTCTCCATGTCGGCGGCCCAGGAGCCTTCGCCGCTGTAGATGGTGAAGAAGCCTTCGTTCGAGGTCTTCACGGGCTGTTCGGAGAGGCGGACGCGGACGCGGTCGACGTAGTCGATGGCGCCGGCTTCGCCGGTCTGGGTGAGGACGATGGCAAAGGTCTGGCCGTCGATGCGGCATACGGTGTCTTCGGTGCGGGCGACATCGAGAAGGGCCTGGGCGATGCCGGAGAGGGCTTCGTCGCTGAGCGGGCGGTCGGGGCGGAACGGGTTCGCGAACTCGAGCAGGGCGAGGGCGAAGGGTTCGTGCCAGCGGCGGTAGCGGGCAATCTGCTTCATACAGGCGACCTGGAGCTGGCGGCGGTTGCCGAGCCCGGTCTGGGGGTCTTCGTAGACGGCGCGGCGTTCGAGCGTTTCGAGGTCGCTTTTGAGGGTGGCGATGGTATCGCGTGATTCGTGGAGGATGGCGGCCTGCATGGCGATGACGATGACGCCGAGGGAGACGGCCGCTGTGCCGCCTAAGAGGAAGAGCGCGCCGACCATGGCGATCAGCCCGGCGACGAGGATCGGCCGGGGGCGGTTGCGCAGGAAGTTGGCGGCGGTGTGCAGGTTGACCATGGATGTCCCCCGCTAATAGGTTCGGCGGGATCGGGG
>JBPPMX010000239.1:0-25646 GCA_051306275.1 Tepidiformaceae bacterium
CCACGCCCGCGAGAGCTCCTCGTTCAACACCCCGAACGTCTTCGCGTCCAGGTTCATCCCGCCGAACTCCTCATTCGCCCGGCCGTTGTAGTACCCCCACGGCATCAGCTGCTTGATGAACCCCAGCAGGTCCTCTCGCGTCAGCTGGCCCTGCCGTGCTTCGTACTCCGCCGCCTGCGGCGCGATCTCCTTCTCGAGATACGCGCGCACATTTGTCTTCAGGAGTTGCTGCTCCTCGGTCAGATCAAAATCCATCGAAGTCCCCCTGGGCTTAGTCGCCCGTGTAAGTCAATCCCAGCTTCAACATCGCGTTCGCGCTGTGGAACATGATCTCCGCCCGCACATCCGCCTTCACTGGGAGTTCAGCAAACTCCCGCAGCCAGCGGTCTACGTCCATCGGGTAATCGCTCCCGAACAGCACCTTCCCCCGCGCAATCGTGTTCGCGTACTGGATCACCATCGGGTCGAAGTACTGCGGCATCCATCCTGAGATGTCCATGAACATGTTCGGCTTGTGCACGATCACCTCGAGCTGCTCGTCGATCCAGGGTCGCGCCGGGTGCGCCATGATGATCCGCAGCCCCGGGAACCGTGCCGCCACATCGTCCATATAGGGGATGGGCCGCGAATACCCGTGCGCGATCCCGCCGCCGCCGGGGAACCCCTTCCCAACCGCCGTCACCCCCGCATGCACGAGCAACACCAGCTCAAGCTCCTCGCACCGCTTCCACATCGCGTCGTACTTCGAATCGTTCATCGCGAACGACTGCACACTCGGGTGGAACTTCAGCCCCTTGAACCCGAACTCGTCGACGCATCGGTTGATCTCCTTGATCGCCAGTGCACCCTTGTGCGGGTCCACCGAACCGAACCCCGCGAACCGGTGCGGCCAGCGCTTCACCAGGTCCGCAATCTCATCGTTCGCCGTGAACGGCACCCCGCTCAACGTCTCGTCGTCGATCCCGCACAGCACCCCGAAGAAGTCGAGCGCTTCGTACTTCTCGTACATCGCCTCGGGCGTCGCTCCAGGACGACGCTCCATTCCCGCGATCAGGTTCATGAACCGCCCGCCGATCGTGCTGTACCCGCTCGGCAGCGGTGGATGCATATGGATATCGATCGCCTTAACCATGGTCCCTGTCTCCCTTGCCTTACTGGCCTATCGCCCGAAGATCTTCCCGTAGGTCGCGTCCCGCTCGGCCGCTTTCCGCCGCTCCGCAGCGCTCTCCTCCGGCGTTGCCATCTTCGTGATCAACTCGTACTCGAACATCAGCCCATCTGCCTGAGAACCGCTCGCCCCCCGGTTGATCGCCAGCTTTGCCGCCCGCAGCGCATACGCCGCCCGCTCAGCCAGCTTCTCCGCCCGCACGAGCGCCGCGTGCAGCGCCTCCCCATCCTCCGCCACCTCGTCGACCAGCCCGATCCGGTACGCCTCAGCCGCGTCGATTGACTCACCGCTCATCACCAGCCACTTCGCGTTCGGTATCCCAACCGTCCGTAGTAACCGCTGCGGTCCGCCCGCCGCCGGAAGCGTCCCGAACTTGATCTCTGGCAGCCCCAGCTTCGCACTCCGCGCCATCACTCGGAAGTCGCACACCAGGGCCAGCTCTGTGCCCCCACCCATCGATGCCCCGTTGATCGCCGCAATCACTGGGAACGGCAGCTCTTCAATCAGATCCAGCGCCTCGCGCAGGTCCCAGATCGCGCCGCTCCCCCGGTTCTGCTCCTTTAGGTCCATCCCTGCGCAGAACAGCCTCCCGGCGCCCGTGATCACCAGCGCCTTCATCCCATCGCGGCCCCGCACCTCCCTCGCCACCGCAGCCACATCCCTTCGCAACCCGGCGCTGAACGAGTTCCCAGCCTCAGGCCGGTTCAGCGTCATCACCCCGATCTCCGGCGTGTGCCACGCGAGCAGCACCGTTTCGAACGTCCCCATCTCGTCAGCCATCGAACCCTCCGTTGCGAGCACTTCGCTCGCCGATGTCGGGGAAGCCTACACGTCGCGGCTGGCCGGTGCTTCGACCACCGCCGTCGTTTAACCGAACATCGTTCGGGTGACGGGCAATCCTAGAGCGACCTGGGGTTGGGTGTCAAACAGGATCTTCAGCTACCCTGTCGTTCCCGGGAGACGTTCGTATGACACGCAAGATCCGCGATTTCGATGAGATCCTTCACGCCGCCACCGAAGCGTTCATCGAGCGCGGATTCGAACAGGCGCGCGTCGTAGATATCGCCAGTTCGCTCGGGATACTCAAGAGCAGTCTCTATCACCATGTCTCGGGCAAGTCTGAGCTCATGTATCTCGTCGTGCGGGAAGTCGTCCAGCGCCGAATCGCGTGGGTCGCTGAGGTCCTCTCCGACGAGTCAGAACCACCGCGAATCCGGCTGGAGAAAGCGGTCCGTGGGCACCTCTGCTTCTTCCTGACCGATAGGACCGCGCCCCTTGTCCAGGCGTCCGCGCTCGACGGAATGAGCGAGGAGCATCGCGCCGAGGCCATGAAGCTCTTCTCGACCTACGGTCGCCTCTTCCGGCGCATCCTTCGCGATGCCATAGAGGCTGGCGACATCCGTTCAGATATTGACGCGAGCGTCCTCGTCCAGATGGTATTCGGCATGCTCAACTCGGTCCCACTCTGGTACGACCCCTCAGGGCGTCTTGATGAGCACGCGGTTCTTGAACAGGCATTCTCCCTTTGCATGTCTGGACTTGTTGGCCCCACTGCGGACGGTCCACCGCCGTCCCCTACTCCGTAAGCCCGCCGCACTCCGCTTGCTCCGCCAGCTCCGTCGCCACCGCCGGCGCAACCAGCACCACTCTCGTCTCGAAAGCCGCTCCTGCCGCCTCGCGCGCCACCAGCAGCCCATCGTTCACAGCTTCGATATCGACTGCCGTCTCCGCATCTTCCAGCACCGGGATCGCCGCCTCGTACGACTCCAGGATCGCTTCCCACTGGTCGACGCTCGCATCGTGGTACGCCTTCGCCGTAGCTGGCGGGCTGAGCTCGCCGAACCCGTCCACCGCCGCCGCCAACGACGCGCGGAACACCTCGAAGTTCGCCAGCGCCTTCACCTGTCGCTCCGCAAATGGCAGCGCCTCGGACGGCGTCACGTCCCGCACCGAGACCTCGAATTCCTCCAGCACCGCACAGAATCCCTCCGCCCACTCCGCCAGGCTCGAACTCTCCGGCGTCTCGGAAGGCACGGCCGTTGTCCGTGGGCGGTCCACCACCTCGTCCCCGCCGCACCCCGCCCCGGTCGCCGCAGCTAGCGCGAACACGAACGCCCAGGCCATCCCTCTCACAGGATCACCACCGCCACTATCCCCGCCGCTCCGATCCCCGCCAACGCCAGCGTCGCGACCGCGAGGTCCGAGTCCTCCTCGTTCCCTCGCAGCGCCGACCAGGCCAAGAACGGCAGAGCCAGTAGCGCGAGCAGCGTCACCATGCCTCCAAGTCTACCCGTCCCGCTGGCCCTGGTGGCCTCGCCGGAATCGCTCGCTATCCATTCCTCGTTGCATCCATCACCATACCTGCGCGCCCCGGCGCGGCACGCATGTGCGGCAACTGTCGTAGCCGGGCGACAACACTGGAGACAACCTCATGAAACTCGGCATTGGCGTCGGCTACTCAGGCGCCGAAATGACCCTCCCCATGGAGCGCATCCTCCTCGCGGAGAAACTCGGCTACGACTCCCTCTGGACTGCCGAAGCCTACGGCTCCGATGCCATCTCCCCCCTCGCCTACATCGCTGGCTTCACCAAGCACATCCGCCTCGGGACCGGCGTGATTCAGCTCGCTGCCCGCACCCCCGCCGCCTGCGCCATGGCCGTCCAGACCGTCGATGCACTCGCCGGTGGGCACCGCGTCATCGCCGGCATCGGCGTCTCTGGCCCCCAGATCGTCGAAGGCTGGTATGGCCAGCCCTGGGGCAGCCCGTACTACCGCATCAAGGACTACGTCACGATCATGAAGAAGATCTTCGCCCGCGAGGCCCCTGTCTCGCACGAAGGTCGCGAAATCTCCCTGCCCTACACCGGCCCCGGCGCAATGGGCATCGGCAAGCCGCTCAAGTCCATCCTTCACATGAACCCGGACCTCCCGATCTGGCTCGGCACCGGCACCGAAACCAACATCAAGCTCACCGCCGAAATCGCCGACGGATGGCTCCCCCTCGGGTTCCGCCCGGGCTCCATGGCCGGCTACAGGCCCTGGCTCGAAGAAGGCTTCGCCCGCGCTGGCAATGGCAAGTCCTACAAGGACTTCGAAATCCAGGCCGGAGTGAACGTCATCATTACCAACGACGTGAAGGCCGCCTTCAACCACATGAAGCCGAACATCGCCCTCTACGTCGGCGGCATGGGCCACAAGGACAAGAACTTCCACAACGACACCATGGTTCGCCTCGGATACGCCGATGCCGCCAGGCGCATCCAGGAGCTCTACCTCAGCGGGCGTAAGGACGAAGCTATCGCCACCGTTCCGGACGAGTACTGCGACGACGGCGCCCTCATCGGCACCCCGGAACGCATCCGCGAGCGCTTCAAGGCCTGGGCCGATTCCGGTGCCACCGGCCTCACCATCGGGACCCAGCAGGACGAAGCGATCGAGCTCATGGCGAAGATCGCGGACATCCGCCCGGTCGCCGTCTAAGTTCTTTCCCTTAGTCCGCGACGGCGCTAGCAAAACCGCCGCTGCGCCCTACTCCGCGCCTGTCGTCTCGGCGGGCGTCGGGGTCTCTGCAGGCGGCTCGGTTGGAGCCTCCGTCGGCGCCGGGGTGTCTGTCGCTGGGACTGCTGTGGGTGTGGCCGCTGGCTGCGTGGCCGTCGGGCTCGGCGTCGCCGATGGTTCGAACGTCGGCTCAGTCGTTGCCGTCGCTACCGGTGTCGGCAGCGGCGCTACTGCCTCCTCCACGAACGTCGGCGACTCCGCCACCATCCATGGCTTGCACTGCCACTGCGTCCACGGCGTGTATCCGCGGTTCAGGTCGTACTGGTATGCCGCCAGCGCCACCTTCAAGTTCACCATCGGGTCCTGCCACTGCGAGAACGAGTACCCCGCGTACCCGAACCACAACGGCACAACCTGCATCAGCCCGTATGCAATCCCGTTCGTTGCGGTCGGGATGTGACGGCTCTCACACCATGCCACCGCTACCACCTGGTCGAGCGTGCTCTCGGGCCATCCAGCCTCGCGCGCCCATGCCCGGATAACGGACGGCGCGTACTGTCCGCCGCCGGCGATGATCGATGCCCCGGTCACGCCGCCCGCTGCCGTGCTAGCTGCTGTGCTTGCCGCCGTCGGCTCGGTCGTTGGCGTGAGTGTGGCCTCGAACTGCGCCGAGGCCATCAGGATCCGGCCCTCCGTCAGCGCGTTCGCCCCGCGAAGCTCCGCAGTAGCCGAAGCCAGCTCCGCCAGCGCAGACGGCGCCGGTGCCACGCTCTCCGTCGAACTCGCTCCGACCGCCACCGTCACGCTTGCCATCGCCACGACGCTCGCGATCAGCGCGCTTCGCAGCCCGCGTCGTCGCGCGGACTCCCTCCGGCCGGTCTCGATCGGGATAGGAGCAATCGCCTGCGGTTCCGCGACGGGCCTGTCCTCGAAGGCAGTGGACTCGAGCGAAACGGCAGGTTCTGGCGCCGTCTCGGCCTTCGCATCCGGCACCAGGCGCACCGGCATCGGCCGCAACGGCGCCCCTGTCTCCCGCGAGACTCGGGTCGCCCGCCGCTTCGATCCTGCACGTGCGAGCCATGTGCCAGCCGCCACCGCTGCTATCGCGAAGACGACGGCGATGACCCAGTTACGGCGGTGGTGGTGTTTCGTCAGAAAAGGTAACCCTGTGAAATCGGCTCCGGGGCGCAGCAAGAGGCCCCAGGCGGTGTACTTCGTGTTGCTAATCAGTTCGGCTCAACGACCGTAACCCAACAGGGCGTCCAGTCCACGGACGCCCTGTCACACCTTTACCTTAGAAGATCAGGATCAGCAGCAGGACAACGAGCACAATCGTCAGGATTCCGCCGCCCCCCCACGCGTATGCGTGCCCTTCTTCGGTGCTCTTCCCGGTGGCGCGGCCAATCGCCTGCTTGAGTTTGTTCATGACTTTCCTCCGGCACGGAAATAACGTGCACTAACACGCTACCCGCTATCGCCAGGTTGACCCGTTTCAGCGCCCCCGCGCCGCATATCGGTCCCGTTACACCTGGCTCGGCCGGTGCTCCCGCAGGAAGTCCTTCACCTGCCCGATTGTCGCCCGTAGCTTCCCTTCAGACCGGCAATCAGGTTCAAGACAGGTTGCGTGGGGTGCCTCCGCGCAGATCCGAGTCGAGATCCCCGCGGGGTGGAACGGGTCGTTCCCCGGGAGGATCAGCAGGGGCGCCGGGCACGTCTTCAACCACTTCTCCGGGACACTGAAGAACGCCGACCCCCGTGGCCACAGCCCCGCGCTGAACGCGTCGATCAGCGCCACGTACTCCCGCGCGGTCATCCCCAGGATCTCGGCGCGGAACGCCTCGTCGTCGTGGATCCGCTGCGCGAACGGACCGCCCCGGTTGTCGAACACGAACATCGGCTGCTCCACCGCCGCAGCCACCACCGCACCCATCCCCTGCTCGAGCGCGACCTTTACCGTCGGGTCGAACATCGCCGTGAACACCGAATGGCCGTTCGAGTTATCGAGCCCCACCGGGTCCTGGCCCACCGCGGCGGAAATCCGGTCCGGCGCGTCGTGGATGATCCGCATCACATACGCCACCCCGATGCACCCGCCCATCACATGCGCTGCCCCGACCCCGGCGTCATCGAGCACCGCGATCTGGTCCGCCGCCATCTGCGCGTAGGTCACCTTCGCCGCTGGCGCAGGGCTGCCCCCGGCGTGCCGCTGGTCCATCGCGATCACCTTGAACTCGTCCGCGAACTCCTTGATCGGGTTGATCGCGCTCCGCTCCCAGAAGCTGATCTGGCTGTTCACTCCGCCCGGCGCGAGCAGCAACAGCGGATACCCATCCCCATAGACCTCGTAGTGGATCCTCGCCCCATCCGGTCGCATCACATCTGGCATCGCTCACCCCTCGCGCTTGGAGCTTACATGCGCGGCTCTCTCCGCGTACCATCCCCGCCAGCACATTTGTCGGAGGCGCGCCATGGTCCAGGAGTTCAAAGCATTCCTGCTCAGGGGAAATGTCCTCGACCTCGCCGTAGCTGTTGTCATCGGCGCTGCCTTCACCGCCGTCATCACTGCCCTCGTCACCGGCATCATCACGCCCTTCATCGCCATGCTCGTCGGCGAACCGAGCTTCGTCGGCCTCACCTTCGAGATCAACAACGCGGTCTTCTTCTACGGTGCGCTCCTCGACGCCATCATCACCTTCGTCCTCGTTGCGGCCGCAATCTTCTTTCTCGTCATCAAGCCCGCCAACCTCCTCATCGCCCGGTCTCGCAGGGAGCCCCCCGCCGACCCGACCACGAAGAAATGCCCCGAATGCCTCAGCGAGATCCCTCTCGCGGCTCGGCGCTGTGCCTTCTGCGCCAGCGAAGTCGCAGCCTAGCAGCCCGCCCCACTCGCGCCTCTCAATCCCCGCGCCTGCCAGTTCTCCGGCTAGGCCGGGGCCAGGACGCCGCTCCTGAATCCATCTCGAGGATGGCCGGCGTCCTGGGTCCTCCCCGTCCACTGCGAACTACCCGTCCCCCCTTTGCCGCGTTACGCCATGCGTGACGTCCCCACACCCCATCCGCTACCGTTTCTCCATGCCCGCGAAGCCAGTCATCCTCGAAGTCGGCGCCCGCGAAGTTAAGGTCACCAACCCCGACAAGGTCTTCTTTCCCGAAGCGGGCTACACCAAGCTCGATATCGTCAACTACTACCTCGCCGTCGCCGAGGGCGCGCTCCGCGGCGTCCAGGATCGCCCCATGGTCCTCAAGCGCTTCGTCAACGGCGCAACCGGCGAACCCTTCTTCCAGAAACGCGCGCCCGCCAATCGCCCCCCATGGGTCGAAACCGCCCACATCACCTTCCCCAGCGGCCGCACTGCCGACCTCGCCGTCTGTGACGAAGTCGCCGACCTCATCTGGGTCGCGAACCTCGGCTGCCTCGACCTCAACCCGTGGCCCGTCCGCGCCAACGATGTCGACCACCCCGATGAGCTCCGCGTCGACCTCGACCCCACGCCCGAGGCCACCTTCGCCGACGTCCGCAACGTCGCCCTTGTCTGCGGCGAAGTCCTCGAATCGCTCGGCTACCGTGGCTACCCCAAGACTTCCGGCAACCGCGGCATCCACATCAACGTCCGCATCGAACCGAAGTGGGGCTTCCGCGAAGTCCGTCGTTGCGCCCTCGCCTTTGCCCGCGAAGTCGAACGCCGCATTCCCGACCTCGCAACTACCGCCTGGTGGAAGGAAGAACGCCACGGCGTCTTCATCGACTACAACCAGAACGCCCGCGACCGCACCGTCGCCTCCGCCTACTCCATCCGCCCGAAACCCGACGCCCGCGTCTCAACCCCGCTCGAGTGGTCCGAGGTCGCCGATGTCGATCCCGCCGCATTCACCATCGCCACCGTCCCCCGCCGCTTCGCCGAGATGGGCGACCCCGCCGCGACCATCGACGACCACCACCACTCCCTCCAGCCCCTCCTCGACCTCGTCGCCCGCCAGGAATCCGAAGGCCTCGGCGAAGCCCCGCTCCCCCCGCACTTCCCCAAAGAAGAAGGCGAACCCCCTCGCGTCCAACCCAGCAAACGCCGCAAGACATAGGGAGTCGCGGCCCCCCCGTGGCCGCGCGATCGGCACACGGAGTCGCGGTCCCCCCGTGGCCGCGGGCCTCGCACAACCCCCGAGCCGTGAGCTCTCCCTCGTCACCCGTCACTCACAACTCCCCCCTCCGGTACCGCGCCCACATCCGTCGCACCACGCCTTCCGCGTCCAGGGCGATCCCATGCCGCCCGAAGTACCGCGCCACATTCCCGAGATCGCGCTCTAGCAGCGCATGCGCGTTCGGGTTCGTCCGCGCGTCAACCGCCTGCGGCAGGTCGATCACCCACGGGCGCTCCCCATCCCACAGCACATTGAACGCTGAGAGGTCGCCGTGCACCCAGTTCTCGCGCAGCATCACCTCGACGTTCCACATCAGCCGCTCGAACGCGACCTCCGCGTCCTCGCCGGTCAGCCGCGCATGCTGGAGCTGCACAGCGCTCTCCTCGCCACCGATATGCGACATTAGGATCGCCCGCTCAGTCGCGAAGTACGGCTCCGGCACGTCCGCCCCTGCGTACTGCAGCGCACTCAACACCTCGAACTCGTGGTCGACCCAGAGCGCCATCTCCGCCGTCCGGCCGAACTCCGTCGTCGCCGAAACCGCTCGCCGCGCACGCGCGTCCAGGATCACCCGTCCCTCCTGGTACATCGCCGCGTTCCCGAAGTTCCGCCGGTCGCGCTCGTGGTACACCTTCGCCACCGCATACCGCGCGCCCAGTTTCCGCGTTCCGGCGCACAGGTAGGCCGTCGCTTCCTTCCCCGCCTTGATCGTGTTCAGGACTTCCCCGACGAAGCCCTGGTCAAAGAACTCATCCATCCCCTCGGGTACCCCGAGCGGGTGGTCACTTCGCAAAGCCACTGCATTTCTCCGTTGTGTTCGAACAGCGCCCCACCTGACACAGGGCACGAAAAAGCCGCCCCTCGGGCGGCCCACACAACGTCACACAGCCGGACGAAGACTAGAGCTCACGACCCCGAGGGCGCACTACGACAACGGCCGATCCATTCGCGCTCATCATCCTGGCGTCCTCCACCCGGGCCAAACCTCGCCCGCAATCTCCCCAGAATCCTCCAACATTCGAGCCCTGCTCGTCAATCCGCCGTTAGGCGGACGCGCTCCCCTCGAACACCTTCCGCAACTCGAACGGCACTGTCGCCTCCAGCTGGTCGAACCGGCACGACTCCGGCGCCTTATCCGACCGCCACCGCCGGAACGTCGCCGCATGCCGGAATCGCGGCCCCTGCAGATAGTCGAACGTTACCTCGCACACCAGCTCCGGCCGCAACCGGATCCAGCTCAGGTCCTTCCCGCTCGTCCATCGGCTGGGTGCGCCGGGTGTCCGGCCCTTCCCGAACCCATCCTCATCGTCCCCGCTCACATACGGCGCAAGGAACTCCACAAGCGCCTTCTTCTCAGCCGCCTTGAAGCTCGACGTATGCCCCACATGGTGGAACACCCCTTCGCCGTCAAACAGCCCCAGCAGCAGCGACCCAACCGAAGCCCCCTCCTCGCCCTTATTCCACCGGAACCCACCGACCACCACGTCAACCGTCCGCAGGTGCTTGATCTTCGCCATCGCCCGGGCGCCCGGCCGGTAGCCGTCCTCCACCCGCTTCGCGATCACGCCGTCGAGCCCAGCCCCCTCGAACCGGTCGAACCAGTCCTGCGCGGTCGCGCGATCATCGGTCGCTGGCGTGATGAACGCCGGCGCCCCGACCCCCTCGAACAGCCCATCGAGCCGCTTTCGCCGCTCCCCGAACGGCGTGGACCGCAGGTCCTCCGCGCCAATCGCCAGCACATCAAACGCCACAAAGGCCGATGGTGTTTCGACCGCCAGCTTCCGGATACGCGACTCCGCCGGGTGGATCCGCTGCTGCAGCACATCGAACTCGAGCCCGTTCGCACCCATGATCACGGTCTCGCCATCCAGCACCACCGGCCCCGGCAGCACCCGCGCCAGGCCCTCCACCAGCTCGGGAAAGTACCGGGCCATCGGCTTCAACTCGCGGCTCTGCAGGTACACCTCACCGTCATCGAAATAGACCAGCGTCCGGAACCCATCCCACTTCGGCTCGAACACCCACCCGTCGCCCTCCGGGATCCCCTCGGTCAGCTTCGCCAGCATCGGCTCGATCGGTTCGCGAAACGGCAACACACCCATTCCCCAAGCCTACCCTGCCACCCGCTCGGAGATCATCCGCGCTCCTGCTACGCTCGATCCGTGACCCAACCGACCACCACCACCTGCTGGGGCGACACCGACCCACTCATGGCCGCCTACCACGACACCGAGTGGGCCGTCCCCTGCCACGATGACCGCGATCTCTTCGAACGCCTCATGCTCGAAGGCTTCCAGGCCGGCCTCTCCTGGTCGACCATCCTCAAGAAGCGCGACAACTTCTTCCGCGCCTTCGATGGCTGGGACGCGACCCGCATCGTCGCCTACGGCCCCGACGACATCGCCCGCCTCATGGCCGACGCCGGCATCGTCCGCAACCGCCTGAAGGTCGAAGGCGCCGTCAAGAACGCCCGTGCCTTCCTCGCGCTCCAGGCCGAACACGGCGCCTTCGATCGCTACATCTGGTCGTTTACCGGCGGCGCCACCCTCGACCGCCCGGCCCCCCAATCCTTCGCCGAAGTCCCCCCAACCGCACCCGAATCCGACGCGATGTCGAAGGCCCTACGCAAGGCCGGGTTCACCTTCGTCGGCTCAACCATCTGCTACGCCTTCATGCAGAGCACCGGCATGGTGAACGACCACCTCGCCTCCTGCCCCGCCCGCCGCTAGCTCTCAGCTACTCCGTCGGTGCTGGCGCCGTGAAATCGAGCCGGATCAGCGCCGGCGCTCCACCCGCCGGGATCGTCTGCTCCGATCCGTAGCTCACGCCCTCGTGCACAACACCCACCGTCGCCCCCGCCCGGTTCAGGCACGAGTTGCCCCCAAGGTTGAAGTCCACCCGGTAGCCCTCCTGCGAAACGACCGCCGACAGCACCGGCACCCCGTCGAACAGGACCGTGACCACGCTGCCCTCTTCCGCATTGTAGGCCCAGCCGCCCATCGTCATCGGCGGGAACAGCCCCGGCTCCGACGTGCAAGAGCTGCGTACTACCGGCACTTCAGTCGGCGGAACCGCTGTTGGCACAGCCGTAGGTTCCTCGATCTCCGTCGTGCTCACTGGTGCGCTCACCTGGCTCCCGCCCCCACCCGTACCGCCGCCTCCGCCCGTCGATGTCGATGGTGACGTGGTCGCTGAAGCGGTCGCCGTTGTCGTTACCGCGGCCGTCGCACTCGGGGTTCGCGTCGAAACGCTCGTCTCCACCCGCCGCGTCGCCGTCGCCGTGGCGGTGGCAGTGCCATCCGCGCTCGCCTGCAGCGTTCCGCTATCGCCGTCGCCCCGCGCCTCCCACAGCGCGTACCCCGCGCCCGCGAACGCGAGCCCGAGGATCCCCATCCCTGCCAGCGCCATCGCCTGGCGCCCCGGCGCAGCCAGCCAGAGGCGTATCGCAGCAACCATTCCCGTGAAGAATCCAGTCATCCCCGTAAGCGTAAGACCCATCCCCGTTTACTTCATCCCCGTCCGTCACGGTCGCCCTCGCGTCGCACGGATACCACCCCGATTTCTACCTTCCGCGGCATCCGAAACGCCCGGAATACGGGTGGGTGATCTGGTAGCTACGATGGCGGAACCCCTTCTGTTCAATAAGTAACCTCCTTCACTTCGGGATGCGATGCGTGTGATCACCTGGCCCCTGAGCCGCGTAAAGACTCCACGACCGGTCATCCACGAACTGAGGAGTTACCCGCCCCATGCGCACACGCAAACTCTCCATCGCCCTCGCGGCTTCGGCCCTCGGCGCGATGGCGCTCGGAGCCCTGCCAGCACTCGGTGCAGACCACAAAGATGCACCCCTGAGCAGCAGCCAGGCCCGCAGCGACATCAACGACCTCTACGTCTTCAAGAGCGCAGGCTCTCCCAACGGCGTCGTCCTCGCCATGACGGTGAACCCGCTCACGACGCCAGCCGATACCGCCAACCTCCGCCTCGACCCCGATACCCTCTACGAATTCAAGGTCGACACCAACGGCGATGCGGTCGCGGACATCTCCTACAAGATCACCGCCACCGGCACTGGCTCCGTCCAGGACGTCACCGTCCGCCGCGCGACCGGCGCTGAGGCCATCGCGCCCGTAAACGCGGGTGAGGTCATCCTCACCGGCAAGACGAGCGCGGGCGCGAACGTCACCACCGTCGCTGCAGACGGCCGCTCGCTCTTCGTTGGCCCCCGCGACGACCCCTTCTTCTTCGACCTCACCGCCTTCAATGCTGGACTGGCCTTCACAAGCCCCGGCAGTGACACGTTCGCCGGTACCAACATCACCGGCATCGTCCTCGAAGTCCCGCAGGCGCCGTCGCAGTCGCTCGGAGTCTGGGCGACCACCTCGAAGAACGGCCAGCAGATCGATCGCATGGGCCGCCCCGCCGTCGCGACCGTCTTCATCCCGCCGCTCGCCTATCTCGGTGACACCTCGCCGAGCCAGAAGGACCTCTATAACGCCACGAGCCCGAACAGCGACGAGGCCCGCTTCCAGGATGTCCTCGATGCGACCCTCGACACGCTCCAGAGCCCGAACAAGGACCTCCTCTCGGATGTCCTCCTCCCCGACGTTCTGACCGTCGATCTCTCGATGCCCATCGCCTACCTCAACGGCCGTGGCCTCGCTGATGACGTCATCGACGGCTCACTCAAGCTCGTCACCGGCAACGACGCCGCCTCAGACGGAGTCGCCGCGAACGACAAGTCGTTCTCCTCGACCTTCCCGTACATGGCTGCCCCACACATGGCCGCTGGTAGCGGCGGTGGTGGCACAGCTCCCGCTCCGCCGAACACCGGCTCGGGCTTCGCTGAAGACGGCAACAGCATCTTCAGCATCGACTGGACCCTGCCCGCCGGCCTCATCGCTGCTGCCGCCCTTCTCGGTGCCGCTGGCTTCGTCGCCACGCGCCGCGTCGAGAACGCGGAGTAATCACCGTGGTTGAGATGACGCCTGCCCGAACCTCCCCGGCACGGGGAAACCTACCTCTCGCCTGGCGAATCGTGGGTCGTTACCTTCCCGCGATCGCAATCGGGCTGGCGTTCATCCTCATCGTCCGCGAGCTCCAGGTGAGGGACTCCGGCGCATCCGCGCCGGACCTCACCCGGGTCGCGGAAGCCCATCAGCAATCCCTCGCCGACAACATCGCCTTCTTCGAAGCCCGTGTCGCCGCCGCTCCCACCGACACCCTCAGCCTCGATCGCCTCACCAACCTCTACCTCCAGCGCGCCCGCGAAACCGGTGACGCCTCCGATATCCAGCGCGCATCCGTCAGCGCCACCCGCTCGATCGAAGCGCTACCCGGCTCCTACCCCGGCCTCGTGAACCTTGCCCTCGTCCGCGTTGCCGAACACGACTTCGCCGCGGCGCTCTCTCTCGCCGATTCCGCGATCGCCGCCAACGAAGGCCGCGCCGACGCCTACGCCCTCCGCGGCGATGCCCTCATGGCGCTCGGCCGCTACGACGATGCCGGTGAGGCCTACGCCATCCACCTCGAACGCGCCCCCGGCTTCGCCGCCTTCTCCCGTCAGGCTGCGCTCGCTGAAGTCCGTGGCCGCACCGATCTCGCCCAGCAGTTCTGGCACGCAGCTATCGATGTCGAGCGAACCGAAGCCCCCGCGAACTCCGCCTGGGCGCGCGTCCAGCTCGCCCACCTCCTCTTCAACCTCGGCGACCTCGATGCCGCGCGCGATGAGTACCGCCGCGCCCTCGATGTCTTCCCCGGCTACCTCCACGCCCTCGCGGGCCTTGGCCGCACTGCTGCCGCCCAGGGCGACGTGGACGAAGCCGTCACCCTCTATCAGCAGGCGACCGCATCCGTCCCCCACCCCGAGTACATCATCGCCCTCGGCGAAGTGCTCGAATCCGATGGCCGCCGCGACGACGCCGAGCGCCAGTTCGCCCTTGCCGACGCCATCAAGCAGCTGCAGGTCACGGCCGGCACGACCCCCGACCTCTTCCTGGTCCTCTTCGAAGCCGACCACGGCGATCCCGCACTCGCCGTCGAACAGGCCCGTGCCACCTACGCCGAGCGCCCTTCGATCGCCGCCGCGGATGCGCTCGCCTGGTCGCTCTACCGTGCCGGCGATGCCGCGGCTGCCCGCCCCTTCGCCGAAACCGCGCTCGCAACCGGCGCCCAGGAACCCGTCCTCCTCTTCCACGCCGGGATGATCGCTTTCGCGAACGGCGACAACTCCACAGCGCAGCGCTACCTCGAGAGCGCGATGGACCTGAACCCGCGGTTCCACGTCCTTCACGCACCCGTAGCCCGCGAAACCCTCGAAATCATCGGAGGCCCGCGATGACCCGCCCCCGCTCGCTCGCCCTCGCCTTCGCGGCCCTCGTCCTCGCGCCTATGGCCGCGCTTTTCGTCGCAGGCGCCGATTCCGCCAGTGCACATCCGCTCGGCAACTTCACCATCAACCGCTTCGCCCGCGTCGAACTCTACCGCGATGCCGTCCACATCCAGTACGTCGTCGACATGGCCGAGATTCCGACCTTCCAGCTCATCTCAGAGATCGACACCGATGGCGATGGCCTCGCCTCCCAGCCGGAACTCGAAGCCTTCGTCACCGCTCAGTCCGCGGCTCTCTCTGCCCGCTTCGACCTCCGCCTCGACGGCCGTCCCCTCACCGTCGAACCCCTTACCACCACTATCGAGCTTCTCCCGGGCCAGGGCGGCCTCCAGGTCGCCCGCTACGCGATCGCCTACCGCGCTCCGGCCGAGTCCGCCTCCGCAGCGACCCTCACGTTCGAAGACTCCAACTTCGCCGAGCGCGCCGGCTGGAAGGAGATCGTCGTCCGTCCCTCGTCGGGCGTGACCGCTCAGGTCGCCCCCGCTCTCCTCATCGACCAGAGCGACGCCCTCCGCGCCTATCCATCCGAATCTCTCACCTCCGCACCCGACATGCGTGCCATCTCTCTCACGTGGGACCCCAACACCGGGGCCGCCGAGCCCAACGCCATCGCCGCCGAAGCGGGAGGCCCGGCTCGCACCTCCTCTGGCTTCTCCAGCCTCCTCGACCGTGAGCAGTCCGCCTCCATCATCCTCCTGAGCCTCCTCGCCGCCTTCGGATTCGGTGCCCTTCACGCCCTTGGGCCCGGCCACGGCAAGACCGTCGTCGCCGCCTACCTCGTTGGAAGCCGCGGGACCGTCCGCCACGCCGTCGCCCTCGGCGCCACCGTCACCGCGACCCATACCTCCACCGTCTACCTGATGGGCTTCATCACCCTCAGCGCCTCCGCCTTCATCGTCCCCGAGACCCTGTACCTCTACCTTGGCGTAGCGTCAGGACTGCTCGTTCTGCTGATGGGCGCAGCCCTGCTCACGAGTCGCCTCCGCAGCCTTCGTCCCTCATCCCCGGAGGCCGAGCATCGCCACGGATGGTTCGGCCGCGCGCACTCCCACGCCCCCGCGCCCCACACCCACGCCGCGGCGCACGACCACGATCACCCACACGACCACGACGACCACGACCACGGGGCCGAACACGCGCGTGACCACAACGACGCCCACGACCACGGACCCGTGATCACCTGGCGCGGACTCCTCACCCTCGGCGTCGCCGGCGGCATCATGCCGTGCCCGTCCGCTATCGTCGTCATGCTCTCCGCAATCGCATTGGGGCAGGTGCTATTCGGCATGCTCCTGATTGTCGCCTTCAGCCTTGGCCTCGCAGGTGTCCTCACGGGCATCGGCGTCGGACTCGTCGTCGGCAAGCGACTCTCGCGCCGGACGGCCATCCTCCGCCGCGTCGGCGCCTCCCCCATCGCCCGGCTCGCCCCGGCGCTGCCCGTTCTCAGCGCTTTCGGCGTCACGCTCGCCGGCCTTGCCATCACCTACAACGCCCTCAACCAACCCGGCCTCTAGCAGGATCCGTCCGCGACAGCACCCAGCACTCAGCCCGCTAAACCACCTTCGTACCCACCACCCCCGGTGCCGCCGGCGGATACCGCAGGTCCATGCTCTCGAGCCTCGCCACCAGCGCCTTCGCAACCACCCAGTCCCGATACCACTTCCGGTCCGCCGGGACCACGTGCCACGGGGCTTCGTCCGTGTTGCACCGGTCGACCATGTCCTCGAACGCCGCCTGGTACTTGTCCCACAGCACCCGGTCATCCAGGTCTCCTGCCCGGAACTTCCAGTGCTTCTTCGGGTTGTCGATTCGCTCCTGCAGGCGTTCCCGCTGCTCTTCCTTCGAGATATGGAGGAAGAACTTCATCACCACCGTCCCCTCCAGCGTCAGGAACCGCTCGAAGGTGTTGTACTCCTCAAACCTCCGCTCCCACGCATCCTTCGTCGCGAACTCCTTCACCCGCTCTACCAGCACGCCCTCATAGTGCGACCGGTTGAAGACCACGATCTTCCCCCGTTCCGGCGCCTCCATGTGGTACCGCCAGAGATGATCGTGCGCCGCTTCCTGGCTCGATGGCACGCCGAAGTTCACAACGTGACACCCAAGCGGCCCCACCTCGCGGAACACGCTGTTCACTGTCCCGTCTTTCCCCGCCGTATCGATCCCTTGGAGGACCACCAGCATCGAACGCTGTCGATCTGCGTACATCACGTTCTGCAGGTCATTCAGCCGTACCCGCAGACCGAGGATCTCTGCCTCAGCCACTTCGCGTGTCGTCCCATCGGTGTAGTCGGGGGCGTACTTCGAAATCTCGAATTTCTTCCCCCTGGGCGGGATTAGCGGCTGATCATTGGTGTTGTTTGCCATCCGGCGATCCTACCCGCCTCACCACATCTCGGCACACCAGCCGCTCACTCAACCTTCAGATGCTCCGTGAAGTACCCGGCCACCCGCCGCTCCTGGTACTCCATCCCCTTCGCATCCCGCGGCATATGCCGCTCCTCCGGGAACGCCAGCAGGTCGTACGATTTCTGCGCGTCCGCCAGCGCCACCGCCAGCCGGGCCGTGTGCCGGAAGTGCACGTTCTCATCCACCATTCCGTGTACCACCAGCAGCTTTCCGCGCAGCGCCGCCACGTGCGTCAGCACCGAACTCTTCTTGTAGCCCTCCGGGTTGGTCGCTGGCGTCCCCATGTACCGCTCGGTATACCCCGTGTCATACCCATCCCAGTCCGTGACCGGCGCCCCCGCGACCCCCACCTGGAAGATGTTCGGCGCTCGCAGCATCGCCATCAGCACCATGTAGCCACCGTAGCTCCAGCCGTAGATCCCGACGCGCCCCATGTCAGCCAGGCCCATCCGCTGCAGCGCGATCAGCCCCTCCACGTGGTCCTCCACCTCCACCGATCCGAGTGCCCCTGCCAGGGCCGCTTCGAACCCCAGCCCGCGATTGGCACTTCCCCGGTTGTCGAGCTTGAACACCCGGTACCCGAGCCGCGCGAGGTGCTGCGCCCGCATGTCCACCGTCATGCTCCACTCGTCCGCGACCCGCTGCGCATGAGGCCCGCCGTACACACTGACGATCACCGGAGCCATCTGCCCTTCTCGTCCCGCGGGTTCGTAGAGCGCGCCATGGAGCGTCACTCCGTCCCGCGTCTCGACCGTCATTAGCGTCGGCGGCGTCAGTCCCAGCTCCTCCGCGCTGAACCCGTCGTTCGCGAAGAGCACCCGCTCGCTCGATCCGCCCACCGCCCGCAGCGTCACGATCGGGGCATGCGTCATCCGGCTGTGCATGTCCACGAACCATTCGTAGTCGGGCGACACGACCGTCCCATGCCACCCGGAGCCCTCCGTCAGTCGCGTCACCTCCCCCCCATCCAGCGACACCATGTACAGGTGCCGCTCCAGCACGCTTTCCCGCGTCCCCGAGAAGAACACCCGCCTTCCCTTCTCGTCCACCGCCACCACGTGGGTCACCACCCATTCGCCGCTGGTCAGCATCCGCACCGGCTTGCCCGTCGCATCGTGCACGTACAGGTGCCGGTACCCGCTCCGCTCACTCGAAACCAGGATCTCGCCGCTCTCCAGGAATCGCGTGTCGTGCTCGAGGTTGAACCACGGCTCGCCAGTCTCCTCGATCAGCGGCGTCCCCGCGCCCGTCGCCGGGTCGAGCGCAATCCAGCGCATGCTCTTCTGGTCGCGCGTGAGCAACCCGGCCATTAGCACCCCGTCCGGCCTCCACGCGACTCGCGCGATGTACTGGTCGTCGTCCGGCCCGATGTTCATCCGCATCGGCTCGCCACCGTCCGCCCCAACCACGTACAGCTCGACCTTCGCATTGGCTGCCCCCGCGAACGGGTACCGGTGCTCCTCGATATCCACCGCGTCCTTCCCCTGGTGCACGATCGGATACACCGGGATGTGCCGGCTGTCCGCCCGCACGTACGCGATCCATGCCCCATCCTGGCTCCACCAGTAGCCCTCCGCCCGGTCCAGCTCCTCCTGCGCGATGAACTCCGCAACGCCGTTCGTGATCCCGGGCTCCGCCCCGCTGGTGATTCGCACCGGCGCCTCCGCCCCGTCTGTCGCCGCCACCCACACCTCGCCCCCCCGTACGAACGCCACCTTCGTCCCATCCCGCGTCAGGCGCGCATCAAGCGCTCCTTCCGTCCCCGGCAGTTCGCGCAGCGCCTCTCCCTCGCGCTGGATCCACAGCTTCCCGGTCAGCGGGACGAGCAGCACCCACGGCTTCGCCTCCCGCCCGAACTGGTACTCGGTCACCCCGAGCTCCCGCATCCTCGCCCGTTCTCGCCGCAGCTCCTCCTCCCGCGAAATCGTCTCGCCTGTCGTCGCTTCCTTCGGGGGCCGGATCAGCTGCTCCGTCTCGCCGCTCGCGATGTCATGCGACCACAGCGATCGCACCAGCGAACCCTCCCCACTCTGCAGGTACGTCACCAGCTTCCCGTCCGGCGAGAACTGGATCGCCCCCGGTATCGCTGTCCCGGGACGCGGGTACTGCGCCACCTGCTCGATCGTCATCGTCTCGAACGGCTTCGTCATCCTGCCAGGCCCTCCATCCGTAACGCTTCAATCTCTTCGACACTCTTCGGCAGCGCGCCGCTTAACACGTCCGCCCCCGCCTCAGTCACCAGCACATCATCCTCGATCCGGATCCCACCGAACTCCCGCATCCGGTCGACCCGCTCCCAGTCCACCGCCTGCCGGTACTTCTCCCGCGATTCCGGGTCGTCCAGCAGCGCATCGATGAAGTAGATCCCCGGCTCGATCGTCACTACATAACCCGGCTGCACTGGCAGGTCCGCCCGCAAGTACCGCAGTCCAGGGCGTTCACTCCGCTCGCGACCCGCCAGGCACCCACCCGCGTCGTGTGTCGCAAGCCCGAGCATGTGACCCAGCCCGTGCGGAAAGAACAGCGCATGCGCGTCCATCTCCACAAGGTCGTCGGGGGCGCCCTTCAGTAGCCCGAAGTCCGCCAGCCCCTCCGCAATCCCCCGCGCAGCCCGCAGATGCAGGTCCTTGTATTCCACCCCCGGCCCTACGCCCGCGATCGCCTCGCGCTGTACGCCAAGTACGACCTCATAGAGTGCCCGCTGCTCCGCGCTGAACCGCCCACTCACCGGGAACGTCCGCGTCACGTCGCTCGCATACCCGCCAATCTCCGCCCCTGCGTCCACCAGCACGATGTCCCCGTCCGCCAGCCGTTTTCCGGTCGGCATGAAGTGCAGCGTCGCTCCATGCTTTCCCGTGCCCACGATCGTCCCGTACGCCGTCCGCGACGCGCCCCTTCGGAAGAACTCCACCTCGATCTCCACCTGCAGGTCCCGCTCCGACATCCCCGCCCGCGCCAGCCGGAAACCCGCAAGGTGCCCCCTGACCGATGCCGCCGCCGCCTTCCGCATCAGGTCCAGCTCGCCGGCATCCTTCGCCCGTCGCGTCTCCGAAACCACCTCGCTCAACCGGCCCGACGCCTCCTCGTCCACCTCCGCCTCCAGCCGCCACCATGCTTCCAGCCCGTAGACATCGCTGTGCTCCAGGATGTCCCGGTTGCCGAGGATCGCCAGCCCCTCTCCCCGGCGCTTCTCCAGCCACTCCCCCAGCCGGTCTACCGGGCGTACGCGCTCAACGCCGGTTACATGCGCGACCTCCTCGAGGTCGTCCGTCTCCCCCTCCCACACCCGCTCCTCCGCCCCCGCGACATGCGCGAACAGCGTCCAACCCTCCTCCGGGTCGAACACGAGCACGCTCCCGGGCTTCGCCACGCCGCCTAGATAGGCGTACTCGTTATGCGCGTAGAAAGGGTGGTACTGGTCGGTCCCCGCGATCGGAATCGGCAGCCCCGAAGCAACCAGTACCGCTCCGCGCTCCATTTTCCACTGCTTCGCGATCCGTTCACGCCGTGCCCGCAGGTTCGCCGCATCGTTTGCCATCGGCCCAGTGTAGCGAACCCGCTCCTCCCCGCGCCCGCCTACGCCCCGTACAGCGCCGCCGCCGCCCGCAGCGAATCCGCCACATCGATCCGCAACTCGTCCGGTTGGATCACCGTGACATTCGGGCCCCAGCTCCGCACCCACGGGACGAACTCAGTCAGGCTCGGAAGCCGGAACTCGATCCGCGCCCGCCCGTCACCCAGCCACTGCACCCGCTGGCTCGAATGCCACGTCGACTCCATCATCCGCGGCGCCACCGCCGCCTCCACCTCGAGTACCACGTGGTGGTCATCGTCGCCCAGGTAGATCCCCCAGCTCGCCGCCAGCCGGTCGACGATCTCCCGGACATCCCGCGGCACGAACAGCCGCCCCGTCGCCTCCACATGCTCGATCCGCTCCAGCTTGAACGTCCGCACCTCGCCGTGCGCGTGTGAATGGCCGAGGACATAGGTCGCGTTCCCGTTCGCGCTCGGCTCCAGCAGGTACGGGTCCAGGTCCGTCACCTTGATCGTCCCCCCGAGCGCGACCGACCGGTACGCAATATGGATCGTCTCCGAAGCGCCCCACGCCTCGGTGATTACCCGCAGGATGTCGCTTCGCTGCTTATCCTGCGGTCGCTGTCGCAGTTCGTTCGCAACCGACTGTATATGCCGCGAAACCGGCCCGGGCATCGCCTCCGCCAGCTTGTCCAGCGCAGCCACCGCGTCCGGGTCCCACTCATCGGCGTATCGCAGGAACAGGCGCGTCGCGATGAACAATGACCTCGCCTCGTGGATTGTGAACCGCACCGGCGCCAGCGGGTGGCTCCCTGGCATCACCCGGTACCGCCGCCCCACAAGTTCGATCGGCACTCCCAGTTCGCTCTCGAGCACCGCGATATCCCGCTGGATCGTCCGCGGGCTATATCCCGTCTCGCGCCCCAGCTCCGTGGTCGTCAGCCCCTTCGGATTGCGGCGAAGGAGTCGCTCGACTTCGAGCAACCGTGCCGATCGCCGTACATGTTCAGTCATCCAGGATTCCGCCCCAAAAGTCAGCATCGGGATAATCGCGCAATCGAGCATAAACGGCAATGGCGACAACTAATGTCGCCGTATTCCCCGAACGTGAAGATTCCCACTTCCCAATAGGGGTTTCCGGCATATAGTTACTACAGCATGAGCAAGCCACGCCCCGCAGTCACCGACCTTTCCCGTTCCCTCTTCGCCGCCAGCGCCCTCCTGGACCCCATGAGGCTCCGCCTCTGGGACCGTGAAGGCCTGACCATCACCCAGCTTCGCCTCCTTAACTTCCTCTATCAGGAAGAAGGCCTGAGCAACGCTGCGCTCGCGGACCGCCTCTATGTCACGCGCCCGTCCGTCTCCGCACTGCTTGAGCGCCTCGACCGCGGTGACTTCATTCGCCGCGAAATCCACGAGAACGACCGCCGCGCCATCCGCATCTGGCTCACCGAGAAGGGTCGCGCCGCAATCGCCCAGGTCCACGACGACCTGATCGCGTATTCGGCCCAGCTCTTCAGCTCGCTCCCCGATGCCGAACTCAAGGCTGCTCGCGAATCCCTCCAGAAGCTCGTTGTCGCTGGCAAGAAGGCAAGCCCCGTCATCTCTGGCCGCTAGATCTTCACCCGCGAATCCGGTCCCTGAAGCGCGCTCGCCCTATCGAGCGCGCTTTCTCTTGCCGAACCATTCAACATGAGTCTTCGGCGCTCGTTGCTGCTCGTTCTGGTTCTCGCCGTCTTTGGCGCGATCCTCCCTTCCTCGCCACGCCCCGCGTCTGCGACCGGCCTCTTCGTCGGCCAGAACATCGCTTCCCACACCTTCTTCACGCTCGACCCCACCAAAGCCTCGGTTTCTGTCCGCATGGAAGCTACCGTGGGCGTCGCCGACGACCTCGAACAGCTCGCCACCATCTCCCTTCTCACCATGCCCGGGGCCGAAGACATCATGGTTCGCCAGGATGGCACACCCCTCATCCTCCCCGAAATCACCCAGGCCGCCGAACCGTATGCCAGCCTCAAGGTTGTGAAGGCCACCCTCCTCAAGCCGCTTAAGGGCGCTCTCACCGCCGATCTCGTCATGACCTACACCGTCCCCCAGATGAGCGACGGCGAATTCCTCATCGCGAACGGCGTCATCGAAACCCCGTTCGTCAGCCAGGGGCCCGGCTCCTTCGTTTCAGTCGACATGCCCGAATCCGGCGAGAACTACATCGACCCCGGCTGCCTCGTCGCCGCCACCCAGCCCGAGGGCATCACGTCCTCCGGCTTCAAGCGCTGGGTCTGCGGCGAAACCATCCTCCTCGCGATCGCCGCTGAGGATCCGGGCATCCTCGACCGCTGCGCCCGGCTCGACAACTCCTGCCGCCAGCAGTCCGAGCAACCCCTCATCGCCCACGCCCAGTCCGTAACGGACCCGAGCCTCCTCGCCACGCTCCAGGAAGACCTGGCTCTCGAAGGCGCCCGCACCGTCAAGATGAGCCTCCGCTACTTCCGCGGCGATGCGGCCTGGGCCGAGGCGCAGTTCGAAACCGCCCGCGCAGCCTTCCCTCGCCTCGAGGCGCTCTTCGGTTTCCCCTACCCCCACGAGGAAGTCGTCCTCCGCCAGTCGAACTATATCGGCTTTGTCGGCGCGGCCGGCGTCGCCTTCTCCACCATCGGCGAGGTGCTCGTCACGAATACCGGCGACCTCACCTTCGACAAAGAAGTCACCATCCACGAACTCGCCCACCAGTGGGCCGGGCGGCAGCTCGAAACCAGCTGGCTCTGGGAGGGACAGGCTGAATGGGCCACCCACATCGTCGCCGCCGAACTTGCGGTGCCGCTCCGCGGCGACTTCGCGGGTTGGGCTTCCCTCGGTTACGACGACCCGCTCGCGACCTGGTACAACGGCTCCATCGTCTACGACCCGGCCTACTGGTACGGCAAGGCCGGCGCATTCTGGCAGGCCTACGACGCTGCCGTCGGCGGACAAGCCGTCATGACCCAGGTTCTCGCCCACGTCGACGACGACCCGAGTGCCTGGCCGCTTGGTGGGCGCTGGTTCCAGGACACGGGAGAGCGCGTCAGCGGTGCGAACCTCGATTCCGTCTTCCTCACCTGGGTCTACCCCGAAGCCGCATCGCAAACGATGAGGGATCGCCGTACCGCCTGGGACGGGCGCGCCGCCCTCCTCGCGGAAGCGAGCAGCCGTGGCCTCGAAGGCGAACCACCATCCATCCGCCCGAACCTCGATTCCTGGAACTTCAACGCCGCACGCACCGATATCGAATCCGCGCGCGCCATGCTCATGACCTATGACGAGGTCCTCGCCAGCGCCACCGCAGCGGGCCTCGGCGCGACCACCGGCTTCCAGGAGGCGTGGACAACCGCCGCCTCAGTCCGCGACCTCCGCCGCGCCCTCGATAGCCAGAAAAACGCCGTCCAGGCAATCGCCGATTCCGCCGAGGCGCTCTCCGCCGAATCAGCGGGCTCGCCCTCCCTCGCCCGGCTCGACGAAGCACGTACCGCCTACACCGAGGGTCGCTTCGCCGATGCCTCGAAGCTCGCCTCGCAGGCGGTCTCCGACACTGTCAACCTCGAAAGCGCCGGCAAGATGCTCGCCGCCGCCGACGAACGCAAGGCCAGCTTCACCTCGAACTTCATCACCTCCATCGGCCTCTACGGCGCCGACCCCGATGGCGACCTCGCAAAGGCGCACGAAGCCTACGACGAAGGCCGCGGCACCGACGCCCTCGTCCTCGCCACAAGCGCATACGACACCTGGGGTAATGCCCAGCGCAACGGCATGTTCCGCCTCGCGATGCTCCTGGGCGCCGTCTGCGCGGTCCTCGTGCTCATCGCCTACACCATCGGCAAGCGCAACTCGAAGAAGCACGACGATTTCGTCCGGGAAGAACTCGTCGCCAACCGCCCCAGCTGGCGCGACCTTGAGAACTCGAAGTAAAGCCACCAGCGCCAACCCCATCTTGACGCCGTAGAACACCCGTTCTAATCTCGATCCATCTTCAGTCGAGGCAGAAGCCATGCCCGTCATGTGCGTCCTCTTTCCCCGCCTCCCGATCGTCCTTGCCCACGCTCAGCGTCCCCAGTTCGCTGGCCGCGCAGTCGTCCTCGCGTCCGGCGCAGGTGAAGATGCTCTCGTCACCGCCGTCTCCGCCCCCGCCGCCCGCGAATCCATCGTTCCCGGGATGACCGCCGCCGAAGCGCGCCGCCTGTCGCCATCCGCCGTCTTCCTCCCCGACAACCCCGGCGCCTGCCTCGAAGCCCTCGAACATGCCGCCAGCCTCGTTCGCTCGCGCTTCACCACCCGGGTCGAAGTCGGCGGCCGCGACCACCTCTTCCTCGAACTTCCCGGCCGCGCCGATGCGACCGAGACGCTCGCATCCGCCACCGCCGCCTACCTCGCCTCGTTCACCGGCCACGAAATCCGTGCCAGCGTCGCCGCCTCCCGCGCCGCCGCCCTCACAGCCGCCCGCTGCGCGCGTAACGGCGTCGCGTTCGACCTCGCCC
>JBPPMX010000240.1:0-6077 GCA_051306275.1 Tepidiformaceae bacterium
TCGCACCGGCTCCTGGCAGAACGGCTCAAGGAACTTGAGGACGTCAGCCTGGTGGAACGTTCCAACGATGTGCACGAGCTTGTCTATCGGCTGACGCCGCCCGGCCACGACCTGGAAACCCTGTTCCGGGAGGTGGATCGGTGGAACGAGCGATGGATCGAGGCCGAGGGTGTCGAAAGGCCTTGAGCCACCCTTCGTTCTGCTGCGCTGGGGGTTCGTTGCCCCCCTCCTGAGCGGGTTCGAGGGGCTTCGCAGTGAAGATGTCCGTCTTGTGGAAGTCGTGACGCCTCCTCGCTATCCGCCGGCTTCAGAGAGCTGTTAGCCACCGCGCGACGGCTGCCCTTCGGGGACAATGAGCAGCGGACGGTCGGCGTTGTGACTGAGCCACTGGGCCGTCCCGCCGAGGTGCCGGCCGCCGAGGCCCGTTCTGCCGTGCCCACCGACAACGATCATGCCAGCATCCACCGCGCGCGCCGCGGAGAGGATCGCGATTCCTGCGCGACCCCGCATCCGGATGCGGCTGTCGGAGAACTCCGGAACAAAGGCAAGGTACGCCTCCAACGGTAGCGAACCAGGCTCAAGCACCTCGACTTCAACGATCGGGACGCCTGCTGAGAGCCGCTGGGCGATCGGGGCCGCCTGCATTGCGAGGGTGGACCCGTCCATCCCCAGCACCGCCCGGTCGATGTGCGCGGGCAGCCCGACACGCGGCGGGAGAAGGACGAACGGCGACCTCAGGTGATGGATCACGTTCTCCCGGCCGCGGTGAAGCAGGGAGCGTGCGAACGCACCATGGTCACCGGCCGCGAGTACTGGCACGATGCCACGAGCCTCGCGTGCGAGCGCCGGGATGACCACTTCGGGCATCCCTGTCTCGACGCGCGTTTGGACGCTAAGCCCATCAACCGCGCTGCTGGCGGCGAGCAGGGAAAGCATGTCCCGCGCCATTGCTACCGCGTTCTCAGCGAGTTCGACGTTGGTCACCGGGTCGATGATGTGCAGGAGCGTCAGCGGAATCCCAGCCTGCCGTGCCAGCGCAACCGACCACGGGAAACCGTTCTGTATTTCCTCGGGATGACCAAGCACGGCAACGATGCGGGTCGCTTCAGGTTCGGTTTGCATCTAGGGGGCCTCCTGCGCCGCGGGGGTACTGGGCCCCACCCCTGTCGGGGCGTCGTGGCGCGGCAGTTCCGGAGAGCCGCCGCGCGCAAAACGTCGCTTGAGGTCGTCAACCAGGCTATAGATCACCGGGACGACAACCAGCGTGAGGATGGTCGAAGTGAAGAGGCCGCCGATCACCACGCGTCCGAGGTCCGCGGCGATCAGTGCGCCCTCGGTAAGGCCGAGCGAAAGCGGGATGAGGGCGAGCATTGCGGCGATCGCCGTCATAAGGATCGGCCGCAGACGCGTCTGGGCGCCTTCGACGATCGCGTCATACGTCGAGTAGCCGCGCTCATGGCGCAGCATGATCACGAACTCGAGCATCACGATCGCGTTCGTCACGACAATCCCGACAAGCATGAGCAGGCCGATCAACGCGCTCACGCTCAGCGCCGACCCGGTCACGACCAGAGCGATGATTGCGCCGATGACCGCCAGTGGAAGACTGAACAGGATGACGAACGGGTCGAGCCAACTCCGGAAGAGCAACACCATAACAACGTAGACGATGATGACCGACGCGATAATCGCGAAGAACAGGTTGCTGAAGCTCTCCTCGATGTCGCTCGCGATACCACCCTGTTCGACGATGATCCCATCGGGCAGATCGATCCGGTTCACCGCAGAGAGGGCATTTGCTGCGATGCCGGCGGTGTCTTCACCCGTCACATCCGCACTGATCGTCGCGCCGGGCTGCCCATCGACGCGGGTGAGCCGCTCCTGCCGCTGGATGACCTCGACGCTCGCGATGTCACTGATGCGGGTCCCCGGGACGAGTTCGAGCCCGGCAAGCTGCCGGAGATCCTGCGTGCCGCCCGAGACGAGCACACGCACGTTTAGAGGGCCTTCGCCAAAGTCGACTGATGTGACGGACGCGTTCGACGAGAGGCTGCTCACGAGCTCCGAGATCGCCTGTGGGGAGATCCCCGCTTCGAAGGCGCGCTGCGGATCGACGATGATTTGCAGCGTCTGGATCGCGCTGCCGACGTCGGATTTCACGTTCGCCGTGTCTTCGGTACCGCGGACCGCATCCGCCACCTGGGCCGCGACATCGGCGATAAGTGGCGCGTCGGCCTCTGTTTCGGCGGAGACGGTGAAGGCGATGCCTCCCGGCGGCCCAAGCCCGCCGCCGGTCGCGCTGACGGCGAGGTTGTCGGCGGCCGGGAGTTCCTGCGCGATCCGCGTCCTGAGGTCGTCGGCGATGTCGTCCTTGTTCCCCGAGGCGAATTCAATGGTGATCGTGGCGCTGTTGGCCCCCTGCCCGCCGAGGATGTTGCCGATGGCTCCGATATCGGAACCGGCGCCCGTAATGATGGTCTGCATCGCCTTGACGTCGTAGGTGTCGAGCAAGTCCTCGACGATGGTTGCTTGCGCGAGGACCGCTTCCTGCGTTTGGCCAGGCTTCGCGTTCACCGTGACCGTAATGATGTTCTCACCGGCCGGCGGGAGGAACACGACAGGGAGAAGAGGCACCAGGGCGAGGCTCGCCACGAATGCGGCGCCCGCGAGTCCGAGCGTCTTCCACCGGTTCCTGAGGGACCAGCGGAGAATCGGAGCGTAGGCCCGGGCGAGCCTGGTATCGGCTGCCCTCTTGCCGGGCTCGACCTTCACGCGTCCGGCAATCGTCAGCTTGGTGAGTACCGGGATCACGGTCACCGCAACGACGAGCGAGGCGATAAGGGCGAAGACAACCGCAAGCGAGAAGGAAAGGAAGAGTTCACCGACGAGCCCGCCGACCAGCCCCAGGGGCAGGAAAACCGCACACGTCGTGGCCGTGGCACCGACGATAGCGATCGTGACCTCCCGGGCGCCGGTAATGATCGCGGGGAACGGCTCTTCGCCCTCGGCCATATGACGGTAAACGTTCTCGAGCACCACGATCGAGTCGTCGATGACGCGTCCGATGGCGATGGTCAGGCCGCCGAGGGTCATGATGTTCAGGGAGTACCCGAGCCTATCGAGGAGGACAACGGCGATCACGATGGACAGCGGGATGGAGACAGCGGTGACGAGCGTCGTGCGCCAGTTCGCGAGAAAAATGAACACGATGACGATGGCGAGGATGCCGCCAATGAGGCCCTCTTCGACGACGCCATTGATCGATTCGGTGATGAACTCCGCCTGGTCCTGGAAGACTGTCAGGGAAGTTCCATCCGGCAGCGCCGCCTCAGCCTCCTCAAGCGCGTCGGTGACCGCGTGGGACGTTTCTACCGTGTTGGCGTTCTTTTCTTTCGTCACCCGGATCGCGACTGCGGGCTGCCCGTCCGCGCGGGTAACGCCCGTCGACGACGCCTGCCCCTCCTCGACGGTGGCGATGTCGCCGAGCATCACCGCCGAACCGTCCGGAGCGCGAAGCTGGAGGCCCCGGATGTCATCGAGCGATTGGTACATAACCACCGTCTCGATCGGCAGGCGCGTCCCGTCGGCGGTGATCTCGCCCGACGGGATCAGGACGTTGTTATCGGCGAGCGCCCCGGTTATCTGATTGTATGTCAGTCCGGATGCGAGGAACGCCGCTGCGTCGAGCGAGACAACGACCTCTCGAGCGGCGCCCCCGACGATACTCACGGCTGCGACGCCATCAATGCTCTCGATCTGGGGCACGATATCGCGGCTGGCGATGGTAAGCAGCTCGGCAGTCGTGAGATCACCCTGCAGACTGAAGTCAACGATCGGCAGCAAGGTGGGGTCGAACGTGAGGATCGAAGAGGCGCTCGCCGCAGGGAGGCGCGTGCTATCGACCACCGCCTGGATATCGTTCTCAGCGGCGTCAAGATCCGACCCAAAGTCGTATTCCAGGGAAATCAGGGCGAGACCGGCAACGGTTGTCGATTCCATGCTCTTGACGCCGTCGAGACCTTTGAGGCGCTCCTCGAGCGGCACCGTCACAGACTCTGAGATATCGCTGGCCTGCGAATCCGGCACCTGCACGATTACCGTGACAAGCGGGAACTCGATATCCGGGATGAGTTCCTGGCGGACATTGAAGACCGTATAGAGGCCGTAAAGTGCTACGGCCAGGACAGCCACGACGACAAGCCATGCCTTCCGGTAGCTGTACTCAGTGATCCAGGAAACGAGCCGTCTCAAACACATGCTCCGGCGGAGATTTGTGTTAATATGAACAGGAATTCCGATTCTGGTCAACATCCGGAGCTAGAGCGCACGAGCAAAAGGTAAAGTGGCGCACATCCGGTCCAGGCCTTGGGGAAAGGGCGAAATACGCATGAGCGCGTTCGGCAGAGCTGGTTCGCCGGTGCCACGAAGAGGGTGTAGGAGCCGATGACGCAGTCCCGTCGCTCGGACGCAATCGCGAACCGGACGAGGTTGCTCGATGCTGGGCGCGGGGCATTTGCCGATTTTGGTCCGACCGCCGAGGTGACCTGCATCGCCGAGCGGGCAGGGGTTGGTATCGGCACGATCTACCGGCACTTCGGCAGCAAGGAGGGCCTGCTGCATGAGGTCGTGCTCGAGGCCGTTGCGGAGTTCGAACGCGAGCTCGGGGATTCGGAGCAGAGCGCTGAGCCGGTAGCTGCTTTGCGAATCTTCCTGATCGCACTCCTGCATGCGACTGAAAGCTATGGCTGGCTGTTTGACGCGATGCTCGGCGGGCAGCTACCCGAGGAAGCAAGCGAGGGCGTCGAGGCGGTGGAGGCCGGCAGGCGCATTTCGGCGGTCCTGGAACGTGGCGTGGCGTCGCGCGCGTTTCGCGGCGACCTTGACGTCGAGGTGACCTCCAATCTCCTGCTCGGCCTCACGCTCACGTGGAAGTATGGTCAGTTGCGGGAATCCATGACCATACCGGAAGCAGTCGATCGGACGATCAAGGTCTTCTTGCTGGTGCAATGAGCGGCGAATCGCCCAGGAGTGCGTAGCGCACACGCGGCTCTCGGGAGACGCAATGGCGCGTCGAAGCCACGAAAGACAGTCGCTGCATCGCTATCTGCTCCAGGGCGTCGCGATGCATACCCCGGTGGCGCTCAGCTCAAGTGCTGGGCGGTTGCAGGGCTTTGGCTGATCCATGAGGTGCTTGCCGTCGATGAGGCTCGGTGGCAGTTCGCGGGCGTCCAGGGCGCCCGGCCCTTCGTAGACGTACCAACCGTCTGTTCCCCTTCCGCGCAGTTGGCGTTGATGTCGGGTGGTGGACGTTCGCCCCTGTCGGGTTCTCGATGCGGACGTTGACGAGCACGAAACGCTCCCGATCGGGATCGAGCGAACGCCGATCCGGGGATGTAGGATGCTCGATCGGACGGTCACGCGCAGCTCGCCCACTTCGAACGCCGGCCCGATCTCAGCAGTGTCGACAGCGGCATGCGTCCCGGACGCCACAGACGAGGCGGGGCGGAGGTCGTCATCGCGCCAGGAGCGACCCGGAGGGCGTTACGGGGAAGGGCGAACGTCAGCCGGTTCAGCATCATGACTCGCAGCCTATCGCGTGGTTGTCGCGTCGAACCGGTGCGGATCCAAGAGTGTGTTGCGCCGGGGGTGTGAAGGCATCGCTCGGTGACTTGCCGGCAGTTGTGGAGCGTCACGGGGCGGCAGTTCTCGACCTCCCTGGAGGCGATGAACAGCTCGAAGAGGTCGGCAGCCGTCGATGCAGTAGTAGGGTCAAGCGCATGTAGTAGTTGGGTCAAACAAGCCAGCTCCTCGGTTTTGGCCACCACGCGGGCCGCTGACTGTGCCTGACCTCATAGCTAAATCCGAATCTGAATTTAACCAGTTATCGGTGTACTGGTAGCAGGGCGGGGACTCGAACCCCGGACCTCACGATTATGAGTCGTGCGCTCTAACCGGCTGAGCTACCCTGCCATGCGCGTTGGCGCGAAGGAACAGGGTACAGGGAGTCGGGCGGTCGTTCTAGCGAATCGGGGTCAGGGGACGGGAGTGGGTTCGAGGATGGTGACGCCGGCTTCGCG
>JBPPMX010000241.1:0-3086 GCA_051306275.1 Tepidiformaceae bacterium
GTCGATGAAGACAACGAGCGTATCGCCATCGACGACGCGGTCGACCTCGACCCATTCGCAGGGAGGAAGGTCGACCGTGGCATCGGGCGGGCCGGCGGCAAGCGGCTCGCATGCGGCGAGGAGCAGCGAGAACCCGGCGAGTGCAGCGATTGCCCGGAGAGGTGGTGGCACCGGGCTATCGTCGCTGGTTACGGGGCATCGAAGTAGAGGTCGTTGGCAATGAAGGGGTTGGGGTCGGCGCGGAGCCACTTCGGCGTGACGTCCGCCGGTATCTCGAAAACGACCAGACCCTGCTGCTTCGCGCCCGGCGTGAGGTTGGTGAACAGCTCCAGTTCTGCGCCGACACCAGACACGAATTCGCGGTCGTACTCGAAGTCGTTTGACCCGCGCAGCTTCCAGTCGAGCCCGTTGACCTCCTGCGTCCCGACATTCTCGATCTGGACTTCGACCGCCCAGTAGCGGTTGCCGGCGTCGGGCTGGGTGAACTGGTTGTCGGAGGTTGCCGGGTCGATGACGCGCACGAGGGTGACCTTCGTCTTCTTCTCGTCGAGGCGTCCAGGGAAGATGACGCCGCTCGCACCGTCGGCGAGGCTGACGTGGACATCACTCCCTTCTTCGGAGGTATCGGATCCGACGGCGGCGGCGATGATGACGATCAGGACCACGACGAGCGCTCCGATGGCGCCGAGGATGCCAAGACATCCGAGAAAACCCCACTTGAAGATGCCCTTCGCTGCGGACCCGCCCTGTTTACCGGCGACGGCGGATTCGGTACTGGCGAGCAGTGCCGCCCGGCGGCTGGCATACTCTTCTTCGGTGAGGACGCCGCGCTGTTTCAGGGCGTCGAGGTCCTTGAGTTGGCGTTCGAGGTTGTTCTTTGCCATTGGTGTCCTTCTCTCTATGTGGAAGGGGAGGATGGCATGTGGAGGCGACAGGTGATGTCGTGATTTCTGGCGGCGCGTGGATTGCGGACACCGGATGTCGCGTCGACCGCGATAATCCCCACTGATGACTGGTCGTGCGAAGCAGTTCGAATGTGGCCACCGTGGCCGTGGACGATGGTGCCACCGATGCGCCGCCGAGCAACACGCCCGGGAGCGCGAAACCCAACAAGCCGCCGCGGTGGCTTCTGCACTGGCCGAGACGAAGGGTGCCTTTCGAAGGCTCTTTCCGGGACAGAGCCGGGACTGCGAAGCGTTCCCGATCCAGGTCGTAGAGCGGGCGGTCGTTCTCGGAGCCGCGTTAGCGGCGGGGCAGTCCCCGTCCGTCCTGCGCGGGCACCGGATGCCGTTCGACCGCACGGTATTCCGCTTCCATCTCCCGGGACATTACCGCCTGGTCGTCCGCGACGAGGGGACCGGCGAGATGACGGTCATGAGCCACGAGCAGTACAACCACCTGTTCGCGGGTGGTGGCCGATAGAGCCCGGCGACACGGAGGAGACGAAGAGGGGCGGCCTTGCGGCCGCCCCTCCCGGTGTGCGCTTATGACGCGATCTAGGCGTCGTAGTAGAGGTGGAACTCGTACGGGTGCGGGCGCATCCGGACGGGGTCGACCTCGTTCTCGTACTTGTACTCGATCCAGGTCTCGATGACATCGGAGGTGAAGACGCCGCCCTTGAGGAGGAACTCGTGGTCCTCTTCGAGTGCGCGGAGCGACCCATCGAGCGAGCCCGGGACAGTCGGGATGCTCAGGAGCTCTTCAGGGCTGAGCTCGAAGAGGTTCTGCTTGTCGATCGGCGGACCCGGATCCCAGCCCTTCTCAACGCCATCGAGGCCAGCCATGACGATGGCCGCGAAAGCGAGGTAGGGGTTGGCGGTCGGGTCGGGCGGGCGGAACTCGACGCGTTTCTGGCGCGGGTCCGGGCTCACGACCGGGATGCGGCAGGCGGCCGAGCGGTTACGCGCGCTGTAGACGAGGTTCACCGGCGCTTCGTACCCGGGGACGAGCCGCTTGTAGCTGTTCGTCGTCGGGGCGCAGAGGGCCATGAGCGCCTTGCCGTGGTTGATGATGCCGGCGATGTACGAGCGGCAGAACTGGCTCGTGAGGGCATAGCCCGTTTCGTCGAAGAAGAGGTTCGTCCCCCCATTCCAGATGCTGGAGTGGACGTGCATGCCGGAGCCGTTGTCCTGGAAGAGGGGCTTGGGCATGAAAGTCGCGGTCTTTCCGTGGGCCTTCGCGACGTTCTTCACGATGTACTTATAGAGGAGGACCTTGTCGGCCATCTTGGTCAGGGTATCGAACCGCATGTCGATCTCGCCCTGGCCGGCGGTGGCGACTTCGTGGTGGTGGAGCTCCACTTCGATGCCGCAGGCTTCCATGATGTCGACCATCTCGTTGCGGATGTCGGTCTGCGTGTCATGGGGGCTGACGGGGAAGTAGGCCTCCTTGTAGCGCGGGCGGTAGCCGAGGTTCGGGCTGCCATCGAGCGCGTAGTCCAGGCCGCTGTTCCAGATGCCTTCGTTCGAATCAACGGAGTAGAAGGCGGAATGCTGGTTCGAGGCGAACTTCACTTCATCGAAGAGGAAGAACTCGGCCTCGGGCCCGATGTACACCGTGTCGCCGGCGCCGCTGTCCTTCACGTACTGCTCGGCCTTGGCGGCGATGTAGCGCGGGTCACGCGAGTACGGCTGGCGGGTGAGCGGGTCCTCGACGTTGCAGATAACGGAGAGCGTGGGGGTCTCGATGTGCGGGTCGATCATCGCCGAGGTTGGGTCGGGGATGAGGAGCATGTCGGATTCTTCGATCTTCTGGAAACCGCGGATGCTCGAGCCATCGAAGCCGTAGCCGGTGCGCCAGGGGGAGCGCTCGTAATCCGACCAGTCATTGAGCTGGCGGATGGGGCGCGTGAGGTGCTGCCAGAGGCCGAAGAGGTCGACGAACTTCACGTCGACGTATTCGACCCCGCGCTCCTCGCAGAATCGCTTGATCCCTTCGGGCGAGGTATCGGACGGGACGTTGTCGTTATAGGCCACAGGTATCTCCTCGGGTTGGGGTGGTAGGGATTTCCACCGGTCTGAGCATTGTGACGGTCGTCACGCTACGGGCGGAGCCAACACCATGAATTTCTTGTTACGAACAGATGA
>JBPPMX010000242.1:0-4107 GCA_051306275.1 Tepidiformaceae bacterium
GCACGTCAGCGCCGACCCCACCACGACCGCTCCCGTACTCCGCGCGATTAGCCCGGCCTCCGCCACGTGGTCGAAGTGCGCGTGTCCGACGATCACGTAGTCCGCCGCATCAATATCCTCACCGCGTAGCCGCAGCGGGATCGCCGTCGGCGACCGGTTCACATACGCGTCCAGCCAGTACACCGTCTCCCCCACCACCAGCCGCCACGTCGCTGTCCCGAACCATTCAAGCGTGGCTTTCATGTCGGCGCACCATACGCCGGACGGACGCCGACCGGCTCAACTCAGTCGCCGAACCCCTCGGCATAGTCCGCCTGCGAAAGCCGGATCACCTCGTGCGCTTCCTCTCGCCCGTATACGCCCGCAAGCTCGATCGGGCGCGGCGAAACGCCGGGCATCGACTTGTACGTCAGGAAGTAGTGCTTCAGCCGTTCGAGCAGCGCCGGCGGGCAGTCCCCGATGTCCCGCCACGCCCCGTGTACCTCATCGCCCTGCAGCACCGCGATGATCTTGTCGTCCGCCTCTCCCCCGTCGAGCAACCGCAGGCCGCCGATCGGTACCGCCCGCAGGAGGAAGTCGCCGCGCGGAAACCGGTGCTCGCTCAGGACCGAGATGTCCAGCGGATCCCCGTCGCCGTCGGTGACGACCTGCCCCGAGCGCTCGGCGGAGAAGAGCGCCGTGCGCGCCCCGCAGTAGGTCTGCGGCACGAACCCGTAGATCGCTGGCGCCAGGCTCGAGTAGAGCTGCGGCCGATCCACTTTGAGGTGCCCGCTCTCCTTGTCGATCTCGTACTTCACGGTGTCGCCGGGCACGATCTCGATGAACGCGTTCACGATCGCCGGCGCATCCGGCCCCGCGCCGATCCCGTGCCACGGGTGCGCCTTACTCACCGGCCACCGGGCCCCGCTCGGGTGTTCCGCGCTCACGAGGCGATCGCCACCTGCGAACCGAATGTGGATGACCA
Source organism: Tepidiformaceae bacterium (assembly GCA_051306275.1). Taxonomy (GTDB): domain Bacteria; phylum Chloroflexota; class Dehalococcoidia; order Tepidiformales; family Tepidiformaceae; genus JBPPMX01. The sequence goes on from JBPPMX010000242.1 coordinate 965, forward strand.
GTTATTCGGCTTGCTCTCGAAGATCACGAGATACTCCTTCATCCTTCCGCCGTCAGCGCGTACTCAAGCGCGTCCGCCAGCGCCAGCCAGCTCGCTTCGATGATGTCCGTCGATGAACCCACCGTCGTCCAGTACCGGTTCCCGTCGGTGCTTTCGATTAGCACCCGTACCTTCGCCGCAGTCGCCGACTGGCTGTCGAGGATGCGCACCTTGTAATCGACCAGCTTCACGTCCGCCACCCGCGGGTAGAACTCGACCAGAGCCTTTCGCGCGGCCCCGTCCAGCGCGTTCACGGGGCCGTTCCCCTCATCCGCGGTGTGCTTCAGGTCGCCCTCGACCCGGATCTTCACCATCGCCTCGGCCTGCATCTCGCCCTGCCCGTCGCCGTGCGCATGCCGCCGCCGCTCAACGATGACGAAGTCCTCAAGCTCGAACGGCGCTCGATACCCCGGAAGGCTCCGCCGCACCAGCAGTTCGAAGCTCGCCTCCGCCCCCTCGTACTGGTACCCCTGCGACTCCTTCTCTTTCACCGTCTCGAGCAGCTTCTTGATCTCGTCCTGCGTGAACGGGTAGTCGATCCCCTGCTCCTTCAGCTTTGTGATCAGGTTCCGCTGCCCCGAAAGCTCGCTCACCAGCACCCGGCTCGTGTTCCCAACGATGCCCGGGTCGATGTGCTGGTACGCCATCGCGTTCTTCACCATCCCCGCGACGTGGTACCCCGCCTTGTGCGCGAACGCGCTTACCCCCACGTACGGCGCCTGCGCGTTCGGGGCCATGTTCGAAAGCTCACTCACGTAGTGCGAAACCTCGGTCAGCCGCGCCAGCTGCTCGTCCTCGACCACGTCCAGCCCGTACTTCAGCTTCAGGTTCGCCAGTACCGTCAGGATGTTCGCGTTGCCGCAGCGCTCGCCGTAGCCGTTCACGCAGCCCTGCACCTGCCACACACCCGCCTCCACCGCCGCCAGCGAGTTCGCCACCGCCAGCCCGGCATCGTCGTGGCAGTGGATTCCCAGCCGCACGTCCGGCACCCGCTGTTGCACCGCCGCGATAGCCCGCAGCATCGCGCTCGTGCTCATCCCACCATTCGTGTCGCACAGCGCGAGCACTTCTGCCCCCGCCCGCGCCGCCGTCGCAAGGCACTGCAGCGAATAATCCGGGTCCGCCATGAACCCGTCGAAGAAGTGCTCGGCATCGAAGAACACGGTCTTCCCGAGCCCTTTGAAGTACTTCACCGTGTCCGTGATCATCGCGAGGTTCTCTTCGGCGCTCGTCTCCAGCACTTCCTGCACCTGGAACAGGCTCGCCTTCCCGACCAGCGTGATCCCCGGCGTATCCGCCGCCGCCATGCTCTGGATGTTCGCGTCGGTCTCGCACGTCAGCCCCGGCTTCCGCGTCCCGCCGAACGCGCTCACCTTTGCGTTCGTCAGCTTCACATCGCGCAATCGCCGGAAATACTCGGCGTCCTTCGGGTTCGAACCCGGGAATCCACCCTCGATCCACTCCAGCCCCAGCTCGTCGAGCTTCTTCGTGATCCGGATCTTGTCCTCGACGGAGAGCGAAATCCCCTCCATCTGGCTCCCATCGCGGAGAGTGGTGTCGTATAGCTGCACACGGTCGGTTGGCATAAGGATCGCCTTTCTCGTCTGTCACGAAGATACGTCGTCCCGGTTCACGGACAACAGCACGGTTAAAGAGGCAGGGGAGTGAGGCCGGCGCGGACTACCGAATCGCAGCCCCGCGGGATTGCCGCGGGGGATGTATCACCATGCGCAGAGTTGTGAAGCGTGTCACGTGCCCGATCCTACCACGCCCCCGCCCCTCCGCGAATGCTATGGCGCGAGATCCAGCCCGATCTGCCACAACCGCGGGTCCATCTCCGCCACCCGCCGCGACGCCTTCACCATCCGGAACGCCTCCGGGAACACGATCCGGTCGCGCCGCGCCACGTACAGGCTCGCGATCAGCACCGAACGGCTCTTCCCTTCGCGGCAGTGCACCAGGACGTTCGGGTCGCTCGTATGCAGGTCCGCCAGGAGGTCCACCGCCTCCCAGATCGTATCGAGTGAGTTCCCCGGTCCGTCGAACAGGTCGACCCGCCGCCAGTTGAACCCGTGCACGGCAAGGTTCGGGAAGCCGTTCAGCGTCAGGACGCTCTTGATCCCCGACTCGCGCAGCATATCGTGTGCCATCGCGTCATCGAGGTTCCCCACGGCAAGGCCCGGTTCGATCCAATCCATCTCAGGTTTGAATCCTACAGACCCCCGCGTCTAAGCGCTTTCCCAGCGGTAGCCGCCCTCCACCCGCCGCACTTTTCCCAGCGTCAGGATCGGGAAGTGCCCGCCCGTAACCAGTGCGTCGCGGTCCGCGGCCAGCGCCGCCAGCTTTCCCCGTGACGCCGTCGAATCCGCCGGGCTGATGTCCACCCCGGGCAGCCAGTCGTGATGCTCGAAGTGCGCCGGGTGGTGCGCCGCATCCCCGACCACGATCAGGTGCTCGCTCCCTGACGTCAGCAGCATCGACGTGTGGCCGGGCGTGTGCCCCGGAGTCGGCACCGTCGTGAGCCACGGCGCGACTGCATACTCGCCTTCGAATGTGTCCACGCGCCCGGCCTTCTTCAGAGCGTCCACGACCCGCCGCGCTCCCTCTGCCTGCTGCAGCCCGTCCAGAACGCGATCTCAGCAGCCGCGACCAGCACCCGCGCGTTCCGGAACACAACCTCGCCTGCCTCATCCACATCCCAGCCGCAGTGGTCGAGGTGCAGGTGCGTATGCACGACCGTATCGACCTCGCCCGGTGTCACGCCGATCTCAGCCAGCCGGGCGGGCAGTTCGCCGCCCCCGGGCACGGCCATCGCTGCCGCCGGCGGCCCGCACCCGGAATCGATCAGCACAGTCCGCCCTTCTCCGCGCACGAGGAACGTCCCGAAGTTGAACGGCACCGCCTGCTCCGGCTCCGTCACACCGATCGCAGGCATCCACTGCTCCGGGTCGATCCCGTTGAAGAACCCGCCCAGCGCGCGGTCCGGCGCCATCGCTCAGCGCCGCCACGTCCAGCGCCCCAACCTTGAACGTCTCCAGTAGTCGTGACATCTCCACCCCCGCGCGGAGCCTACACCACCCGCCAGGCCCTCGAATCGAACGCTG
>JBPPMX010000243.1:0-2315 GCA_051306275.1 Tepidiformaceae bacterium
CCTCGTCGCCCGTGCTCGCGACGGCTGGATTCGCCGCCTCATCGACCTCTCCCGGCGCAACAACCTCCTTTACTACCGCAACCTCAAGTCCGGCACGCTCGACCTCGCCGGGCACGACCCCGCGGCCCTGACTTCGCTCATGTCCGGCGATGCGGTCGTTCTCAGCCGTCTCCTCCCCGAATCCGAGCAGGCCGCCCACGATGCGAACGCCGCCAGCCTGAACACGATCCGCAAGCGCGCTCTCGCCAATCTCGAGGACCGCGGGCTCGGCACCCTCTTCATGGCTGTCGGGATGGCGACCTGGACGCCCGCCGATGATGGCCGCCCGCCCGAGTCCGCTGTTCTCCTCGTACCGATCGAAGTCGAGGCCCGTGGGCGCGAGGGCAGGGCACTCTACCTCCGCCGCAGTGGCGACGTGCAGGTCAACCTCGTCCTCCTCCATGTCCTCGAAACAGCCCACGGCATCGCCACAACCGGCGAGCAGCTCATCGAGGCCTCCGGCGGTGGGGCCGAGGGCGAAGCCTTCGACCCCGAGCCGGTCTTCGCCGCGCTCGAAGCCATTTGCGCTGAGATCCCCGGGTTCGCCATCACCCGCCGGGCCGTCATCGGCAACTTCGCTTTCCAGAAGATGGCGATGGTCCGCGACCTCCGCGCGCTCGGGGACACCATGGCAAGCCACGACATGATCAGCGCCCTCGCGGGCGACGGCGCCGCTCGCCAGGCGATCCTCGGTGCCCGCACCCCCATCGACCCGCGCACGCTCGACGCCATCCCGCCTGATGCCGAGTTCCTCATCATGGACGCCGATTCGAGCCAGCAGCTCGTCGTGGTCGCCGCGGCTTCCGGGCAGTCCGGCGTCATCCAGGGCCCACCCGGCACCGGCAAGAGCCAGACCATCTCGAACATGATCGCCAGCCTTGCCGCGCAGGGTAAGCGTGTCCTCTTCGTCGCGGAGAAGCGCGCCGCGCTCGATGTCGTCCTGCGCCGCCTCGAAGTGAACGGCCTCGGCCACCTCGCTCTCGACCTCCACGGCGCCGACCTCTCCCGCCGCGAGATCATGCGCCGTATCGCCCACGGCCTCGAAACCGTCCGCGAATCCACACCCGTCGCGGCCGAGCGCGTCCATCAGCCGTTCACCGAACGGCGCGCCCGCCTGAACAGCCATGTCTCCCGCATGCACACCATCCGCCCGCCGTCCGGCATGAGCCTCTTCGACATCCAGGGGGCGATCCTTCGGCTCCCAACGGAGGTTCAGAGCACCACTCGCTGGCGCGCCGCAGACCTCGACCGCCTTACGCCCGAAGCTCGCGCAGCCGTCCACAACCTCCTCGTCGAAGCGGGCGGATTCGGCGGACTGTTCTCGCACGACGACCCGTCCCCCTGGACCGGCGCCCAACTCGCCGATGGGGCGGCCGTCCAATCCGCGCGGGACGCAGCGCTCGCGCTCAGCTCCAGCCTTCCGGCCGCCAACCAGGCACTCCAGTCCCTCGCCGCTGAGGCCGGCCAGCCCGCAGCCTCCAGCATCGATGACGCTACCGTCCTCACGGCCCTCGCAGCGGAGGCCGCGACATTCCTCCAGCGATACAAGCCAGACCTCTTCGGCCGCGACCTCGAGGCCGACCGCACGGCCCTGCAACCCGCGAAGACTGGCGCGTTCCATCGCTTCTTCGCAGGGCTGTTCAACGGCGGCTACAAGAGTGCGCGCAAGGAACTCGGCAAGCTCCGCACGTCCGGCGCGTCGCCGGCGACCCTCCACGATGACCTGGGCGGCGCGCTCGACCTCGCGTCCCGCTGGCAAGCCCGCGCACCGGGTTCGAAGCCCGTCTCCGCCGCCTCCCTCGGACCGGCGACAGATGCGCTCGCAGCTGTTCGCACCGATCTCGAACCCCTCGCGACTGCGATGCCAGCTCGAGGTCTGCGGACGCTCCCACTGGATGAGCTCCAGTCCTTCGCCGCCGCCCTCGTCGCCGACACCTCGGTCCCTCCACGCCTACCCCGCCTTGTTGAGATCGAGCGCGAAATCGATGCACGTGGCGCCTCCGCCATCGTCATCGAGATGCGCGCCTCGCGTCCCTCCGCAGCCGCATGGCCCACCATCTTCGAGCACGCCTACCTCTGGTCATGCCTCGAAAAGGCGCGCCTTGAAGACCCCGCCGTCGCGGGGTTCAACGGCCGCACCCACGACACCTTTGTCTCGGAGTTCCGCCAGCTCGACAAGGATCGCCTTCAGATCGCCCGCGATCGTGTCCGCCGCGCCCACGCTGAACGCGTCATCGATGTCATGAACCGCTACCCGGAACAGGAAGCGCTCATCC
>JBPPMX010000244.1:0-6460 GCA_051306275.1 Tepidiformaceae bacterium
GATGTGTATAAGAGACAGGCGATGGACGTGTGGGGGATCAAGGCGTCCGACATGACGGGCGTCGTGAACAACCTGGCGGGTGCGGCTAACGTCTCGAAGTTCGGCGTGGAGGACATGTCCTACGCGATGGCACAGGGAGGCGGTGTAGCGGCGGCTGCTGGCGTTTCGTTCGACGACTTCGCGGCCACGATCGCAGCCACCTCGTCTTCGTTCTCGTCCGGCGCGGACGCGGGTACCAGCTTCAAGACGTTTATCACCGCACTCGCTAACCCAACGGCCAAGGCGCAGGAAGCAATGGACGCGCTGGGGTTCAGCGCCTACGACGCCAGCGGGAACATGAAGTCGATGGCGGACATCACCCAGGGCCTCCATGACGCGCTGGGGCCGCTCTCAGAGCAGCAAAGGGCGCAGGCGGCGGCGACCATCTTTGGCTCCGACGCGATGCGGACAGCGCTCTCCCTGTCGCAGCAGACGGGGGCGGAGTTTACGGCGCTGTCGAACACGATGAAGAACACGGACGCGGCGGCGGTGGCGGCTCAGCGGATGTCCAACTTGTCGGGCGACCTCGAAGCGCTGAAAGGTTCGCTGGAATCGGCTGGCATTGCCATCGGGAGTCGTGCGATCCCGGCACTCGCTGGGCTGGCGCAGAAGGGCACGGAGGCGGTGAACGCTTTCGGGGCGCTCCCGTCGTCAACTCAGAACATGCTTCTGCTGAGCGGCGCGGCGGCGGCGGCGGCCCCCCTGATGGCGACGGGCGCGATGAAAGCAGTGGAGATGGGGCGGGCGATTGGGACGATGGGGGACATGGCAACCAGCACAAAGGTGAAGCTCGGGGCGATGGCTGGCGTTGCCGGGATCGGTGCCCTTGTTATTGCGGGTGACATCATCGCGCAGAAGACGACCGGGCACGGGCTGATGGAGTGGATCATCGGAGACCCCGCCCGCGCGGACGCTGCCAGTGACGCACTCGCGCGACTGTCGAAGGCGATGGAGAACGCCAGCGACGCTGGGGAACAGATGATCATCCAGGATGAGATCAACCGCATCCTGAAAGAGCAAGCGGACATCGTAGAGGACTTTGAGGGCATCTATAACGGCTACGCGCACGCGCTCCGGGAAGGGAATCAGGCATCGAGCGAAGCGAAAGGGATGACGGAGGGGCTGGCCGAAGCGATGTTGGCAGCGGGGTCATCCACGGCGGACATGAAGGAAGTAGCCGAGCAACTGCCCCCGGCGTTGCGGGCCATTTTTGAAGAGAAGACGAAATTGAAGGCGGCGATCGAGGGGGAAGCGGCTGCGATGGCAGTCGCGGACACGGAATACAAGAACGCGCTGGACGACCTCAACAACCTGACGGGCGCACATGGCGATCTAGGTGGGGCGGTGGCCGAGACACAGGTGAGCGCGGAGAACCTGGCGAGCTACGTTGGCGGCGAGTGGGGGACGGTTATCGGGGCCGTGTTCGACTCGCTCAGGGACAAGGGCGTAGAGGACTTCGACACGCTCAAGGGGAAGTTTCCCGAGACGATCACCGACGCGGAGTCACTGCGGGACTACCTCGAAAACACGTTCGGCGTGGATGTCGCGAAGGAGTTCGACAAGGTTGCGGGCTCCGCTGAGGAGCATTTCGGGCGGGTAGTCGATGCCATCGGCAGCATCCTCCCGTCCGCACAGGAAGAGTTCGATGCGTGGAAGGTGCGGCTTGAACAGGCGGTCGTCGATAACCAGACCTTCGGCACGAACATCACGACAATCTACGCGGGGATGAAGGAAGCGGGTGTGGCGATGCCGCGCGAGATCGCGCAGGCAGTGGGGGAACAGGGGCCAGCGTACGCGGCGATGTTCGCACGGTGGTACGCGGAGGACCCGGAGGCGGCGCTTGCTGCTCTCGCGCTGGTGGCACCGGCCACGTCTGTTGCCACCGTGGACAGCATCATCAACGCCTACGAAGGCGCGGCCCCTGGCATGACGGGCGGGATGCAGACGGGCATTGTAGACCCGATTAACGCGCAGATGGCGGCGGCGCAGCAAGCCGCGTGGACTTCCGCCAAGGCCACGTCCGACGGGATGGGGCCGAGCCTTGCGGCGGGGATGGACGACATCACATCCACGGTAGACACCTATTTCGGCGCACCGGCCCTCGCCGCCATCGCCGCCGCCGGGACGAACATGAAGTCGGGCGCAACGACCGCCGGTGCCGATGCAGGTGAAGGCCTCGGCATCGGGCTCGACTCGAAGGTGGGCCGCGTCATCGCCGCCGCCGCAAACCTCGGGCAGACCGTCCTCAACACCCTTGCGGGCTTCGGACACTCGCCCTGGCCGGGGATGGCGGAGCACGGCGTGGACGCGGTGGACGGGTTCATCATGGGCATGGCTTCGAAGGAAGCGGAAGCGATGGCGATGGCGGCAGCGATCGCAGCGAACACGCTGGGCGCTGCGAAGGCGGTGATCGGTGACGGGCCAACGGCATGGGTGGGCGACGACCCGGTAGGCGGGGGCGACACGGACGCCGACCCGATCTTAAACCCCTACGGGCGCCCGTACTCGGGGACGATGGCCCCCCGCTACTCAAACAGCGGCATTCTCCTCAACGCGCGGGCGCTGCGGGCTCGTGGGCTGCTGCCGGGAGAAGCGCCGCTGGAATCATCCCCGATGCCTACGGGCGTAGGGGCTGGCAGTTCGGGTGGAATGAACTACAGCACCGCTGTGGGCGGCGTCACGGTCAACGTGAACTTGCCGCCCGGTGCCTACGTGAGCAACGTCGGGGGACTCGCGGCGGACATCGCCCGTGAAGCGGCGAGGGCGCTGTGAGCGTCATCACCTGGACCCTCGAAGCCGACTTCGACCGCTCGGGCACGTACGAGACCGACCTGACGGGCTACGTGGAGAACCCCGCCGGGGGGATCGGGATCGACCGGGGCATGGGGCAGATGGGCGAGTTCGCCATCTCCACGATGAAGGTGGGGCTGAGCAACCGGACGGGCTACTTCTCCCCCGGCAACTCGGCCTCACCGTTCTACGGGAAGGTCACGCCGGGCGTCCCCATCCGCCTCAAGGCCACGCATGATGCGGTCGATTACACGCTCTGGACGGGCTACATCCAGCGCATCACCCCCAGCGGTGGAAGCGGAAGGGTACGGACGGCGGCGGCGGAGTGCTACGACCTCGCCTACTACCTGAAAGAGTCCGACCCCATCAACGTCACCGCATCGGCATCGCGGGACACGGACGGCGCGCTGGACGCGATCAGGACAGCGATGGGGCTGGCATCCGGGGACGTGAGCCTGGATGACGGCGTACAGAACCTCCCCATGCATTTCGTGGTTGGGCAACCAGCGGCGGATGCGTGGCGGAACGTGGTGGCGTCGGAGATGGGCGGGCTCATGTGGGTCACCGCCGCGGGGCTCTTGCGGTTCGAGTCGCGGGCTTCCCGGCTGGGCGTTACCCCAGACGATACATGGGGGGACGGGACGAACATCGTCCCTTACGACTTCTCACTGGAGATCGATGACACGGAGATCGTAACCAGCGTCACCGCGCGGTCCACCGTCTTCCGAAGCGGGCAGGCGGACACCGAGATCTTCCGCTTCTCACAGAACAAAGACACGAAGCCCACCGCAACGAGCATGTTCATCACGGCGGGGACGATCTACCAGCGCACGTTCCAGGCGGCTTCGGCATACCTCACGCTCACCGCGATCGAAGCCAACGTCGATTACCTGGCGAACACCGCACAGAACGGTTCAGGCACCGACCGCACGAGCACGCTGAATCCTACCGTTACCGACCTCGGCGGCGGGAAGTTCACGGTGAAGTTTGCCCCGACGCTCGACTGTTACGTTACGAAGTTCCGCGTCCGCGCCCAGCCGGTGGAGTTCTTCGCGGACCGGGCTGAGGCGTCGTTCAGCAAGTCGGTGAGCCTCATCAAGTCGGGGCGCTCGGAGTCGTTCGATATCCCGTTCGCCGGGGACTCAGGGCAGACGCTCCGGGACTACGCCTACCAGGTGCTCCGCATCGGGCGCTACCCCGCTGGAAGGTTGACGCTGAACTTCCACGCTGGGGCACCGGGGGCCACCGCTGACGACGATAAGAAAGTGGCGCTGTTGTCGGCGGAGATCGGCGACCTGATCAAGTACAAAGACACTGGGCTCGGGGTGGACGGTTCGTATTCGGATGACTGGTACTACATCGAACGGTTGCAGTACGTCGTTCCCCCGGACTTCGCCGGCGCTTCGTTCATGTGCAGCGTGACGCTTGTCCCCACAAGCATCTACCGGAACCTCGACCGGATCGTGTTCGACACGTTCGACCGGGCCAACGCCACAGGTGACCTCGGCTCTTCGTTCTCCGGGGATACGTGGGCGAACGACGGGAACATGGACATCGCGAGCAACGCGGCGCGGGCGAACAGCGACACGTTGCAGATGCCGAACCTCGACCTCGGGGCGGGCGCCGCGAGCACGGTCACGGTCGCGGTGGCGGTATCGGCCAGTGCCGACGACGCTTACGAGGACAGCACCGGGGTGGTCACGCTCGACGACGCATTCACGGTAGACGTGGATGCAACGAATGAGTGGATCGGGCTTCGGTTCCAGGGCGTGGCGATCCCGGCGGACGCGACGATTCAGGAAGCGCACCTGTCGCTGTTCGTGCCGAACTTCCAAGACGAACCGGATGTGGTTATCCACGGGGTGGACGCCGACAATACGGGCACCTTCACGACTGGGGCGAACGACATTTCAGGGAGGCCACGCACCACAGCCAATGTGGCGTGGGCGTCCACAGACCTCGGCGGAGATGGAGTCTTCGACTCCCCAGACCTGACCTCGATCGTCCAAGAGATCGTTGATCGGGCTGGCTGGGCACCCGGAAACGCAATGGCGTTCGTCATCAACGGACGATCAGGGGCCGACCCGGCGCGGGACTTCGGGATCGGTACTTACGAATGGTTTGTGGATGAGAACAACCCCGATCCTGTTGCTCCCACGCTGAGCGTCACCTACACCGTTGACGACCAGGTAGTCGAAGTGTCGCTGGCAGCAATCGGCGCCGGTGACGAGGTGGGAGTGGTGTTCCGCTACGCCGACGCCAACAACCAGTACCGGGCGTACCTCGACAAGGGATCGAACGAAGTCATTCTCGAAAAGAACGTGGCGACGGTGGTGACGGAACTCGCATCGCCAGCGTTCACGGTGGGGACGGCGCACGAGATCAGGGCGATGGTACAGGGCACGCGGATCAGGGTGTGGGTGGACTTCGTTCTCTACATCGACACGACTGACTCAGCACTCAGCGCGGGCACGAAGGTGGGGCTCTTCGCCCGTAACGCATCGGGCTCCACCACCTTCGAAGACGCATACGGGCAGGCTCTCTGATGGTTAGAGGCGCACGGCAGACCGCGACACAAGCTCCAGGCTATGGGGCGTTCGGGAGCGTGATGTTCAACCCGACGGCGGATGCGGCGATCCGCTACATCGATGCGGTGGGCGGGCTTTCGGATCTCGGCATCCGGTTCCCCTACAACGACGATACGGCGACGAGTCTGACCGTCAGCGCGGGGGCGACGCTCACCGACCCGATCAACAACTACGACGAGCTGATCATTGATACGCCGCTCAAGATCACCGTCTCGCCCTGCATCATCAACGCGCGGCGGGTGAAGCTCGCCGCCTGCCCTCTGCTGTCTGCAACGGCGAGCGCGGGACAGGCCGCGTCCGTCACGGCGATAGGCGGCTCGGTGGCGTGGACAGCGCCGACCAACATCTTTCTCAGCGACAACCTCTACGCGACTGCCGCGCTCAGCAACAACGTCTCTCACTACCTCAAGGCCACGAACTTCGGGTTCGCTATCCCCACCTCCGCGATCATCGTCGGCATTGAGGCGCTGATCGAGTGCTCGATGCAGGGGAGCGGCGGCAACGTGCGCTCGGTGAAGCTGGTCAAGGGTGATGTCATCAGCGGGGTGAACAAGGCCAACAACGAGGCCTTGACGACCACGGAGAGCGTGAAGACCTTCGGGTCGAACAGCGATCTGTGGGGCGCGGACCTCACCCCGGCAGACGTGAACGCCGCCACCTTCGGAGTCGCCTACGCGGCAGTCACAACGGGCACGGACACGACCCGCGTCGATCGCATCCAGATCACGGTCTACTACTACAACGGGGGCATGATTTACGCCGATGGCGCGGGGGCGGCGGGTGGCGTCGGCGCGACGGGTGCTCGCCCCAGCGGGAGTGCGGTGAACGCCACGGCAGCGAACCCCGGCGCCCAGGGCGACCTCGGTAACAGCGATCTGACCAAGGCACCGCAGTACCACGACGGCCTCGCCACCGGTGGCTCCGGGGCCGGAGGTACATCGAGCGGCGCGGGAGGAACGGCATCGGGGGGCGGAGCTGGCGGCCGGGCGGACGCGACGCACACTGGGCCAGCGGGGGGAGCCGTGGGAGCTGCGGGTGTGGTG
>JBPPMX010000245.1:0-16285 GCA_051306275.1 Tepidiformaceae bacterium
TGGTGCCGAAGGTGGGATTCGAACCCACATGGGTTTGAGCCCAGCGGTGTTTGAGACCGCCGCGTCTGCCATTCCGCCACTTCGGCGCTGGGGCAATGATAGGGTGCCGGGGGATGAGGTTCGAATGGAAAGGCCCGCCGGATGGGCGGGCCTTTAGTGGTCTGGATGGAGCGGAAGACGAGGGTCGAACTCGCGACCTCCTCCTTGGCAAGGAGGCGCTCTACCACTGAGCTACTTCCGCGACCGCCGCTAAGTATACCATGGGGCCTCGTGGGGCCAACGCCCGAGAGAGGGTTCGTGACCGGACTAACGACGGCCTGGCTGCTGGCGACACGGCGGATGGGGGCGCACTGGCGGACATCGGTGGCCGTGGGCACGGGTATCCTGCTGGCGGCAATCATCCTGGCGTTCGTGCCGGCCTACAGCCGGGCGATGGCGGACCTGGGGCTGCGGTTCAATGTGGAGGAGGAGGCGGGGGATTCGGCGCTGGTTACGACGGTTGCGCCGCTCCGGGGGCTGGCGACGACGCTACCGGCGGCCGAGGAGCTTGTCGCGCAGACGGTTGCGGCGGGAACGGGATGGTTCCTCGAACCGCAGGACAGGGCGTTGCGGACGGGGACCTTGCGGGCCGACAACGTGGAATCGCGAGACCAGGCGGCCAAGTTCACGCTGAACGCCGTGAGCGAGGCTGGCCGGCTGGAGGTTGTGGAGGGGGAGCTTCCTGCGGCGGGGGCGCGAGAGACCGTGATTTCGCCGGAGGTTGCGGAGAATCTCGGGCTACGGGTGGGGGACACGATCGATGTTCGCTTCGCGCTGACGAACTGCTTCCCGCCGCCACCACCACCACCGGGTGAGCTGCCTCCGCCGGCCGACCCCTGCAATGACAAGATGCGCGTGGAGGCGGTGATCCCGTTCACGATTTCGGGGCTGGTGGTCGCGGTAGAACCGGAGGCGGCGTTCTGGGCGGTGGCGAACGCGGACCCATCCCTGATCGTGACAGAGGAAGACGGCGACCTGCACCGGATGTTCCTGGACTACGGGACGTTCCGGCGGGATCTCGGGACGCTGTTCCCGTCGCTGCCGGTGTTTGCGACAGAGACGTTCGCAGCGGACCTGACTGCGCTTTCGGCGGCAAATGCGAGCGGGGCGCGAGGGCGGCTCGACCAGGTCACCGCTGAGCTGCGGGCATCGGAGATCCTCGTGATCTCGGCGCTGGACGACGCGTTCCGGGCGTTCGAGCGGTCGACGAACTTCAGCCGGGCGCCGATCCTGATTCTCGCGATCCAGGTGGCGGCGGTGGTGCTGGTGTACGTGGGGATCGTGGCCGCGTTCCTCTCCGAGGAGCTGGTCGACGAGACGGCGGTGCTGCGCAGCCGCGGGGCTTCGGTGCCGCAGGTGTTCCTGCTGGCGTTACTCGAGGGGCTGACGTTCGCGATACCGGCGGTGTTGCTGGGGCCGTTCATCGCGGCCGGGCTGGTGATGGTGTTGGGCTACACGCCGGTGTTCTCGGGCGCGACCGATGGGCAGGCCCTGGCGTTCAGCCTGACGGCCGAGGCGTTCCCGCTGGCAGCGGCGGGCGCGTTGATGGCAACGCTTGTGCTCGCTGCGCCGGTCGCGATCTCGGCGCGGAAGAGCGCGATTGAAGGAAAGCGGACGCAGATGCGGCCGGGCGAGAAGCCGTTCTATCAGCGCTTCTTCCTCGATGTCGCGGCTGTGCTGGTGGCCGGGTTCCTGCTGTACCAGCTCTACCGTCAGGACACGGTCTACGACGCGGACGCGTTCGGGGGGCTTTCGAGCGACCCGCTCCTGCTGTTCGCGCCGGCAATCCTGTCGCTGGCGGTCGTATCGGTGTTCCTGCGGGTGTTCCCGGTGGCGATGCGGATTGCGGCGGCGGTATTGCGTCCGGTGACCGGGGCGTCCGCAGACCTCGCGCTGACGAACCTGTCGCGCAAACCGGGGAGTTATGCGCGGCTGGCGGTGCTGCTGACGCTGGTTGCGGGGCTGGGCGCGTTCGCGGCGACATATGCGCCGACGGTGGAGCAGTCGTACGAGGACCGGGCACTGTATGCCTCGGGGCCGGAGCTGCGGCTGACATCGCTGGGGCGGCTGAGCGGGCTTCGAGCGGAGACGGTGCGCGAGGCGCTGGAAGAGGTGCCGGGGGTGTCGTCGGCGATGCCGATCTGGCGGGGCCAGGGGCGGTTCGGCCAGGACCGGGCAGAGGGTTCGTTGTTTGAAATCCTGGCGCTGCTCCCGAATGAGACGGCAGAGCTGATCGCGTGGCGGGACGACTTTGCCGAGTCGGGCGAGGCTGAGCTGTTGCAGGGGATCGCGGCAGCAGGTGCAACGCCGGGGCTGCAATTGCCGGGCGAACCGACAGCACTGGCGATCGATGTGAACTCAACGGCGCGGCCTTCGACGACGTTGTGGATCCGCGTGGTCGATGCGGACGGCACCGCCTTCCAGGTCTCGATGGGGAAGCTGGAGGTAGCGGGATGGCAGACGTATCAGGTGGCCCTGGCTGACGACTTCCAGTTCGACGACGAGGTCGCGTTTCCGCTGACCGTGCAGTCGGTCTACTTCACGGAGCCAACGTCGTTCACTACGACAGACGCGAGTCCAATATTGCTCGACAGTTTCCGGGTCGTGACGGGTGGCGGTGAGATCGTCGTGGAGTCGTTCGAGGGGGCGGCCCCGGCCTGGTCGCAATTCTCGCGGGACCCGCTCCTTGGCGATACCGCCCGTGCGGTGCGGGCCGAGGCGGCGACGAACGGGACGCAGGTTCTTGAGTACGTGATGGCGCTCGGTCGAAGCCCGGGGAAGCGCGGTGTGTACTACCGGAGCGCGGGCTACCCGCCAGCGGTCATCGCCTCGGAGGGGCTCAGCGTAGGGAGCGGGCTGGGACAGGGGGCGGTCGCGTGGATCCGGATCGATGAGCACGCAATGCCGATCGAGGTGACGGGCGTGACCGAGCTCTTCCCGACGCTTTCGCCGACGGGCCGAGGATTCGTCATCGTCGACGTGCGCTCGCTGTTCGACTGGGGGAACGCAATCGGGGAGCAGCCGATCGTGCCGAACGAGGCATGGGTCGGGCTCGTACCGGGGGCAGATCCGCAGGCAGTGGCGGCTGAGCTGCGCGGGCGATTCCGGGTGGAGGGCCTGACGCTGCGAGCCGAAGAGATCCGGCTGCAGACGGCGAACCCGGTGGTCGCTTCAGGGGCTTCGGGATTGCTGGGCGTTGGGTTCGTCGCCGCGTTCGGGGTGCTCGCACTGGCGATCGGACTAAGCGTCATGCTCGACGCGCGGCGCCGCACGGTTTCGACGGCGGTGCTGCGCGCGGTCGGGCTGACTCCGCGGGCAGTGTTCGGGGCGCTGGCGATTGAGTACGCGGTGGTGCTGGTCTGCGGGACGGTGCTGGGCACGTTCATGGGGCTACAACTCGGGTCGATCATGCTGCAGTTCCTGGAGGTGACGGAGACGGGCGCCCCGGTGATCCCGCCGTTCATCCTGGAGACGCGCTGGGGCGTGCTCGCGATTGCGGGTCTTGGGCTGCTTGTGGTGACGGTGGGAAGCGTGGTTGCGGGCGGCGTGTACCTGAAGCGGGTGGCGGTCGCGCGGGCGATACGGCTCAGCGAATAACGAGGAGCGAGACTTCGCCGTCATCGCCGATGCGGACAGCGACGCGTTCGCCGGGCTCGAGGGAAGTCGAGGAGAGGATGCGGAGGACATCGGGCTCCGAGAGTTCGAGTTCGAGACGTTGGCCCGCAGATTCAACGACAAGGCGTTTGCCGGGGACGCCGACGTAGCTTCCTTCGCGCTGTTCGACCTGAACGGTGGCGTCGTCGATCGAAACGACTGTCCCCCAGGGGCCGGCAGCTAGCCGGTCACCGAGGCCTTCAAACCCGAGAAGGCCGCCAGCGACGGGGGGGGCTATGGTCTCGAAGGTGGGGATCTCCGGGGCGGCGGGTGCGCCGGGCCGACCGGCGACGCCGCCGAGGTACGCTGCGCCAGCGCCGACAAGCACGAGCAGCGCGAGGGCGGCGATGGCCGAGAAGAGGTCGTTAACGCGCACGGGCCTGGGCCTGGGCCTCCTCGGGGACGAGGATGACGTAGCGGACGGCCTGGCCACCGAAGACATCGGTTTCAAGGGCGAGAATGACGAGCGCTCCGGGCTGGAGGTCGTCGAGGGAAGCGCCGGTGGAGGCGCTGATCGTTACGTCGTCTGCGGTGAAGCGGTGTTCTTCGCCGGAGTCATCGCGGACGACGATGTTGTTCCCGGATTCGAGGACTTCCGCGAAGAAGGATGCGCCGCCCTGTGTGACTGGATTGAGGGTGACATCGCCGCGGGCCGGAGTTTCGCCGCGGGCGCCAAGGAAACCGGCGAGGAACCCGACAACGGCGACGGTCGCGAAGAGGCCGGCGACGGCAAGGATGAAGCCACGCCGTGGCATGAGATCAGTCGCCGAGGAGCGTGGTGTAGCCGAGGGCGGTAACTTCCTCGACGTACTGGCTGCGCCAGCCCGGATCAGGGATCGGGGCGTTATGTTCGCGGAACCAGCGATGGAGGTTCAGGTACTCCTCTTCGAGGCGGATGCGCCATCCGTCTTCTTCGCGGAAGAGCTCGGGGTCGACCTCTTCGAGGGGCTTCTGCATGTCGTCATACTCGATGTCAATCTCTTCCTTCCAGTACGTGGCGAGGAAGTCGATCGACTCTTCGAGGTTGTGGCGGGTTTCGTCGAGGAGGACGCCCATCATGCCGGGTTCGTCCATGAGGGTGCCGTTGACGCGGTAGGTTCGGGCGCAGTCGGGGCAGACGACGACGAGCTTGCGGGCGTCGCAGTCGGTCTTGTCGGCGCAGTCACGGCAGCGGGCGGCAAACTGGGCAGCATCGATGTTGCGGGTGAAGCCGACGACCATTTCGTCGCCCATCTTTCCGCATGCCTGGCAGGACATCTGGGTCCCCAGGATCTCGTTGATCGTCTTGTCCCAGTCGAATTGCACAGCCGCCTCCGGGCGCCGTATGGGCGCGCCTGCCTTACAGCAGGGACAACTCCGTAGTATACCAGCCGGTCTGGCCCGGCATTTCCTCGACGCCGATGGTGAGTCGCGAAGCGGAGGATAGACCGGCGGCGCGTATTGCTTCGGTAAGGCGGCCCGCGATGTACTCGGAGAGGCGCTCGGCGGTCGTGTTGTCGATGGGGAGAACGGCGACATCGGACTTCGGAAAGATGTAGCGGCCCGCGCCGGGGAAGCTGACCTCCCATTCGGTGGCGTGCTCAGCGATCGTTAGGAAGCGGCTTTCGCGCTGGAGGAGGAACTTGTGGTCGAGGTCGTCGCAAATGGCTTTCGTGGCGGCCTTGAGTTCGCCGAAGTCCCAGACCCAGGAGTCAGCGGTGAGTTCGCCTTCGAGGTCCACCATGACCATGTAGTTGTGTCCGTGGAGGGGCTCGCAGGTGCCGCGGAATGTTGCCATGTGGGCGGCGGCGAAGTGGAGCCGGTTACGTTCGACGGTGATGCGGCGGGTAGGCATGTGGAGATGGTACGGGGTGAAGGGGTGAGGGGCAGGTGGGCTTGGCAGTCAGTCGAAGGTGAGGACGTCGCCGAGGTTGCGTGTGTAGTGGGGGCCGTCTTCGTGCCAGCCGCGAGCGCCGAGGTCGTCGGGAAACGGGGCGCGGAGGGTGGCGAGCTGGACGCGGCCAGCCATCGCGAGGGTGCGGGCGGCGACTTCGGCGATCCAGGCGGAGAGTCCCCGGGACTCGTATCCGGGAAGGATTGTGGGGAGGAGGAGCTCGGCGTCCATCGAGCCGCGAAGGATGACTACGCCAGCGCCGACGATGCGTTCGCCATCGACCGCGACGGTGACGGAAGGGAGGCCGGCGGTGATGCCGAGGGCTTCGAGTTCGTCTTCGTCGCCGCGGCGAGCGGGGCGGACGGTGAGGAGGCGAAGGCGTTTCTCGGCGACGAGGCGAGTCCATTGCTGGCCGGAGGTCTCGCGGTGTTCGCGGGAGACGACCTGGAAGCCCCAGCGCTGGACGAGGGGGAGGATGCGGCACTCTTCGGCGAAGGGGAACCGGAGCCAGCGGAGGCCTCGGTCCTGGGCGAGGTGCTCAGCGGCCTCGACCAGAGGGCGGCCAGCACCGGAGCCGGAGGCCGCGAGGGAGCCCGCGAAGAGCGAGCCGTCTTCCTCCCATGTGCGGAGGACCCCAGCGATGGCGTCATCGGCTTCGGCGACGAGGTAGGTGGAGCCGGTCTGCCAGTGCCGGCGGACTGCGCCGAGGGAGAGGTCCGGATCGACGAGGAGGAGGGCGGGCTGACGCGCGGCAACCGCCTCGAAAAGCGCGGCGATGGGTTCGTCGTCTTCGGGGCGTGCGAGGCGGACGGAGATGGTTGGCGTGACTATCCGCCGAGAGCCTGGACGGCGGGGATGGGGCGATCGCTGGTGCGGTACTGGGCCTTGCCCTGCTCGAGGAGGTCGCCGCCTGTGCAGTCGTTCACGACGATGACGGGGAAGTCTTCGACTTCGAGGCGGCGGATGGCTTCGGTCCCGAGGTCTTCGAAGGCAACCACTTCCGCGCTCTTGATGTGGCGGTTGAGGAGGGCGCCGGTGCCACCGACCGAGATCCAGTACACCGCGTGGGCGTCCTTGATCGCCTGGCGGACGACGGGGCCGCGGCCGCCCTTGCCGATGATGCCCTTGAGGCCGAGCTGGAGCATGCGGGGGGTGTAGGGGTCGAGACGCATGGCGGTGGTGGGCCCGGCGGAGCCGATGACAGCGCCGGGGCGGGGCGGGGTCGGGCCGACGTAGTAGATGATCTGGCCGTTGAGGTCGATCGGGAGATCCTCGCCGCGGTCGGCCATTTCGATGAGGCGCTTGTGGGCGGCATCGCGCGCGGTGTAGATGACGCCGCTTATGCGGACATGCTGACCGATGCGGAGGGTATCGATCACCTCGTCGGTGAGGGGGGTGGTGACGTTGATGCTTACAGCCATGATGTCTCCTTCCGCGCGGCGGCTCAGGCGAGGTGTTTCTGCATTTCGTGATAGCGATGGGGGACGATCACCGACCAGTGGCCGGCATCGAAGTCTTCGGTCTTTGTGGTGGTGTACCCGAGGCGCTCGTAATAGGGGACGAGGTTGAACTCGCGGAGGGTGGAGAGGACGACGCGCCGGTGGCCGCGCTCGACAGCGAGGCGTTCGGCATGCGTCACGAGTGTGCGGCCGAGTCCCAAGCGCATCGCGACGGGGCGGACGGCGGCGAGCCCGAAATAGAGGGCGTCGGCGTGATCGGGGTTGGCATAGTAGCTGGCGGCGTGCCGGACGAGGGCGCTGGCGAGGAGGCCGTCGGCGTCGACTGCCTGGATGAAGGCGCCGTCGTCGCCCGCTTCTTCGAGGAGGCCTTCGATGCTCGTGCGAGGCTCGCTCATGATGCCGTGCACCTCGAAGGCGGCGTTGACCAGCGCAGCGGTTGCCGCGAGGTCGGCGCTGCCGACGGGGACGATGGCGAGACCGGGTTCGACGAGCACAACCATGAGCCTAGATCACGACCTGCTTCGTGCGGGCGCTGTGGCACTGGATGTTCACGGCGACGGGCAGGGCGGTGATATGGGTGGGGTAGGTCTCGACGAAGACATCGAGGGCGGTGGTGGAGCCACCGATGGCCTGGGGGCCGACGCCGAGGGCGTTCACGGCTTCGAGGAGTTCGTCTTCGAGCTCGGCGACTTCGGGGTCGTCGTGGCGGGAGCCGATCTTGCGGAAGAGGGTGTGCTTGGCCATGGTCATGGCCTTCTCAGCGGTGCCACCGACGCCGACGCCGATGACGAGGGGCGGGCAGGGGTTGCCGCCCGACATGTCGACCGTTTCGCAGACGAAATCGATGACGGCCTTCTTGCCCATGCCGGGGAGGAAGTTCTGGTAGCGCGACATGTTCTCGCAGCCACCGCCCTTCGGCATGAAGTAGAGATGGAGCTGGTCGCCGGGGACGATCTCGGTGTGGATGACGCCGGGGGTGTTGTCCCCGGTGTTGGTGCGGGCGCTGAAGGGGCGGGCGGCGACGGACTTTCGAAGATAGCCCTCGCCGTAGCCCTTGCGAATGCCTTCGTTGATGGCATCGATGATGTAGCCGCCAGTGATGTGAGCGTCCTGGCCGATCTCGGCGTGGACGACGGCGGTGCCGGTGTCCTGGCAGAGGGGGAGCATGCGGGTCCGCGCGATCTCGGCGTTTTCGAGGATCTCGTCGATGATCTGGATCGCGAGCGGGGAGCGCTCGGTCTGCTTCGCATCGCGGATTGCGCCTTCGACGTCCTCCGGGAGGAAGTGCGTCGCTTCGACGGCGAGTTTGGCGACCGCGTCGATGATGACGGACGCTTCGATTTCACGAACCATGTGCATGTCCCCTTCTACTGGGAGTCT
Organism: Tepidiformaceae bacterium; assembly: GCA_051306275.1. Taxonomy (GTDB): domain Bacteria; phylum Chloroflexota; class Dehalococcoidia; order Tepidiformales; family Tepidiformaceae; genus JBPPMX01. The sequence goes on from JBPPMX010000245.1 coordinate 8,407, forward strand.
GAGGCGGCTCAGACGATGAGCTTGACGAGTTCCTTCGTGGCTTCGGCGGCGGCGACGACGCGCTGCTTCTCGTCGTCGGTGAGCGGGAGTTCGAAGGTACGCTCGATGCCGCCGCTGCCGAGGAGGCAGACGGTGCCGGAGAAGACGCCAGAGATGCCGTACTCGCCCTGGTGGAAGACGGAGCAGGGCATCATTCGCTTCTTGTCGAGGAGGATCGCTTCGACCATTGCGATGGTGGCGGCGGAGGGCGCGTAGTAGGCGCTGCCGGTCTTGTAGAGTTCGCCGATCTCGGCGCCACCGCGCATCGAGCGCTTCACGAGCGCGTCTATCTCGTCGGCAGGGAGGAGGTCGGTGAGGGGGACGCCGCCGATGCGGGTCTGGGAGACGACGGGGACCATCGTGGTGTCGGTGTGGCCGCCGATGACGTAGCCGTGGACGTCGACAGGGGAGACGCCGAGAGCGTCGGATACGAAGTAGCGGTAGCGGGCGCTATCGAGCATGCCGCCCTGGCCGATGATGCGTTCGCGGGGGAAGCCCGAAGCGTCCATGGCGACGTGGCACATGGCGTCCATGGGGTTCGAGAAGATGATGATGACCGAGTTCGGAGAAGCCTTCGCGGCCTCGGAGACCTTGGCGCGGACGATGTCGGCGTTGCCGTTGAGGAGTTCTTCGCGCGACATGCCCGGCTTGCGGGGGGCGCCAGCGGTCACGACGATGACGTCGGAGCCAGCGGTGTCCTCCCAGCCATCGGTGGCGTAGATGCGGGAGCTGTAGCCGAGCCAGGCCGCAGCCTCGCTTTCATCGAGCGCCTTGCCGTGGTGCATGGTGCCTGCGAACTGGGGGTCGTCCTGGAGGATGACGTCGCAGATGTCGCGCTCGATGAGGCGCTGGGCCATGGCGCCGCCGGTCATGCCCGCGCCAACGATGGTTACCTTCTTCCGGGCCAATCTGGCCTCCTTCTGTGAAGCGAATTGCGCAGGGCAGCATACCAGCCGTGCCCACTACAAGACCGGACTTGCGAGCCTGGGACGATTTTCGCACCCGGGGATGAGGGATTCGGGACGGAGTAGTGACGCCAGGGCGACTCGCCGCAGTAACACTGGCGAAACTTCGCGCCCGTACGCTCGGTTCCGGAGGTAACTCTATGCCCGGACGAACGCGCGCAACACGGCCAGGGATGGCCATGAACGCGCTTGCAGAACTTCCCGCAGAGGCGCAGGCGCCGGTGGATTTCCCTGAGGACGTGATCGCCGGGGGTGAGGAGGTGCTCGCACGCCAGATGGAAGGGCTGGCAAACCTGCACGCGCTGCTGGAGAGCCAGGCCACCCTCCTTCGTGGTCAGCCTGCAATGCTTTCGAACCAGCGGACGATGGCGGAGAACCAGGACGCGTTCCTTCGGAACCAGGAGACGCTGCTCGGCAATCAGCCGACGCTTCTCGGCAATCAGCGGACGATGATTGGGAACCAGGAAGCGTTTATCCGGAACCAGGAGCGCCTGCTCGGCAATCAACCAACGCTGATTTCGAACCAGAAGAGCATGCTGCGGTCGCAGGAAGCGATCATCAAAGCGCAGGAGAAGATCCTCGCCGGGCAGGCATTGATTTCGGCGCGGCAGAAAGTCCTCTTGAGCGCGATCGATTCGCTGATTGAGGTCCACGAGGAAATGACGAATCGCGCACACGAGGTGATGCGCGACCTGATGCTCACGCGGTCGAACACCGGCGCCAGGCGATAAGGCGGGGCGTCAGCCCGTGTTAATCGCGCTGTAACATTCGCCGGCCTCGCAAGCGGCGTCCGCAGGAGCCGGGTCGAATATTACGCGCCGGTTACATGTAAGGCCCGGGAAATATGGTCTACATGCCGCATTCATCGCGCTGGAACACCAGCGTTACGCGCCGCCGATAGCTTCTTTCGCAGCGGAGGTTGCGCATGAACAAGTTCGAGCGGTTCAAATCAGAGAAAGACGGCCTGGACATGTGGCCAGATCTGGTGCGGTACGCGGCTGAGGATACGCCGATCGTGGCGATCCCCGAGGACGACATCCAGCGAATGAAGTGGTACGGCGTCTTTCATCGGCCCCAGAAGCCCGGGACGTTCATGCTTCGACTTCGCATTACGGGTGGGCGGCTGGACGCGGAGCAGCTGCGTGTAGTCGCGGGCCTCGCCGAGAGCCACGGCGACGTGGCGGACCTGACATCGCGCCAGGCGGTCCAGCTGCGCGACATTGAACTCAGGGAGGTCCCGGCAATTCTCGAGACCCTCGCGGCTGCGGGGCTAGGAGCGCGCCAGACCGGTCTGGACAACGTGAGGAACGTTACCGGCTGTCCGCTCGCCGGGATCGACGGGATGGAGCTATTCGACTCCACGCCGCTGCTGGCCGCGATCACCGAGGCACACCGCGCTGCGGGCAAGGAGTACAGCAACCTCCCGCGCAAGTTCAACGTATCGGCGGCCGGCTGCCGAGATGACTGTGGACACGCGCAAACACAGGACATCGGGCTCGTGCCGGCTACCCGCGACGTCAATGGCCAGCGCTGCGCCGGGTTTAACGTCCTGGTGGGGGGGGCGCTAGGGGGTACGAGTCCGCGGCTGGCGACGCCGCTCGATGTCTTTCTGGAGCCATCGGGCGTGGTTAGCTTCATCCTTGCGGCGTTGCGTGTTTTTCGCGACAACGGGCCGCGTGAAGTCCGGACGCGGGCCCGCTTTAAGTGGTTGTTGGCAGACTGGGGCGAAGAGAAGCTCCGGGAAGCGATCGAGGCGGAGGTGGCCACGCCGCTGCACCGTGCGGGAGTGGACGAACGGCTCCAGGTTTCCGGAGACCATCTCGGCATCCATCCGCAGCGGCAGGTCGGCCTGAACTATGTCGGGCTGCACGTGCCGGTCGGCCGAATCAGCGGCGCGCAACTCAGGGGACTCGCTGACGTTGCCGACCGGTACGGCTCGGGGGATGTCCGTCTCACGATCGACCAGAACGTCATTGTGACGCACGTGCCGGACCGGCACCTTTCAGGCCTCCTTGAAGAGCCGATCCTCGCGGAACTGAGCCCTCACCCTTCGCCGGTCTGGCGAAGCCTCGTCGCGTGCACGGGTAACGACTATTGCCATTTTTCGCTCATCGACACGAAAGGACACGCGCTCGCGCTGGGCGCTGAGCTGGAGCGGCGGCGAATACAGGTCCCGCGCGGCACCCGAATCCACATGTCGGGATGCGTCCACGCATGCGGAAAGCATCACGTGGGAGACATCGGATTCCAGGGGTCGAAGATTCGGCTCGGTGACCGGGTTGAGGAATCGGCGGACGTGTTTGTCGGGGGGAAGCTGGGGCACGAAGCGCGGCTGGCCACGAAGGTGCTTGAGAACGTGCACATGGAAGACCTGCCGGTCCTAGTGGAGGCGCTCGTGCGTCAACGTTTCCAGCAAACCATACCGCTTTCGTTCGTTCGCTTCCTGAACCCGGAGGCGGAAGTGGCGGCGCCGGGGTGAGGGCAGCGGACGGGTGCCCGCGGATGGCACACGTCCTCGCGGCCGGTGCCCTCGCACATCATCAGATTCAGACCACCAGGACCCGCCGGGGGCGGGCGCCTTCAAGCACTGCACAGATAGGGGAAGGTTATGCACTTTCGCGAATTTCGGACCGCTGGCAACCCCGGTGTCCTCTTCAGCGCATTCTTATACTTCGATGTGAGCTTCATGGCATGGGTCATGCTGGGAGCGCTCGCCACCTTCATCGCAGACGACCTCGGCCTGAGCGCGGCGCAAAAGGGAATGATGGCAGCGACACCATTGCTGGCCGGGTCGGTTTGCCGCCTGATCCTGGGCGCCCTGGCGGACTACATCGGAAGCCGCCGGACGGGCATTGTCGGACTCTCGCTGACGACCATACCGCTACTGTTCGGCTGGCTTGCAGCGAACTCCATTGGCGACCTGTACCTGATGGGCATCATGCTGGGAGTTGCGGGCGCGAGCTTCGCGGTGGCGTTGCCACTCGCCAGCCGCTGGTATCCACCGGAACACCAGGGCCTGGCAATGGGTATCGCCGGGGCGGGGAACAGCGGGACGGTCTTCGCCGCGCTTTTCGCGCCTCGGCTGGCCGAGCGCTTCGGTTGGGAGGCAGTTTTCGGGATCACGTTGATCCCGGTGCTCATCACGCTCGTCGTGTTCGTCCTGCTCGCACGCGACGCACCGGGGCACAGGACACCACCGGGCCTTGGCGCCTACGTATCGGGGCTCCGGCGGCCGGCAACGCTGTGGTTCGCGCTGCTGTACGGCGTGACGTTCGGTGGATTCGTTGGGCTCTCCAGCTACCTGGGCATCCTGTTCCGGGACGAATACGGGGTCTCGCGGGTGCATGCGGGAGACCTGACCGCGGCGTGTGTGCTCGCGGGGAGTGCCCTACGGCCTGTCGGAGGGGCGATCGCGGACCGCGCAGGGGGCCTGAGCGTGCTGACAAGCGCACTCGGGGTGGTCGCGGTGTTGTTCGTTGCCCTCGCCGCGATACCGCCGCTGTGGCTTGCGGTGCCGCTCCTGGTTGCGGTGATGGGCGTCCTCGGGATGGGGAATGGCTCGGTATTCCAGATGATCCCGCAGGTGTTCGGACGGGAAATCGGAGCCATCACCGGCATCGTCGGGGCAGCTGGTGGGATCGGCGGGTTCTATCTGCCGAACGTACTCGGCTCTCTAAAGGAATCGACAGGCAGCTTTGGCCCAGGATTCCTGGCGTTTGCTGCGCTCGCGACCGTCGCGCTGGTGGCGGCAATGGCCGGGCGTGAACGCATCGGCGCCCGCCTGACAGGCCGGCGCACCGCCACAGCTACGGCTGCCACGTCATGACCGCCGCCGCCTCATCGTCGCTTCAACCGCTCTTCAACCAGCCCGAGGAGGATCCTGTGCAAGCCTCGCAGTCGTCACTAGAGCCCATAAGCATCACCAACCTGCATCCCGGCCCAGCAGAGCCCGAGCCAGCGGACCTCCCACCCGCGCGTCATCGTGGTCTCAAACACGAGGGCATTCGCCCACCGAAGTTTGCCGACAAGTTCGCGCAGATTGATTTCGAAGCGGACCCCATGCCAGTGATCAGCATGTTCACACCACCCGCGCCGCGATCGCTCGTGAACGTCCGGCTCGCGCTCCGGGGGGAAGACCTTAAGACGCGGATCGTTTCCTGGGCGGACCTGTCGAGCCTGCCAGTTGATGGACCAACGGCCGATCTCGTCTGCCAGATCTTCAACTGGCATGAGCAGGTGACCTGGAGTGGCTTCATCCTGGCCGATGTCCTCGATGCCTTCGAGGTTGCAGCACCGGCGGATGGGTACCTGAAGATCTCGTCCGCGGACGGGCAGTACTTCGAAACGCTCTCGATCGACCACGCACGCGATCCGCGGGTCTTGCTTGCCTTCGGGATGAATGGTGGGCCGCTCCCGCACGAATACGGTGGGCCGCTGCGGCTGGTCGTGCCGTTTCTGCAGGGCTACAAGAGCGTGAAGTGGGTCGAGCGAATCGATGTCTTCAAGCACGACCCGGTGGGGATCAAGCGCCTCCTGGGTCAGAGCAAGACTGGTCGCCTGGGGCAGGCATGGCTCGAACGCCTCGCGATCGCCGAACCCACCGGCAGACCGAGCGACCCGGTCTAACGCATCCACACCGCGCGCAGGAACGGCTGCATGCGGACCGTCAGCGGCCACGCTTGTCCGGACCCAGGCCACGGCAGGATCCGGACAGGCGTTGGGGGCGCAGGTCACACGCTGTTCGACTACTGCTGGACGAAGGGGACGTTGACGACGATGGCTTCCTGCGTGTTTCGGGCGAGGAGGAACTGGGCGGGCTCGGTGTCGCTGAGGTTCTCTTCGGAGTGGACTTCGAACGGGGGCACGAAGATGAAGTCGCCGGGCTCGGTGTCGACCACGTTCTCGAGCTTTTCGCCGAAGCGGAAACGGATGCGACCGGCGAGGACGTAGATGCCGGACTCGGAGCGGCCGTGGTGGTGTGCGCCGGATGCCTGGCCCGGCTCGTTGAAGCCGACGCCCATCCAGAGGCCCTCGGCGCCCGTGAGTGCGCCGGAGATGCCGGCCTCGCGGCGCATGCCAGTGGTCTGGCTGGTCGTGAGGTCACGATCGTCGGGGCGAATGACTTTCATCATGGCGCGGCCAATCCTAGAGCGAAGGCCGCGCCATCGCCACGGTTACGGGAGGGCGAGCATGCGCTCGAGGGCGACGAGGGACCACTTGCGGGTCTCTTCTTCGACGCGGACTTCGTTGCGGACGTAGCCGGCGGCGAGGGCTTCGAGGGTCCAGGCGATGTAGGCGGGGTGGATGCGGTACATCGTGCTGCAGGGGCAGACGACCGGGTCGAGCGAGAAGATCGTCTTGTCCGGGTTTTCTGCAGCGATGCGGCTGACGAGGTTGATCTCGGTGCCGACGGCCCACGTCGTGCCGGGCGCGGCATCGCTGATGGTGCGGATGATCTTCTCGGTGGAGCCGTTGAAGTCGGCGCTCTGGACAACTTCCCAGCTGCACTCGGGGTGGACGATGACGTTCACGCCGGGGAAATCAGCACGGGCCTTCTCGACCTGGGCAACGCTGAAGCGCTGGTGGGTGCTGCAGTGGCCCTTCCAGAGGATGACCTTCGCGTGGCGGAGTTCGTCGACGGTGAGGCCCCCGTTGGGCTCGCGGTAGTCCCACGTGACCATTTCGTCGAGCGGGATGCCCATCTCGTAGCCGGTGTTACGACCGAGGTGCTGGTCCGGGAAGAAGAGGATCTTGTCGCCGCGTTCAAAGGCATAGTCGAACGTCTTGGGGGCGTTGCTGGAGGTGCAGACGATGCCCTCGCGCTCGCCGACGAATGCCTTGAGGCTGGCGGCGCTGTTCATGTAGGTGATGGGGATGACGCGGTGATCGTCGCCGAGGGCCTCGGTGATGATGTCCCAGGCTTCGTAGACGTCGTCGGGGTCGGCCATGTCGGCCATGGAGCAGCCGGCGGCCATGTTCGGCAGGACGACGGTCACTTCAGGGCGAGTGAGGATGTCGGCCGATTCCGCCATGAAGTGGACGCCGCAGAAGAGGACATACTCGGCGCGTTCCTGGGCGGCGGCGTGCTGGGCGAGCTTGAAGCTGTCGCCGGTGAAATCTGCGTACCTGATGACTTCGTCGCGCTGGTAGTGGTGGCCCAGGATGACGAGGCGGTCGTCGAGCTTCGCGCGGGCGGCACTGATGCGACGGTCGAGTTCCTCGGCGGGCAGCTTGAGGTAGTCCCGGGGGATGTCCTGCTGCCAGGAGATGAACGCGGGCTCTTCGACGAGGGGGACCTGGACGAGGGTGTCGGTCGGGCAGGTGTCGGGGTCGGAGTAAAGTGCGAGGAGTTCTTCGTCGCGCGCCTTGAGCGCTGGCTTGAGCGCCGTGACCATGGTTTACCGCCTTTCGCGTGGGGGACAGTGAACACCCCACCGTGGGCATGAGAGCGGAATTCGACTTAGTGTCGTTTGTACACTAACTCTGGCACGCGCGGACAGAGGATGTCAACGGGGGAAGTGTGAAGGCTAGGGTCGATGAGGAAGAACTCCGAGGGGAGCCGCCACCAGCGACGGGCGCGCAGTGGGGGAAGGCGACCTCGAGCCCGGAGGAGCGGAAGTTCCTGGAGGGGCCGCTCTCGCGCGGGCGGGAGCTGAGCCGGACGCTGCGGATCGCAGCGGAGCTCATGCGCGGGTTCCGTACGTTCCACTTCGTGGGGCCGTGCGTGACGGTGCTGGGGTCGGCACGGTTTCGCGAGGGGCACGTGTACTACGAACTTAGCCGCGAGATGGGCCGGGCGCTGGCGCGAGAGGGGTTCACCGTGATGACCGGCGGCGGGCCGGGGGTGATGGAGGCGGCGAACCGGGGTGCGAGGG
>JBPPMX010000246.1:0-7071 GCA_051306275.1 Tepidiformaceae bacterium
CCGATTCCGTAGGAGCGTTCGTCGAGAGCAATGGCTGCAGCCCCAACGCCGATCGGGGTGAGGCCGGCGCGCTCATCACCGAATCCTGGGGCGAATGCGACGCCGGGATCGCCGTCGTGCTCTACACGATCACCGGTGGCGGACACTCGTGGCCAGGCGGCCAGCCGGGCTTCGCCGGCGCGGATAATCCGTCGGACGCTATCGATGCCACCGAAGTCATCTGGGCGTTCTTCGAAGCACACCCTGAGCCATGATGCGCGTCGGACTCTGCGCAGCCTGCACGAATGCGCGGACAGTCGTCAGCGGGCGCGGTTCCGCGTTCTGGATGTGCGAACTCGCCGCCACCGACCCGCGCTTTCGGAAGTACCCGCCCCTGCCGGTGGTCGAATGCGCTGGCTTCGAAGCAAAGCCGGGCGAGCCGCCGACTAGCCCTCAGTAACGACCCGCATCGGGCTCCAGCGGCCAATCGTCCCCTGCCCGTGGCAACTGACCGACTTGCCGTCGACGATGTCGATCTCCGACATCAGGCCGAGGGCCACCTGAAAGCCACCGATCTTGTCCGGCACGCGCTCGTATCGGTCGACGATCCGGCCATCGACCTCGTACTCGACGGTGTCGGCGCCCTGGTCGTAGGTGATCCGGTAGGCGTGTTGCTGTCCGGGGGATGTCTCGACATCCTTGAGCTCGTTGAAGAAACAGAACTTCCGCGCCTCGCCCGTGTCGGGCATCGGCGACCCGGGGAACGGGAGCCGTCCGTAGACCGTCGCGATCGTGTCGCCGCTCACGAAAAAGTCGATCGCCCAGCCGGTGTTGAAGTCGAGCAGGTTCCAGGACAGGTAGCCATCGTAGAGGTACCCCGGCTGCGTCCCGACGTTGCGGGCTGCCGCCTCGATCTCGAACGTGATCCGGCCACCGTCCGGCACCCAGAAGCGATCCTTCGAAAAGTACATGTGTTTCGCGTTGTCGAGGATCTGGACGCGGTCGTTTCCACGCGTGTAAGGGACAGCCGCAACCTGCAGCCAGCCGTTGCGGACCAGCACGGTCGCATCCGGCTCCTTGTACTCCCAGCGCTCGCCGCCTCCTAGCTCGAATCCACCGATGACCCACTTGGAATCATCTTCGAACAGGCGGTGGTAATCACCGACGACGGTCTCGGTACGGGGCCCAGCGGAAGCATCACTCGACATGAGCCGAGCCTAGCGCGATCAGGGCTAACGGGACGTAAGCAAGTTGACAGGCTGTCGAGGTTTCTATGCCCCGCGCGGGATGACGCCAAGCTCGCGTTCGAGGCGCTTGAGGATGCCATCGTGGACCTTCGTCACCTCGTCGGCGGCGAGCGTTCGGTCCGGGGCCTGGTAGCGCACGCGAATCGTCAGCGACTTCTTGCCGTCCGGCACGCCCTGCCCGCGGAACTCGTCGAACACGTCCGCGCCCGAGACAAAGCGAGCCTGCCGAATGAGCGAAGTGATCCGCCCGGCCGGGATCCCTTCGTCGACGAGGAAAGCGAGGTTCTCCCGGAGCTCCGGATAGCGCGACGCTGGCCGGTAGTCGGGACGGTCAGGCAGCACGCCCGTGAGCGGTTCCAGCCAGAGTTCGAACAGGAACACCGTGTCATCAATGCCGAAGCTCATCGCGAGGTCCGGGTGGACCTGCCCGATCACGCCCACCGTCTCGCCGCCTACCTTCACCACCGCGGTGTGACCCGGGAGCAGTCCGTGAACAACGGCAGCCTCGTACGTCGCCGGTGCATGCAGGCCGGAGAGGATCGACTCGACCGCGCCCTTCGCATCGAAGAAGTCGATGGCCTCGCGGGTAGGCGAACCGGGCCATCGCCCGTCGCGCGCCCCCCCAGCGACCGCGCAGAGTACCGTCCGCTCATGCGGCAGGTCCGCTTCCACGGGGATGTACTCGAATCCGATCTCGAAAAGGCGAAGCGGCCCATCGACGTTGGCTCGGTTCGAGGTGTAGGTAGCCAGCAGCGAAGGGCGCAACGTCGTACGGAGGTACATGTACTGAGCCGCGACCGGGTTCACGACAGCAAGTGGGTTCGTGCGCTCCGGATCCTCCGGGTCGACCGCGAGCAGGAGGCGCTCTTTCGACCCGAGCGTGTACGTAATCACTTCCTGGTAGCCGGCGGCGGCGGCGAGGTCGCGGACCTCCTCGCGGGCCGCTTCCAGCGGGCGCGGCTCGGGCTCGGGCAGGCTCCCCCGGAGGGAGGTCGTGGGGAGGTGTTCGTAGCCGTAGACCCGCGCGAGATCCTCGATCACGTCGTCCGGCAGCACAACGTCAGGACGCCAGTACGGCGGCTGGATGCTGTAGCGGTCCGGCGGGAGGTGGTGTACGACGAAGCCGAGCGCGCCGAGCACCCGCCGGACATCGGCGATCGGCACGTGGAACCCGAGGACCCGCTCGATCCGCTCGTCCGGGAGGATGACCGTGCGCGGCGGCTCGGCCCCGGGATACACATCGAGGATCCCCTGCGCGACCACACCGCCGGTGATCTGCTCGAACAGGTGGAGCGCGCGCCGCTGGGCCAGGAGCGCCATGTCCGGCCCGAGCCCCTTCTCAAAGCGCAGCGACGCTTCCGTGCGCAGCTTCAGGTACATCGATGTGCGCCGGATCGACCCCGCCTTGAAGTTCGCCACTTCGAGGAGGACGTTCCGCGTGGCATCGCTGACCTCGCTGTTGCCGCCGCCCATCACCCCCGCGATCCCGACCGGCCCGCCCCCGTCGCAGATAACCAGCATCTCGCCGTCGAGTTCGCGTTCGATCTCGTCGAGCGTTGTGAGCTTTTCCCCCGGCTTCGCGCGCCGGGCAACAATCCGGCGTTCGCGGACGAGGTCGTAGTCGAAGGCGTGCAGCGGCTGGCCCGTTTCGAGCATCACGTAGTTCGTGATGTCCACCACGTTGTTGATCGGACGCATCCCGTGCTTGAGCAGCCGGTCCTGCATCCACTGCGGCGACGGCCCAATCGTCACGCCCTCAATGACTGACGCGGTGAACCGCCGGCAGATGTCGGGATCCTCGATCGTCACGGAGACGAGGTCCTCGATGGCGCGAGAGCTCTCGGTATAGGTTGTTGCCGGCTCGGCCAGCGGCACGTCATACACCGCCGCCACTTCGCGGGCGAGCCCCAGCGCCCCGAGCAGGTCGGCCCGGTTGGCCCAGGTGCTGATGTCGAAGATCACGTCGCCGATCGCCTGCGAAAGCGGCTGACCAACGACCGCCGAAGCCGGTAGCACAAGGATCCCCTCGTGGTCGTCCGAGAGCCCGAGCTCCCGTTCGCTCAGCACCATCCCCGCCGACTCAACCCCGCGGATCGGGCGCAGCTTCAGCGTCGCCGCCTCCCCCGTATGTCCATCGAGGAGCTTCGCCCCCTCAGTCGCAAACGCGACCTTCTGCCCGACCTCCAGGTTCGGCGCGCCGCAAACAACCGTGACCTCGCCCGCACCCGTCTCCACAGTCGCAAGCCGTAGCCGGTCCGCGTTCGGATGCGGATTCACCGCCCGCACCTCCGCCACCCGGATCCGCTCGGGGTCCCACTCCGCCCCAATCGCCTGCCACCCCTCGACCTCCGCCGTCGCATCAGTAATCCGCGAAGCAAACTCCGCCGGCGTAGTCTCGATATCAACAAAGTCCCGAAGCCACGAAAGCGCAAGTTTCATTGGGCCGTTGGCTCCTGGCTGTTGGCTGTTGGCGCCGGTGCGCCTGGGCCGATCCGTTTGCGGAACGCGACGAGCATGCGTTTAACCTCTGCGACCTTCTGGTCCAACGGGGCGTATGTATCCGGCGCGAGGTATTCGAGGTCCCTGGCGAGGATCAGATGGTACTCAAGTTCCGCGGCAGAGCCGAGCGCAATGCTCAGGTAGTGCCGGAACTCCGCCTCAGAGGCCCGGGCCGACCCCTCGGCGATGTTCGCGGCGATCGAGCTCGAACATCGCCGCATCTGACTCGTCAGCCCGAACAACTCATCCCGCGGAAACGCCGCCGTCACGCGGTACACCTCCAGCGTCACCGCATGCGCAGCCTGCCAAACCCGAAGCTCCTGAAACGGACGCACTAAACGCTCAGCCCCAGCACGCCAATAGCCAACGGCCAACCGCTAACAGCCATTAGAACTGGCGCAGAAACCGCAAATCGTTCTGGTACAGATGCCGTATGTCCTCGATGCCCCAGCGGAGCAGGGCGACGCGCTCGACGCCCATGCCGAACGCAAAGCCGGTGTAGCGGGAGGAGTCGTAGCCCGCGTTCTCGATGATCTCGGGGTGGACCATGCCGGCGCCGAGGATTTCGATCCAGCCGGTGCCGTGGCACGTCGAGCAGCCCGTGCCCTCGCCGCGACAGCGGAAGCAGTCGATCGCCATCTCGACGCCCGGTTCGACGAACGGGAAGTAGCTGTGGTGAAAGATGATGCGCCGGTCGCTCCCGAACAGCTTCCGCGAGAAGTCGTAGAGCACGCCCTTCAGGTCCGACATCCGCACACCGTCATCGACCGCGAGCCCTTCGATCTGGGTGAGCATCCATTCGTGCGTCGCGTCCGTCGCTTCCTGGCGATAGCACTTCCCGGGGACGATGACCCGGATCGGCGGCGTCGAGCGCTCCATCACGCGGACCTGGTTGGGCGACGTGTGCGTCCGAAGCAGCATCTCGCGCTTGCCATCGATGAGCGTGTTGACCCAGATCGTGTCCCACATGTCCCGCGCGGGGTGGTCTTCGGGGATGCGGACGCCGTCAAAGTTGTAGCGGCTCCACTCGACCTCTGGCCCTTCGGCGATCCGGAAGCCCATCTCCTCGAACGCCTTCACACAGTCGCGGAGGGTCTGCGTGACCGGGTGGAGGCGGCCGACCGGCTGGGGACGGCCGGGGAGCGTGACATCGAGCGCCGCGGTCGTGCTGAGTGCATCGATAGCCGCACGCCGCAGCGCTTCACGGCGCGAATCGAGCGCTGCTTCGAGCGCGACCTTCAGGTCGTTCGTCGCCTGCCCGAACGGACCGCGCGCCTCGGCGGGCTGGTCCTTGATCGAACGGAGGAGGGCAGTGACGCGCCCGTCCTGGCGCCCCAGCCACTCAGCGCGCCACGCCTCGACCGCGGCCTCATCGGCGGCATCGGCAAGGGCGGCGAGGGCCTCAGCGCGGAGGTCATCGTGGGCGGTGGTTGGGGCAGTCATAGGCTCTCGATCGGAAAGGCGGACGCGGTGAGCGCGTCCGCCGGACGTGGGATCATTCTAGGGTTGGGCTGGCTGCGGGGGCAACGAACGGGACCCGCGCAGCCACATATGCATCAGCGCGGCATCTCACCCGTCGGATCCCCCGGCAGTAAGATGGCGCCCAGCTCCTCGTTCCCGACTTCGAGAGTGGCTGCAGCGCACTCAAGGAACGAGGCTAGTCCCGGCGTCATCCGGAGGGACGGGCCACCCGCAGTGCGCTCAAGGAACGGTCCGTCGGCGTTGATTCGCTCCTGTATGCCGTCGATGTCGTCCTGTTTGAGTGTTTGTGCGTCGGCCACCCCATAGCCACCTGCCTCGTTCATGCACCGGTTAAAGGGTGCCCAACGCGGGTTGACCCAAGGGTCATTGTCCTTCGCTTCATCGGAGATGTGTCGGTCATCCCAGACGGGGATGCTCAGGAAGCCGCTCTTGTCCATGTAGGCGAGGCCGACGGGGGGAGGGGGAGGGAGTTCGGCTTCACTCTCGATGTCCGGAGTCACACCGGCGGATGGCGTCGGCCTCGGTGTCTTTTCCTGCACCGCCTGATCCGCCCCAACCGCGTCGGGACTTCCCGTGCTTACGACGCCAAAGCGGAACCCGATAACCCCGATCGCGAGGATTCCGACGGCGACAAGCATTTGCGGTTGACTTGCGAGCCGACGAAATCCGATCCATGCCCTCGCGAGTCTGACACTCACGGTGCTTCTCCTGCTATTCCTGACAGGGTGACGTAGTGGACATCCGTGATTCTGGCCGTGGTGGTGTCCCCAACATCGAGATTGGTCGCGTAGTCTCCGTCGCCGTCAGATTCCTGGTGAAGATGATTCCCATACCAACAATCCTCCACCTCCGCAGCTGCTTCTGTCACGTCGCCGATTTTCCGCCCGCCTGAAGTCAGGTTGTTCATTTTGAAATCCTCAACCCAACTCGGAACCCACGGGGTGGTTGCGTAGGCGTTATTCCAGATGTAGTAGATGGCACCCGAAGAGGAGGAGTCCACGGAAGAGTCCGGGTCGATGTGGAGGTATGACTCGTGGTTCCAATTGACATAGCCGCCATCGTCCCAGTAGTAGAGCTCGATCTTCACTCGGCGACCGTTGTAGTCGCCGCCTTCGAGCGCCCCGCACCCGGTCATAACTCTATAAGCGCGAAAATATCCGCCTTCGATCTCGTCCGGTAGATAGTCGTTTTGGACATATACTGGTGGTTGATTGGAAAGCGTCCCCATATCCACCGGATTGGGTTCCGTGTAGGCGTGAGCACCAGTCCCGGGGCAAGTGTCGTAACAGGCCAATGACGTGACGGACGAGCTAGTCGTAACCCCTGCCAGCATCGCGAACGGCGAAGTGGTGGCATCAGCGGTCGTTGCGAACGGCAACGGCGCAAACATCGCAGCACCCAGCAGCGCCCAGATAAGGCCCGCCACTACTGTTCGCAACCCCGCCCAGCGAGCACCGTCACTCTCCAACTCGGTCATTCGGAGATCATCGATCTGCTTCAAGGTTCATCCTCCGTCGAGAAGTCAACGAATCATGGCCCCGAGCGACTGCGGATCACAACATCACAACTGATGAAACTTTCCGCACTACGCCGCATTTGGCGGGGCGGCGAGGCAGCAGCCGAGGTGCCCCTTCGCCCAGGCCACCGCCGCCCGACCGTGAATCCCCGACCGATCGTAAAAGCCATGGAGACGCGAGCGAACCGCTGGGATCGACAGGTGGAGCCGTTCAGCGATCTCCGCATCGGTGAGTCCATCCGCGAGAAGCCGCAGTACCTCGGCCTCGTTCTGCGTCGGCAGGAGATGTCCGTCGAGCGATTCGAGCACGGCCGCCCTCACCTGCTTTGGGAGAGAATAGCGGACGTG
>JBPPMX010000247.1:0-3056 GCA_051306275.1 Tepidiformaceae bacterium
CGACGAGCCCTCCGAGAGTGATGCGCTTCAGTGTGTGCAACGGGGTTCCTCCTGTGCCGGCCGAGGGGCGCGGCGACCGTCGTTCCACGGTACGGAGGAGGTGTCCCTTGGCGGGTAACAGGGGTTGGGAGCCGGGTTGCAGGGGTGTTGCAGCGCTCTAAGGCTTCTGGGTCCAGCTTTCGGAGAAGGCGAGTGCGCAGGTGCTGAAGGGGCGGCCTTCGCGGTCGCGGGGCCAGGGTCTGCCCTTCGCTTCGACGCCGTTGTGGGTGACACCAGCCGCGGCGGCGGGCACAAGGGTGGTGCGGACGCCGTGGGGGCGCGGGTTCGGGGGGCGTCGGGCTGGATGTGGACGAGGAGGGGTTCGCCGATGTCGTACCACGTGAGGGCGATCTCTTCGCCGGGGGCGTGGACGCGATCGGTCCAGAAGTCGCGGATGTCCCCACCGCTGCTAAAGGTGGCATCGACGACCGGGATCTCCGGGTCGGCGGTCGCGGGGTTCAACACGCCTGGACGGTCGACTGGAGGCAGCGGGCCATGGCGATGTTGTCGGTGCAGATGCGTGTCGCGCCATCGATGAGGTCGCTGGTGAGATAGAGAACGTGGCCGGGGCCGGCGGGCGAGAAGGGGATGCGCCAGATGCTGGCGTCGGTGGTGTTCGGGCGCCATCGGCTTCGCTCAGGCGGATGAAGAGGTTTCAGCGGTCAGGATCACGCGATTGTGGTCAACAGTGCCCATCGAATCCTCACTCTCTCAGCGCACGATATCCGGACGAGGGCGCGACTGGTAGCAGAGGCGGTACGGGGCGGCGTATCGTCGCGGGGCGCGAGGAGGGAAGCGAGATGGTGAGTATCCAGGGGGCGACAGGGCCGATCGATACGGAGGACCTGGGGTTCACGCTGATGCACGAGCACGTAATCGTGACGTGGCCGGCGATCCACCAGCAGTACCCGGGGTTATGGGACCGGCCGGCGATCGTGGAGCGGTCGGTGCGGTTGCTGAAAGAGGCGTACGCGGCCGGGGTGCGTACGATGGTGGACCTGACGCCGATCGATCTCGGGCGCGACCCGCTGCTGATCAAGGAAGTGGCGGAGAAGTCGGGGATGCAGTTCATCGTGGCGACGGGGTGCTACTACACGATCCCGTTCTACTTCATGGGGCGACCGGACAAGGAGATGACCGACTTCTTCGTGCGGGATATCACGGAGGGTATTGGGGACACGGGGGTGCGCGCCGGCGTGATCAAGTGCGCGACCGAGCCCGAGATGCATGCGATGAACGAACGGGTGCTGCGGGCATCGGCGCGGGCGCACCGGGAGACCGGTGTGCCGATATGCACGCACACGATGCCGGCGAACAAGACCGGGTGGGACCAGCAGCGGGTGTTCCGCGAAGAGGGGGTCGACCTGGGGCGGACGGTTATCGGCCACTCGGACGACTCGGACAGCCTGGAGTACCTGGAGAGGATCATCCTCGACGGGAGCTATCTGGGGATGGACCGGATCGGGGGGCAGCGCCCGCGGACGAGTGAGCAGCGGGCGGACATGGTGACGGCGCTGGTAGAGCGCGGATATGCCGACCGGATCATGCTCTCGCACGACCACCAGTGCTATTTCGACTGGATCCCGAAGGAGGTATTCGAGGCGAGCCCGAAGCACTTCGGCTATATCGCGACGGGGTTCTCGGACTTGCTGCGGGAGCGTGGGGTGAGCGACGATCAGATCCGCCAGATGACAGTGCTGAACCCAAAAGCACTGTTCGAGCAGACCGGAGCGTATTGAGCGATGCGGCTTGAGTGAGATCACAAACAACGTGGCGGACGGGCGATTCGAGACGGTCGTCGATGGTCACCGGGCAGAGATGGCGTACTTCCAGCGGGACGGCCTGGTGTACTTTGTCCACACGGAAGTTCCGACGGCGATCGAGGGTCGCGGGATAGCGGCGGAGCTGGCGAAGACGGGGCTTGAGTGGGCGCGGGCGGAGGGGTTGGCCGTGGTCCCGCGGTGCCCTTATGTCCGTTCGTATCTCGACCGGCACGCGAAATACCAGGACCTGGTGGCGCCGGAAGGCTAAGGGGCCGGTCGCGGATGTGTTACGCTGGAGATGCTTCGAATACGCCCCCACAGGGCAACGAGGCAACCGTCCTCTGTTTGCGCTGAGAAGTCTCGGCACTCTGTCCGCAGGTCCTGTTTCGGCCCGATCTGTTGTGAGTGGTTGTTCTTCCTGTTCGTGAGGGCGGTTTGACCCCGGAACAGGGAAGGAAATTGTTTTGATGAAGATCTATGTAGGAAACCTGAGCTTCAGGACTTCGGACCGCGAGCTTGAGGAAGTTTTCGCGACCCATGGCGCGGTTGAGTCGGCGCAGGTCGTGATGGACCGCGGCACGGGCCAGTCCCGCGGGTTCGGGTTCGTCGAGATGGCGAACCAGACTGAGGCTGAGAACGCGATCCGCGCGCTGAACGGGACCGACCTCGGCGGGCGTATGCTGAACGTAAGCGAAGCCAAGCCGCGCGAGGAATCGGGCGGTCGCAGCGGCGGCGGTGGTGGCCGGGGCGGCAGCAGCCGCTACTAGGCGCCAGTGTGAGAACCAGGCCACCGGGATCTCCCGGTGGCCGTCACCACGCCCCGGGGGCCGGGAGCAGAAGGAGCTCAGATGAAGAAGGATGCGCTTGAGGTCGAAGGGGTGGTTACGCAGCCGCTCCCGAACGCGACGTTCAAGGTAGAGCTGGCGAACGGGCACGAAGTGCTCGCACACATCAGCGGGAAGATCCGAAAGAACTACATCAAGATCCTGCCGGGCGATCGCGTCCTGGTGGAGCTTTCGCCATACGACCTGACGCGAGGGCGGATCACCTACCGGTTCAAGTAGTGGCGCCGACGGAGGATGTCCACGCTCACCGCTGGCAGATCGAGAAGCAGGACGGCCCGAGCTCAATCGGGACGTGTGCCTGCGGGGCAACGAAAGAATTTTCGAACGGCTGGGACAGGGTGCTGAGCGATTCGTCGCGCACCCGGAAGGTAACGCCCCGCACTCCACGGTAGTGAGCGGGGCCGGGCGG
>JBPPMX010000248.1:0-2026 GCA_051306275.1 Tepidiformaceae bacterium
GCTACCTTCCCGCCATCAGCAGCACCAATTTCCAGGTCCGCAGCGCCGCCGAGCGCGAAGCTATCAACATGCCGATCCAGGGTACCGCCGCCGACATCATCAAGGTCGCCATGATCCGTGTCGACGAAGAACTCCGTGCTCGCGATCTCCAGAGCCGGATGATCCTCCAGGTTCACGACGAACTTATTTTCGAATGCCCGCCCTCCGAGATCGCCGCCATCCGCGACCTCGCCCTCCGCCTCATGCCCGCCAGCATCGACCTCGCCGTCCCGCTCAAGGTCGACCTGAAGCAAGGCCGCACCTGGGGCGAAATGGAGTGACCCAGCGTCGCGCGTTCTGCCCGGTGCTGTGAGCGTGCAGCACCCCCAGCCCGCCACCGTCGCTATCTCACATCTCTGGCGCTACGACGGCCTGGAGGCATGTGCCCGTGCGCTCGACTCCCAGGGCCGGCTCGCCGCCTTCTATGTCCCTCTCGATGCCTCTCGCTACGCTCGCCTCGCCCGCAGGCTCCCAGGCTCCGCCCGCCGGGCTGAGCGCATCCTGCAGCGTCGCGCGGGAATTTCTCGCTCCGTATCGACGTCAGTCCTGCCCACCCTGGTAATCAGCGCCTTCGCCCGCCTGCCTGCACCACGCTTCACACCACAGCGGAAAGCGCTGTACTCCCGGTGGTACCAGAACCACGATCGGGTGGTCGCCTCCCGCCTCGAGAAGTTGCGCCCCGCGCTCTACGTCGCCGCCGGTATCCCTGCCACTCGCTCACTCCGTGCTGCACGCACCCTGGGCATCCCTAGCGTGTTCTCGATCTCTGAAGATCCCTGGGACCTCGTCGAGGTCGCGCGCATCGACGTTGGCCCGGGCGATCCAGCGTTCGCCACCGCTGCCCGGAGGAATCTGGCCCAGCATCGAGCCGCCGCGGTGGAAGCCTCCTGCGTCGCCGTCGAGTCCGGGCATGTTGCCGCGCACCTGCGCGCCGATGGCGTCGATACTCGCCGCATCCTCACCCTTGGACAGGGGGTCGACCTGTCCCACTTTCCCTTCCGATCGCGCCCACCTGGAGCACGCCCGCTGCGCATTATCACCGTCAGCCGGCCCACGCCGTTCAAGGGCCTCGATTACGCGATCGAAGCTGTTCGCCGTGCCGGGGATGTCGTCGAGACCTTCCGTTGGCTGGGACGCGGCGCGCTCCCTGCGAACATGCGCGCGACCGCGGACGCAATGGCCTCACTCCCGAACGGCACGTACGATGGCGAAGTGCCCTTCACCGAGATCCCGGCAGCCTACGAGCGGGCGGACGTCTGTGTACTCCCCTCTCTCGCCGACAGCATGTCCCGTGCAGTTCTGGAAGCCATGGCAAGCGGTCTTCCGGTAATCGTCACCCCGCAATCCGGCTACGGCGACATCATCCGGGATGGCATCGACGGCTTCGTCGTCCCACCGCGAGACCCCAAGGCGATCGCCGATCGACTCGCGACCCTTTCGGCCGATCCTAACCTCCGGGCGTCGATGGGCGCCGCTGCCCGCGCGACCGCTGAGGAGTTCACGTGGGACCGCTACACGCAGCGACTCATGGATGGACTCGCTACCTGTGCCGAACTCGCCCGCACCGATCGGCTCGACCGCAAATGAGCGGGCCGGAGCAAACCCCGCGTACAGCACGCGGCATCGTATTCAGCAACGCGTACCGCCACTCCGATACCGAGCACATGGTTCTCGCCTGCAAGGCCGCTGGGATCCCCTATCGCTTTCTCGTCCCCCACGACACCAACGCATCCTGGTCCCTCGCCCGCCGCATCGCCCCAAACTCCCGCGTCACCCATCTCCTCCGGAAGCGCGCGTACGTGCCCCCGGCGCGATCCGTTTCCGCCCTCCCGGCAATGTTCTACGCGGCCGCACTGAAGGTCGGCGTCGGGGACAAGACCTCCGTTCGCTGGCGCCACGCCCACGACAACGCCGTCGCGAGGCGGGTCGAGCGAATGCGCCCGGCGGCTTTCGTTGGCATCACCGCGCATCTGTCTCTTATACACAT
>JBPPMX010000249.1:0-2529 GCA_051306275.1 Tepidiformaceae bacterium
TACCGGATGTGGATCGAGATCATCAACCGCTTCGGGCTGAGCTACCGCAAGGCTGGCGAGAACCTGGTCGCGAACGGCTACGCGCCGGCCGAGACGGCGACGCTCGCGATGGAAGGCCTGATGAACAGCCCCACACACCGCGCGAACATCCTCGACCCGATGTACACGGGCGTCGGCATCGGCCTGTTCGAGAACGCCGACGGCTACAAGTACTACGCCCAGATCTTCATCGCGGCCCCGTAGCCGCCGCCCACCGATCCAGTGTCCTCCCGGTCCAATCGGCCCGGCCCCAGTCCTCCTGGGCCGGGTCGAACGGTTTCCGGGCCTGGTCGAGCGGCGATTGTCGCGTAACCGCTACATATCGGGCGGTGGCCGAAGCTCGGATCGACCGGGCCCACGCGGACACTGAACGCATGCGAACCCACCCAGCCCGTGCTGCCGTTCGAGATGCCTCCGCGGGACATGTGCCAGTACTCCTCGTGCTCATCGTTGCTGTCCTGGCCCTCGGATTGCCGGGGGTACTCGCGACACCCAGCATCGCGCGGACGGGCGGGGCGGACGCACTTTCGGCAGCGGTGGCGCCCTACCAGGTGAGCGTCCCGGCGAACGCACTCTTCCACGATGTCCCGGCAGACTTCTATCTGCCGATGCCCGCGGCCGGCGCGATCGACCCGAAAGAGCAGGCGATGTTCGACGCGGTGAACGCGGCTCGAGCGGATGCCGGGATTGCGGCGCTGCGCTGGGACCCGGAACTGGGGTACATCGCCCGCGTGCGGACGACGCAGATGGGGGAGCAGGGCTACTTCAGCCACACCGACCCGGCGGGGTACCGGATGTGGGTCGAGCTGCTCGCGCTTTCCGGGATTCGCTACGAGAAGGCGGGGGAGAACCTCGCGGGGAACGACTACGCCGATGCGGATACGGTGACGCTCGCGATGGCAGAACTGCTCGCGAGCCCGACGCACCGTGAGAACCTGCTCGACCCCGACCTCACGCACGTCGGTATCGGCGTTTTCGAGACGGCGGAGGGGTACAGGTACTACGCGCAGATCTTCAGCGCGCCGCGGGAGTAGCGGAGTCAGTCGCCGCGGTGGGCTTTGCGGACGGTGAGGCGTGCTATCTCGCCGTCACTGTCCTCTCCACACTCTCTGGATGATCCCCCACATAGCGGGAAAGTGCCTTCGCGGCAGCCGACGGCCGAGTCCCCGTGATGGCCACGTGAGCCGAAGCGAGATCGGTAAACGGAGGGGCGGCCCCGTCAGGATCGAACTCAACATCCAAGCCGGCGGGTGACCCATCACCCTTCTGGAGCCGTCGAACGCTGCCTACCGGCAAACCTACACGACCGAAGGCTTCGAACCGCCCGACATGCAGCACGTCGTCGGGAGGACCAGACAGGCGAGATGCTGCCCAAGCCGACAGACGTCCGTCGGAATCTCTAAACACCGCAGAACTCGGCCGACCGTATTCATGGTCCCATTGGTCGGGCGGAACCAGCCTCAGAACCAGTTCTCCATCATCCACCGGTTCCGGGCCGGTCACGGGTGAAGGGCTGCCTCAATCTCAGTTGGACTCGAAGCGGCGAACTCACGCGAGTCGTCCGCAGCGTCGATCATAACCTCGTACGGCCCATCCTCTGGAACATACACCTCGAGATCCTTCGATTTCAGATCCCACGCGAGCAGGACCTTTCCGTCGGAGGTTGGAAACGCCCTCGGCCCCGTCGCAGGAGCTATCGATTGCAGTGCCCGCGCGAGATCCATCGCACGCTGTGCTGTTGTCGCCCGAATCGGCGTCTCATGACCAAACCCCCACCCAGCGCCTTTTTCAACGAGTTCGAACATTCGGCGTTCAAGGGCCCTAAAGTAAGCAGCAGCCGGCTCAGTTGCCCCCATCGGCGACGACGATGTCGAGACGGCGTCGGGGCTCTCCGCCCAGAGTGCCGTTATGTTCGAGGCCCTGCCGAGCCTGGCGCTCCTAGCGTCCGGGCTCGTCCGGCGAGGTTGCATCGGGAAGCCAATCGCACTCGTGTCGAATCGTGATGCAGCGCTCACTCGGGGGCCTCAGAGTCAGTCACCTCGAGCAAGTGGGGCGCATTCGCCTTCAGGTTCTCGATGAAGGCGGACGCCATTCGAGCCATCGCCAGAGGTGGAATTGCCATTCGAATCAACGGCTTCACGGAGACATACCCGCGGGACTTGAGCGCCTCTGCATCCTCTTCGCGAAGCACAATCGGGTCGACCGTCTGTCCGAAGGTCACCAAGAAGTACCCGTCACGCGCCGCAACGACCAAGTGATCGCTGTGGACAGCGGTCATCCCCTCGACATCGCTCCAGACGAGCTTGAAGGGAGCGTCAGACGGGGGCGTATCGTTCATAGATCTGAACCGTACCGAGGGAGTAGATTTGATCACTATCGACCTAAGGAGCCTAGGCTAACAGACGAGCGGCACCGTTGCATTGTCGGGTCGTTTACGTGGCGCGGCGGCGGCCGGTGGCGGCTTCGATGGCGAGGGCGAAGGCCTGTCTC
>JBPPMX010000250.1:0-4096 GCA_051306275.1 Tepidiformaceae bacterium
ACACGTCCATACAGCTGACCCCGACGGTGTCCTTGCCCTGGCGGGGGCGCTTGGGGTGTGAGCCGGGTGAAGGTCGACGACATGACGGCGCAGAACGTGGCGTTCGAGGCGACCGGAAGCGGGGCGACGGCGCGTATCGGGTTGCTGGCGTTGAGCCGTGGGGCGGGGCTAACCGAGGTGTTCGAGAGCCTGGGGGCGAAAGTGTCCGACCTCGGTGAGGTTGTTAAGCCGCCGGCAGGGGAGATCGCGGCGGCGGCGGACGCGATGCGGCGGCCGGACGTGATCGTGCTGCCGAACCACAAGAACGTGGTTGCGGCGGCGCTGCAGGCGGTGCAGCTGGCGCGGTCGACCATCCATGTGATCGAGACGGAGTCGATCCCGCAGGGGATCGCGGCGGCGCTGGCGTTCGGCATCCATGAGACGACGAGCACGAACCTGGAGCGGATGCGCGAGGCGATCACGCTGGTGCGGACGGTCGAGGTGACGGTGGCGGCGGCGAACCGTTCGGCGGATGGGGTGCAGGCGCGCGCGGGCGAGGCGCTGGCGCTGGTGGATGGCGACCTGATCGCGTCGGTGCCGTCGGCGTCCGATGCGCTGCTGGCGGGTCTCGAGGCGGCGGGTGCGAGCGATGCGGCGATCATCACGCTGTACGGCGGGGAGGCGGTCGACGCGGTGGGGCTCGAGGCGGCGGCGGATGCGGTACGCGGGCGGTTCAGCGGGCCGGAGGTCGAGGTGATCGCGGGTGGGCAGCCGCTCTACCCGTTCATCGCTGCGGTGGAGATGTAGGCGCGGCGGTCAGTCGGGCGCGGGGACGGTGAATTCGTAGGCGATGAGTTCGGCGCCGGTGTAGTCGCGGCCGCTCCAGGAGACCGTGAGGGGGCCGCCGTTGTCGGTGACGGTCATGAGGCCGAACTGGCCGCCGTCGGGGAAGGCACCTTCGCTGTAGGGGCCGCCCTTCTCCTTGCCGCGGCGGTCGAGGGCGGCGGCGTGGAAGACGGGGAAGCGGGACTCGCCGACGGTCGCGTAGTTGCTGTTGGTGCCGTCGTCGATGGCGAGCATGTGTGCATCGCCGCTGAGCATGGCGAGGTTGGTGATGTCGTGTTCGGCGAGGAAGTTCGCGATCTCTTCGCGCTCCTGTGGGAATGCACCCCAGTGGTCGGCGGCCGGGTCCGGTGCTGCGATCCAGGGGACGCCGTTTACCCAGACGGTGAGGGCGTAGGCGTCTCTCGCGGCGAGGAGTTCGTCCTTGAACCACTGGAGCTGGGTCTCGCCCAGCATGGTGGGGATGACGGCGTCCGGCTCACGTTCTGAGCGGGTGTCGGTGACGATGAAGCGGACGCGCCCGACCGTGAAGGCCTGGTAGATGGCGGCGCCTTCGCCGGCGGGGAGGGGGTAGTGGGGGACGTAGGCGGCGTAGGCTTCGCGGACGGCGTCGCGGCCGAGGGAGAAGGTATCGGAGCCGTTGCCGCCGTAGTCGTGGTCGTCCCATGTGTAGGCGATGGGCGCGTTGAGGTAGAGGGCTTGCTGGGCGGGCCGGGCGAGGTTCTGGGCGTAGTTGTCGGCGTAGGCCCGGGGGTCGGTGGAGACGGTGTTGTCGTAGTTGAAGTCGCCGCCGATAAGGAAGAAGAGCGGGTCGGCTTCGCGGATGCGGTCGAAGACCTGGCCGTTGGAGCCGGTGCGAATGCACGACCCGAAGGCGAAGGTGAAAGAGGTGGGGCCCTCGGGGAAGGTGGTGAATGTCCCCGGGTGGGTGGTGACGGGTTCGCCGTCGACGACGAGCTGGTAGTGGTAGGTGGTGTTCGGCGTGAGTCCCGCAGCTGCGAAGGTGAGGAGGCCGGGGTCGGCGGGATAGCGCGCTCCGCCGGGGAATGTGAGCGGATTGGTCATCGCCGGGGAGGTGGAGAGGAGCAGGGTTGCGCCGCCGGGATCGGCGAGGCGGGCCTTTACGGTCGCTGAGGTGGTGTCGACGGCGCCGGCCCAGACCCACTCGACGGTGGCGGTGTCGTAGCCGGGGAGGATCGACTCCGGGTGGGTTGGGCCGTAGTAGTAGTCGTAGATACGGGCGGAGGTGATGCCGCCGGCTGCGAGGGTGGCGGCGACGACGGTTGCCGCGAGGATGAAGGTGAGGCGGGCGGCCTGGCGCTGCCAGTGGAGGACGAGGAGGACGCCGGGGACGACGAAGGCAAGCGCGGCGAAGACCGCCACGCCCGGCGCGTACTGGAGGGAGGCGAGGACGCCGAGGACGACACCACCGAAGACCAGCAGCCACCCAGCGGGGCCCTCCCAACGCCATGCGAGGAGCGCGCCAAGGCCGAGGAGGGCGAGGAGGGTCACCTGTGCGCGCCACTCCCACGAGGCCGGCTCGAGGCTCTGGGGGACGCCTTCGCGGAGCATGAGGACGAGGAACGCGAGGATGGAGAAGAGTGCGATGCATCGCCCGAGCCAGCCGAGCCATTCGGAGACGGTGTGCTCGAAGCGGATGAGGGCAGCCGGGTGGGGTGGGCGGTGTGCGCTGGTGGTCATTGCTGGACTACCTCCGCGCGATGGTGCGCGGGCTTCGCGATGATGCGGCGGAGGCCTGTGCGCCGATAGACCTGGCCGGGGAACTTCTCGCCGACGGCATCGAGGGCGACGCGGAGGATCGAGCGGTTGGCGAGAAGCGGCCCCGACGCGAGATAGGAGGACGTTCCGATGCCGGGCATCGCCGCGATGAGGATTACGAGTGGGGAGTGGATGGAGAGTTCGCGGCGCCACTTGCGGCGGTCGATGCGGCGGAGCGCGAAGCGGAGATTGGCGAGGAGGAAGTTTCCGGTGACGTAGGTGACACGGGCGACACTGCCGAAGGGGAAGCGGAGGGCGACGCCGATGAGGAGGTGGACGCCGAAGTGTGGCAGGACTTCCTGCACACCCGGATCGGCGAGCTGGATGCGGGCCTTGTCCGCTTCTTCCGGGGTGAAGCGTCCCTCCTCTTCCCAGCGGTCGATCTCGATGGTGATCCATTCGCCGGCGCGGTCGCGGCCGTGTTCGGCCTTCGCCCGGATCCAGCCGGGGAACGTGCGGACGCCGAAGCCCGACCAGAAGGCGCGTGCGAAGCGGCTCCAGAGGCGGGGTTCACTCGCGTGCCAGCGGGTTCCGGTGGATTCAGCGGCAGCAAGGGTGGATTCGAGGTTGGCGAGCCAGGCGTCGCCGAGAGTAGCGCGCATCATTTCGCGCTCGCGGTCGACATAGGCGCGGGTCACATCGAAGAAGACATCGTCGTAGAGCGGGACGGTCGAGCGGCGAATGCCTCGCCACCAGGCGCGGGGAGACTGGAGGGGCGAGACCATGCCGGATTCGAGGTCGATGACCGTGTACTCGCCGGGTGCGGTCTCGAGAAGGTTGCCGAGCGAGCGCGGTTGGCGGGGGTCGATCTGCCATGTCGGGAGACCGGCGGCGTCGAAGCGGGCGGCGAGATCGAAGAGGTAGGCGCGGGCGGCGTGGTGGTCGGTGGGTTCGACGCCCTCGGTGTAGTGACCTTCGAGCGCGAGGCGGCCATCGACGGTGGTCATGCCGTATGCGGGCGAGACCCGGTTCGAGCCGTACCAGTACTCGGTGAGGAGGCCAGCGAGGTTGCGGCGATAGACCGCGGCTTCGAGCGCAAGGGGGTTGTGGGCGTATCCGAAGGGCGCCTGGAATGAGAGCCAGTAGGCGAGGCGCGGGACGAAGCCGGGGTTGTAGATCTTCAGGACGCGGCCGTCGCGGAAGAGGATGGTGCTGGTGAGGGCGTGGGCGTGCGGAAGGGCGTCGTCGTGGGGGACCGGGGCGCTGTGGACGAAGGGGAGGCCGGTGAAGGTCGGCTCCATCGCGCGGTAGGCGACGACGACACCGAGGAGGACAAGGCCGCCGAAGGTGTAGGCCGCGAGGACATCGCCGACCCAGTGGTGGCCAAGCCAGATACGGGAGTAGCCCGACGTCAGGATCACTCCCAGGCAGAAGGCGCGGGCGGACCAGCGGAGGGGGCGGCTATCGAGCTTTCCAGCGAGGAGGAAGAGGAAACCGTAAAGAAGGACGGCGCCGACAACGTGGCCGCTCGGGAAGCTCTGGAAGTCGTTGCCGA
>JBPPMX010000251.1:0-5744 GCA_051306275.1 Tepidiformaceae bacterium
CCGATGGCGCAGCGGTCGGGCCGGCATCGTCGCCGTCACCGCTGCCACAGGCGACCCCGATCGTAGCAGCGATCAGGAGGAGCGGGAGGAGGGAGAAACGGATCGATCGGCTCAACGGGGCATAACGCATTCGGCAAGCCTACCCGGTAGCCCTCCGGGGGGCGAGCCTTAGTCCGGCGGGTGGAAGCGCCGCTGCATCACTTCAGCGACGGTGGTGCCGAGGGCGCGTTCCATGCGACCGATCTGGAGCGCGTCGTGCGCGAGCCAGTGCTCGACGAGCGCGGCGACCGTGAGCGGTTCGCCGCCGGGGAGACGGCTGGAGCGGAGGAGATGGGTTTCTGGAAGGGCGCGAAGGAGTCCGAGGGTGGCCTGCCGTTGTAGCGCAAAGTCGGCGAGCATCTCCTCTTTACGGTCGCGGCCGGTGTGGCGCGCGTTCGCCCAGCTTTCGTCGTCGAAGCTCGCGAGGCGAGGCGTCTCCTCCGCGAGGATGCGCTCGAGGCGAAGGCGAAAGATGAGCGACTCGGCATCGCGCAGGAAGGCGAGTGCGAGACGGGCGCTCCAGCCATCGTCCGCCACGAGGTCAAGTGCGCTGTCGTTCGCTTCGGCCACGAGATGCGCCGCGTTTTTCGGAGTCATGGTGAGGCGCCCAAGCGCGAGAGGATCCACGAGCCGATTGTAGCCCGCATCCGCCGGGGCCGGGTCATGAACCTCTTTGTGAACGGAATGGCTGAACGTGCCGATAGAGAAGAGTGATGAACACAACGGCGCATCGATTTCTGATGGCCGGCACTTGGGCGCTGCTCCTGTGTCCATTGATCGCGTTCGTCGTGATGACGAACGTGGACGGGCTGGACCCGCGATTGCAGGCCCCGACCCAGCACTTCTGGATCGTCTCCGCGGCGACACTTGTCTCTGGTGGGATCGCCGCTGCGCTCGTCCTCAGCGTTGAGAGCGTCCGTACGACGCGGAACGTGTTCCTCGCGCTGGGTTTCATGTCGATCGCGCTGATCTTCGCGGCGCACGGGCTATCGACGCCCGGGTTCATCATCCCGGCCGACCAGGAGCCGTACGGCGTCCGGGTCTCCGCCGGACTGAGTCAGCTCGCCGGCGCGACGTTCATCTTCCTCAGCGTGCTTCCCGAGTGGTCGCCTGCCGGTCGCGCCGTGCAGGCTTCGGCGCGGTGGCTGATGCCGGCTGCGTTCGTGGCACTGCTGGGGTATCTCGCGCTCATCATGGGGCGCCCAGGCCTCTTCTCCTTCATCCCCGATTCGCAGACGTGGGACGCGGGGCTCGCGATCTCGACCGTGACCCTGTTGGCCGTCGCGGCCTGGCGGTACTGGCGCGCGTGGCGGCTGACCGGATTCCCCGGGCAGTTCGCGATGGTTGTAGCGCTGGTGCTGCTCGCCGAGACGCAGGTCTCGCTCTACTACGGCACCCTCTGGCAGACGAGCTGGTGGCTCTACCACTTCCTGATGCTGGCGGCGTTCCTGACGCTCGTTAGCGGCTGGGCGATCGAAGCAAAGCGGGCGGGCTCGCTGCTGCTCTTCGCGCGGGCGATTGCGCTGCGCGACGGCCTCGACCGGGTGAAGCTGGCCGACCCGGCGACGCTCGACGCGCTTGAGCATGCCATGGGCGCCCGCGACGACTACACGCGCCATCACATGGGCCGCGTTGCCGACTTCGCCGTTGCCATCGGACGCGAAATGCGCCTGGGCCGGGATTCACTCGAGGTGATCGAAGTCGCCGGCCGGATCCACGACATCGGCAAGATCGCCGTCCCTGATGCGATCCTGATGAAGCCGGGCAAGCTCACGCCCGACGAGTACGACCAGATGAAGATGCACTCAGCCCAGGGCGAGCAGATCGCACGGGCTTCAAAAGTCCTCGCGCATGCGGCGGCGGTCGTACGCGCCCACCACGAGCGCTACGACGGAAATGGCTACCCGGACCGGCTTGCCGGCGACCGCGTCCCGCTCGAAGCGCGGATCATCGCCGTCGCCGATACGTTCGACGCGCTTACGACTCCGCGTGTTTATCGCGACCCGTGGACCTTTGACGCAGCTGTCCTCGAACTGAAGCGCGTTGCCGGCACCCAGCTTGACCCGCGATGCGTCGCGGCGTTCCTGCGGTGGCTTGAGCGCGAGGCGCTGATCGCGCCGGAAGTTGCGGCGGTGGCCTGATGTTGCACCTTCGACTCCCAGGCAGCCCCGGCGGCGAGCCAATCCCCGAGCGAGGCCCCGCGAAGATCGACCGCGGGGAGGGTTTTGTCCTTGTCGGGGGCGCCTTCATCCTCCTTGCAGTGCTGATGATTGCGGTCGCCTCGTTCTTCACCCTGCAGCACCTCCTCGAGGTCGAGGACCGGGCCGACGAACTCGCCCTGATCGATGAACGGCTCGATTCGGTACTCACGACCTCGGCCGCCGTGCAGGCGAGCGTTGGTTCGTACCTGTTGACCGGAAACGGTACCTACCTGGCTCCCAACGACGCCGCGAAGGCCTCGATCTCCCGGGACCTCCGCTTGCTCGCCCTCCTCGCGCCGCAGGACGAACGGCTCGATGCCGCGCTGCCCGAGATAACGCGGGTGGTGGAGTCGCAACAGGCGCTCGTGGCTGAAGTCCTCAGCCTGTACCAGTCTGGAGCAACGGCCGAAGCGTTCGCGCTCATCGACGCGAGCGCGGGCGGCGTGGGCCCACAGCTTTGGGAGTTGATCCGGGGGAACCAGGCTGAGCGTGCTGCGGAAGCAAGCGCAGCACGGGAATCGGCCGAGACCTGGGGCTCCCGCACGCAGACCATCGTTGGGGTGGGCGTTGTGCTCGTGCTCCTCGGGGCGGGCGTTTACATCTGGCTGAGCATTGCGATCATGCGCGGCCAACGATTCGCCCGGCGCGAAATCGCCAAGCAGCAGGACTTCGCAGACCACCTTCTTGGGGGGCTGAGCGCGCTCGGTGAGGGCGTGGTTGTCACTGAGGGGAACCGGTTCGTGTATGCGAATGAGGCGTTCTACGCCATCCTCGGAACATCCCCGGAGTCCATGCCAACCCTCGAGGGGGCGATGGAGCGAGCGCCCTCCGAAATCAGGGAGACACTCCGCGGACACGCGCAAACGCCGGGAACGTGGGCGGGCGTGGTCCAGTTGCCCGTTGTTTGGCCGGACGGGACGCGCCGCACCGCGGAGGTGTCAGCGAAGGCGCTGACAATCGAAGGGCTCACCCACCAGGTCGCGATCGTGCGGGACGTTACCGAGCGCAAGGAGATGGTGGAGAAGCTTCGCCAGAGCGAGGATCGGATGCGGGCCATCCTTGAGGCCTCGCCCGACATCATTGGCATTGTTGATATGACCGGGAAGTTCGTGTTCACGAGCCGCCCCTTCCTACCGGCGGAGATGGATGGCAGCGCCCCCGCAGACCCGTTCGATTTGATTCACCCTGAGGACCTCCCGGGAATCCGGGCCTCGCTCGGCAAGATTTTCCGCGCAAGCGACCGATCGGAAGTCGTGACGCATACGGTCCGTTACCGGTCGCTCGGCGCCGATCGCTTCATCCGCAGTGCCGCTTCTCCGATGTTCGATGAGCTTGGCCGCGTTGTTGCCTCGGTGGTCATCTTGCGCGACGAAACAGAGCAGGTGCTTGCTGAGCGAGCGATTCTCGAGAGTGAGGAGCGGTACCGGGAACTGTTCGAGAACGCCTATGACGGGATTTACACCGTTGATGCTGAGGGCCGGATCACGGACGTCAACCGCGTGCTCGAGCGTCTCTTCGGGGTCCCGCGAGATGACCTCATCGGGCGCAGGATACAGGACTTCGTAGCGCCCGAATCGCTCCCGGTCGTCCGGGAGCGCGGCCTGATTGCCGCTCGAGGCGCCCGGAGCTCGGCCCAAATGGAACTCGATATACTCGCACTCAACGGCGAGCATGTGCCCGTTGAGGTGAATTCCCGCGCCATCTTTCGCGACGATGTGTTCGTGGGGACGCAGGGGATCGTCCGCGACATGCGCGATCGCCTCGCGGCGGAGCGGGCCGTGCAGGAGAGCGAACGGCGCTATCGAGACCTGTTCCAGAACGCGCTCGACTTCATCTACTCGGTCGACGAGCACGGGAAGATCCTCGATGTGAACCCGGCGATGGCCGAGGCACTCGGCATGACCCAGGGGGCCATGATCGGGCGCCACATTTCGGACTTCTCGACAGCGGAGTCACACGACGTGGCGAAGCGGAACTCGGTTTATGCGAGCGGCGGCGAGCGGGACTCCGCAGACTTCGAAGTCGAATTCGTCCGCGCGAATGGGACGGTCGTGCCGGTCGAGGTACACGCGCGAGGTGTCTATTCGGGCGGGCAGCTCGTGAGCGTGCAGAGCATCGCGCGCGACATCTCCGACCGCCGGGCTGCGGAAGAGCTGCTCGGCACGATCGCGCGAAACTCTCCCGCGGCGATGTACATCACGTCGGGCGGCATCCTGCGATACGTGAACCCAACCTTCGAAGAAGTGTCTGGCTACTCCGCGGATGAACTGGTGGGGGTTTCGGCGAACGTGAAGCTCATGCTTGAAGACGACCGCGACGCGGCGAACGCAGACATCATCGCGATGCTACGCGACCCCCACAACGCACCCCGCGCCGAGTTCCGCGTGCGCCGGAAGGACGGTGCGATCCGCTGGTTCGAAGTTGCGGCAAGCTCGATTGTCTTCGAGGGCGAGCGCGCCATGCTCGGGAGCTGTATCGACGTTACAGAACGGAAGGCCGCCGAGCGCCAGCTGGAGATCCAGGCGAACGAGGACGTGCTCACGGGCCTTGCGAACCGGCGTCAGTTCACGCACCAGCTCGAACGCGCCGTCGCCCGCAACCGGGCCGGGGGGCCGCTCCTTGCGGTAATGTTCCTGGACCTCGATGACTTCAAGGCAGTGAACGACCAGTACGGGCATGCTGCTGGTGACCAGCTCCTGGTGCAGGTCGGTAATCGGCTTCGCACCTGCGTGCGCCCTTCAGACCTCGTGGCACGCCTCGGCGGAGACGAGTTCACGATCCTGCTCGAAGGTGTCGCGACAGCAGCCGAGGCGAGGGAGATCGCCCATCGCATCGTGTCCGCGCTCGGCGCCCCGTTCCCACTCGAAGGGACCCTGGTCACAGTCGGTGCGAGCGTCGGTATCACCTTCGGTACAAGCCCAGGCGTCGACGCGAGCGAGCTCCTGCGCCAGGCTGATACCGCCCTGTATGAGGCGAAGGCAGAGGGCAAAGGCCGCTTCACCGAGTACCGCCCCGGCATGGATCTGGCGGCTTAGGGCTCCGCCAAAAGTCGGATTTCTGGGCCCCGAATGCTGTGCTATTCTCGGTTCATCCGCACGAGCCACCGGCCACCATTGCGCGGGGTCTCCCTGCTACCCCACGTCTTTCGACGCTCCACCGCAGAGTTACACTCGCTGGTCCACACCTCATCCCGCACGCGAGAAGCGTCGTGATCGAGCGGTTCGCGACGCGCATTCTTGAGATCGCCGATGGGACGGTGCGCGAGGTGTGAGGCTACAGTTCGCGCGCGTGGTAGAGCGGGTCGTCCGTCGAGCGTGACGAGGGGTTCCAGAAGTCGGCGGTCTCGTCGGACTTCTCGGTCACGGGGTCGTAACGATCCCAGCTGTGGACGACCTTGCGGCGGGCAATCTTCCACTCGCCATCGCGGCGTTCGAAGCGGTCGACATAGCGGCCGTGCGCGACCCAGTCGACCTCGGCGCCGTTTCGCATCATGCGGTGGAAGGC
>JBPPMX010000252.1:0-2591 GCA_051306275.1 Tepidiformaceae bacterium
ACGGTCGCAGCGGGCGTTCCAGACGGACCAGGTGTTCGTTGGGATCGTGCTGGTGGCGCTGCTGAGCATGGCGCTGTTCGTGGCGGCGCACGTGGCGGCCCGACTGGCGACGCCATGGCTTTACGCGACAAGGAACGAGGAGGGGTCTCGATGAACTGGAAGCAAGGAATTGGTGTGCTGGCTTCGGCGGGGCTGCTGCTGGGGGCCGCGGCGGCATGCGACGACGACGGGGGCGATGTCGGGCTTCGCGATGTGACGCTGATGCTCGACTTCACGCCGAACACGAACCACAGCGGGATCTACCTCGCGATCGAGAACGGGTGGTACGAGGAGGAGGGGCTGCGGGTGACGATCGTGGAGCCGGCGGCCGCCGGGGTGGAGCCGATCGTGGGGCAGGGCGACGCGGAGTTCGGGATCTCGTACCAGGAGTACCTGGTGCCTGCGCGGGTGGCCGAGGTGCCGATCGTTTCGATTGCGGCGATCCTGCAGCACAACGATTCGAGCTTTATGTCGCTCGGCGATGATGGGATTGAGGACGCGAGCGACCTTGAGGGGAAGCGGTACGGCGGGTTCGGCGGGCCGCTGGAGATCGCGCTCATCGAGAAGCTGGTGGAGTGCGAGGGCGGCGACCCGGGGAGCGTCGAGTTCACCGAGATGGGGACGGGCGATGCGCTAGTGGCGATGGAGGACGACCGGTTCGACTTCGTGTGGGAGTTCGAGGCGTGGGGGGTGATCCGGGCGCGCGAACTGCTTGAGAAGGAGGTGAACACGGTGCGCTTCCGGGACTACTTCGACTGCATCCCGGACTGGTACACGCCGATCATCATCACGAGCGAGGCGATGATCGCGGAGGACCCGGAGGTGGTCGAAGCGTTCATGGCGGCGACTGCTCGGGGGTACGAGGAGGCGATCGATGACCCGCAGGCGGGGGCAGCGGCGCTGAGCGCGGCGGTGCCGGAGCTCGACGAGGAGCTGGTGGAGCTGAGCGCGGAGTACATCGCGGGTGTGTACGTCGACGATGGGAGGCAGTGGGGACAACAGGACGAGGAGATCTGGATCGGGTTCGTTGAGTTCCTTGTGGATGCGGGGCTGATCGAGGAGGCGATCGACGTGGAGGACGCCTACACGAACGCGTTCCTGCCGGACTAGGGATGGCCGGGACGCGGGTCGAGGTTCGCGAGGTTTCGCACACGTTCCCGGGGAAGGTGGGGGGCCTGCGGGTACTGGCGAACGTGAACCTGGACGTGCGCCCTGGGGAGTTCGTGAGCATCGTCGGGCCGAGCGGGTGTGGGAAGAGCACGATCCTGAGGATGCTCGCGGGATTGCTGGCGCCGTCGGCGGGCGATGTGCTCGTGGGCGGCACGAGCGCGGTGGGGGTGCCGGGCCGGGTGGCGTACATGCCGCAGCGCGACCTGCTGCTCCCGTGGCGGAAAGCGCTGGGGAATGCCGCCCTGGGCGCGGAGATAGGCGGGATGGAGGCTGATGAGGCGCGCGAGAAGGCGCAGGCGTTGTTCGGGCGGTTCGGGTTGGCGGGATTCGAGGAGGCGTGGCCTTCGCAGTTGAGCGGGGGAATGAGGCAGCGGCTGGCGCTGCTGAGGACGTTCCTGATCCAGCGGGATGTGCTGTTGCTGGACGAGCCGTTCGGGGCGCTGGACGCGATCACGCGGCGGGAGATGCAGGGGTGGCTGCAGGAGGTCTGGCAGGCGGATGGGCGGACGGTGCTGTTCGTGACGCACGACGTGGAGGAGGCACTGGTCCTATCGGACCGGGTTGTTGTGATGACGCCGAGACCGGGGCGGATTGGGGCGGTAGTCGAGGTTGGGGTCGCGCGGCCGCGGGGGGTGACGGCGGTGACGGCCCCGGAGTTCGTGCGGTTGAAGGCGGAGTTACTGGGGGCCCTGGAGGCCGGCATCACGCCATAGGCCGCAGGCAACAGGTGGCCGTCGTCCGCCTGACATCCGGGCGGTGCTAGACTCGGGACGTGCATGCGCTTGAGTACTGGAGGGCTGTGGTGAGCGACCGTTCGGGCTTCCTCGAGCGTGTGATCGCGGCTTTGAACGATGCCGGCGTCCAGTACTGCGTAATTGGTGGAACCGGGGTGAACGCGTTTGCCGACCCGGTGGTTACGCTCGACCTTGATGTCGCAGTCGCGACAGCGGACCTCGCGCGAGCCACAGCGGTGCTCGGCCGGGACTTCCGTGTCCGGGAGTTCGAACATAGCCTCAACGTCTACGACCCGGATTCAGCGCTCCAGGTGCAGGTACAGCTCCACCCGAGATACGGGAGATTCCCCGGGTCCGCGAACGAGCAGGAGGTGCTTGGACTACGCCTGCCGGTGGCGCGCCCGGAGGACCTCCTGAAGGGCAAGATCTGGGCATACAGCGACAGCGCACCATGGGCGAGCAAGCGACAGAAGGACCTGGCAGACATAGCCCGGCTGCTCGAGGCGTTCCCCGACCTTCGGGCGCAGGTGCCGGACGCGGTCCTGTCCCGCCTGGTCGAGTGAGATGACCGCGCCGCTGGAGGGGGTGCGGGTGCTGGACTTTACGTGGGCGCTGGCGGGGCCGTTCGCGACGATGCAGATGGCGGAT
>JBPPMX010000253.1:0-8766 GCA_051306275.1 Tepidiformaceae bacterium
GCGCCCGATGCTCCCTGGCACGCGGAACGGTCGCGCCGCGCCCGCCGCCCGGTAGCGCAGCACGATCAGCGCAAGGTTCACCCCGATAAACGCGACGAACACCGCGAAGTTCGACGCGCCCGCCACAAACCGGAGGTCGCCCGAGAACGTGAACCCGAGCGCCACCACGAGGCAAACGAGGATCGCCCGCGCCGGTGTGTGCACCACCGGATGGACCCACGCCATGAAGCGCGGCAACGCCGCGTCCTCGCCCGACGACATCCCGTAGATCATCCGCGATGCGGCCATCAGCATCAGGAGGACGGTGTTCGCCGTCGAGAACAGCGCGATCACCGCAACGACATCCCGGGCGCGGCCACCGATCGCGATGGCGGCGACATCGGCCAGCGGCGCATCCGAGGCCGCGAGTGCGGGTGCCCCGATCGCGCTCACGGCGGCAATTGCGACAAGGACGTAGAGCACCGCCGTCACCCCGAGCGAAATCAGCACCGCCGCCGGGATTACCCGTGCCGGGTTCTTCGTCTCCTCCGCAAGCGATGCCACCTGCCCGAACCCGATGTACGCGAACGTCACCAGCGCCGCCCCGGAAAACAGCGGCCCTATCCCGGGACCGTCGAAAAGGTCGCGTTCGCCGATGTCGGGCAACCCGACCACTACCACGAAGATCAGCCCTGCGGCCTCCACGAAGGTCAGGACAATCGAGACGATGATTGCCTCGCGCACGCCTGCGAATGCGAGGAGGGTGCATCCCACAACGGCCACCGCGGCGAGTACCGCGGGGTCGATGTCAACGAAGACCGCGAGGTATCCGCCGAACCCGAGCGCCACCGCCGCGGCGCCGACGAGGTTGGACACCACCATCAGCCACCCAACCACGAACCCCGGGCGCTGTCCGAGCCCACGCCGGGCGAACTCGTAGTCCGCCCCGGCCTTCGGATACATCGAAGCGAGTTCGGCGTAGCTCAGGCCAGTGAGCGCGGAGACAGCCGCGGCGATGAGGAACGAAAGCCACACCGCATTCCCGGCGATACCAGCCGCTTCGCCAACCAGGGCGTAGATCCCCGCGCCGAGGATGATCCCGATCCCCGAGACCGTGGTCTCGAACAGCCCGAGCCGCCGGCGCAGCGCCGGCGCTTCCGTCACGCGAACCACTCCCGCTCGTGCATCCCGCCACTCACTCCCGGGCCCGGTCGCCGCGGGTTAGTATAGCCGCGAGCCGCGCACCATCCTGCGTTCGCAGCGCATCGCCTACACTGAGATGCATGACCACCACGGCCTCATTCCTCGGTGAAACGGCGGCCCGCGCGAAAACCGCAGCGCGCGCACTCGCACGTCTTCCCCGCGGACAGAAAGACGCCGCCCTCCTGCGAATCGCCGAGCTCCTGGAGACGGACCAGGCTGCGATCCTCGAGGCGAACGCAAAGGATGTAGCCGCCGCGCGTGAGGCCGGTCTCGACGAATACATGGTCGAACGGCTCACGCTGAACTCAGCCCGCCTCAACGGCATCGCGGCAGAGACGCGCCAGGTGGCCAGCCTCGATGACCCCGTCGGCGAGGTGTTCGACAGCCGCACACTCCCCAACGGCCTGCTTATCGGCCGGCGCCGCGTCCCCCTTGGCGTCATCGCCTGTATCTACGAATCGCGCCCGAACGTCACGATCGATATCGCCTCGCTCTGCCTGAAGAGTGGCAACGCGAGCATCCTCCGCGGAGGCAAGGAAGCCCGCCATTCGAACGCGGCCCTCGGCGTCGTCCTCCAGCGCGCGCTCGCCGATACGGGCCTGCCCGCCGACGCGGTCCAGGTCATCTCCGACCCCGACCGCGCGCTGGTCGACGAACTCCTTGGCATGGGGACCGCCATCGACCTCGTCATACCCCGCGGCGGCAAAAGCCTCGTCGAGCACGTCCGCGCACATGCGACGATGCCGGTCATCGCTGGCGGGATCGGCGTCGTCCATATCTATGTCGACCGCGCGGCAGACCTCCAGATGGCGCTCGACATCGTCGACAACGCCAAGCGGCGGCGCTACAGCATCTGCAACGCGGTCGATACCGTGCTCGTCCACGCAGCGATCGCACCCGCCTTCCTCGAACGCCTCGCGGAGTTGTGGGCAGGGAGCGTCACCCTCCTTGGCGACACGCGGGCCGTCTCCCTCCTCCAGCCTCTCGCAACCGGCGGGCTCGAAGTGCAACCAGCGCTCGCAGGCGACTGGGATACTGAACACCTCGCCCTCCGCTGCGGCATCCGCCTCGTCGACTCGATGGACGAAGCGCTCGAACACATCGAGCAGCACGGCAGCGGCCATAGCGAAGCAATCGTCAGCGAGGATTACACTGCCGCAATGCGCTTCATGGACGAAGTCGATTCGGCCGCCGTCTACATCAACGCAAGCACCCAGTTCACCGATGGCGCACAGTTCGGCCTCGGGGCCGAGGTCGCCATCTCTACCGGGAAAGTGCACGCCCGCGGGCCGCTCGGGCTGCGCGAGCTCACCAGCTACAAATGGACCATCTTCGGGAAAGGCCAGGTACGCCCGCTATGATCGAGTTCGAACGCGAGGCCCGCACGCCGCATTCCGAGGTGTACACCATCCTCGAAGATGGCGGCATCGTCGGCCGGATCGACATCCACTACCAGGGCGCCAACGTCGTCGGTACGCTTTGCACCACCGCCGACGCGAACGAGGAGCGCATCCAGGAGCTCATCGATGCCGCCGACGAACGGCTCGTCATGACCGCCGACCCCTACCGCGAAGACTTCATCGTCTCCGTCTGGCGCGGCTCTCCCGCCGGTGTCTACAGCGACGGCGACGAAGACGATGACGACGAGGACACCTTCCGCCTGGGCGACATCGAGCGGAACTAGGGCCTACTGCGTGGAGCCGCCAATTCCGGCGAACCAGTCCGCGAACTCGCCGTAGAAGGCGGGCACCTGGAGCCCGAACACTGTAGCGAAGGCAGACTGCCACTGAGCCTGCCCGCCGGCATGGCAGTACGCCATCAACGCGACAGGATCTGCGCCGGAAGCCTGGTCCGCCGCGAGGAACCAGTACGAATATCGGCCGGAGTTTCCGTCCCCGTACTGAGTTTCGTAATACGCGAGTGGATAAAGCTTAGGGTTCGAATACGCCGACCAGAACTCGGCCTCATCGCGGTCAGCGGTCTCGTCCCGCCATTCTTTCTCCCAGAGCACATAGTAGGCGAACGCCTGCGCGGCACCCTCAATCATCCAGACCGGGTGTCCGTTGATGCAGCCTGTCTGTGCCTGGAGTACGTGATAGTACTCGTGAGCCGCGATGGTCGACTGTTCACTCGCCGTCTTGTTAGGCCCGCCCGGGTTGTCCACCTCGAGGCAAATTAGGTCGAACGTTGCATAAGCGCCCCCACCGCAGGTGGAATCTTTCGTCAACCGGACCGTGAAGGGGTGAGCATTTGTCCAACCACCCAGCTCCTCAAGGGCGAAGGCTCGGGCGGCCGCGATCCCGTCGATGAACGGCTTGGCTTCTGCGTCCGAGACATCGTCGGAGATTTCGTAAACGATCGGTCCGAGTGTGGGGATCGGCGTAAGTGTCGCTGTCGGGGGCACGGGAGTGGCGACGACGTTTCGGGCCAGCCCGGGCACGAAGCTACGGTACGGGTAGCCATCCTCTGCGGGCTGCGATCCGACCGCGACCATCGCACCGCCAGCCAGCAATGCGGCGACCCCTGTAAGTGCAGCGAGGATACGACCTACTGACACCCCGCCGAGCCTACGCTCCACGCCCCCGCGCGGCTACCCTCACCCATCTCGATCACCTACGCTAGACCTATGGATGTACAGCGCCCGCCGTGGTTGAAGGTCCGCTGGGCCGCCGGAGAGAACTTCTCCCGCCTGCGTGATCTCATGCGCGAGCAGAAGCTCGTTACCGTCTGCGAAGAGGCGCGCTGCCCGAACATCGGCGACTGCTGGGATCGCGGCACGGCCACCTTCATGATCCTGGGCGACGTCTGCACTCGCTCCTGCGGCTTCTGCGCGGTCACCAGCGGAAAGCCGATCGCTATCGACCCGGGCGAGCCCGCCCGCATCGGCTGGACCGTGAAGACCCTCGGCCTCCGCCACGCCGTCGTGACCAGCGTGAACCGCGACGACCAGCCAGACGGCGGGTCGAACCATTTCGCCGAGACCATCTCCTGGATCCGGCGGCTCTCGCCCGGTACCACGATCGAAGTCCTCATCCCCGACTTCATGGGCAACTGGGAGAACCTCGCGACAGTCATGGGCGCGAAGCCCGAGATCCTCAACCACAACACCGAGACCGTTCCCCGCCTCTACAGCCGGGTGCGCCCCAAGTCGAAGTACCCGCGCTCGCTCGAACTGCTCGCGAAGGCCAAGGAGATCGACCCGGGCGCGCTCACCAAGAGCGGCCTCATGGTCGGCCTCGGCGAGACGCGCGAGGAGCTGCTCGACGTTTTCC
Source organism: Tepidiformaceae bacterium (assembly GCA_051306275.1). Taxonomy (GTDB): domain Bacteria; phylum Chloroflexota; class Dehalococcoidia; order Tepidiformales; family Tepidiformaceae; genus JBPPMX01. Next base: position 4,455 of record JBPPMX010000253.1, read on the forward strand.
GTGACCTCGCCACCGCGGGCGTCGACATCCTCACGGTGGGCCAGTACCTCAAGCCCGATGCCGACCACCTCGATGTCGTCCGCTACTGGCACCCGGATGAGTTCGCCGAACTCAAGGAGCGCGCGCTCGAGATGGGGTTCCGCCACATCGAAGCCGGCCCACTCGTCCGCAGCTCGTACCACGCGGAGGAACAGGCGGTCAGCGCACCCGGCTTCCGCCAGCGCGAGTTCGACCCTGGCGAGGTCATTCCCCTGATACCGGTGTAACTCTCCCTTACGGTTGCGAGCCTGTCCGCGTCCTGCAGTACTATTCACCCCGGCAGACGAACGTCCGGGGTCTGGCGAACGAGGGAGGTCACGCTGGTGCCCGACACAACCGACGAGGATCAGTTCCGACGCGAAGCTGTCGGGGCCTTCGCGCATGAACTGCGGACGCCGCTCACATCAATCCACATGGTCCTCGAACTCGCGCGCATGCAGTCCGGCGATGACGAACTCTGCCTCAAGGGCGACCTCCCCGACCTCCTGAAGGCCTCGGTGGCGGGCCTCGAACAGCTCGCGCGGGAGATACAGGACCTTTCACGGCTCGAACGCGGGCTCATTACCCTGCAGGCGATCCCTTGCTCGCTGGGCGAACTCCTCTCCGAAGGCGCAGCCGCAGCGGCAAACGACGCCACGCTGACCGTTGCGCCGCACGAGCCCATCAGCGGGACATGGGACCACCGTCGTCTCGCCGAGGCGTTTGCATCCCTCATCCGCGCGACGAATCGGGCTGGCGATGGGTCGGGGGAAGTCACGGCGAGGCTGGGCATTCGCGACAGAATGGCGATTGTGAGCTTCGAAAACGGGACACCTGGCCGCGAACCGCGCCCGATCACGTCGGACCTGGGCTTCGGCTTCTTCGCCGCACGCGCGCTGGTGATTGCGCAAGGTGGCACCGTTACATGTGAGAGATCTGAAGGATTCCTCCAGATAACGCTATCGCTGCCGCTCTAAACGCGCTAACATTACGTCTCTCATGCCGGCAATGCACATTCTTGTCGCCGAGGACGAAGCCATGGTTTCGCACCTCCTCAATCGCGTCCTCTCGGCTGCGGGACACACGGTGACGAATGTCGGCAGCTGCCGCGAAGCCCTCGAACTCCTCAAGGCCACTGGCTACGACCTCGTCCTCCTGGACCTTCACCTGCGGGACGGGAACGGCATGCGCGTGATTGAAGCGATGGCCGAGGGGGTTGTCGCACACCGCCCCGTGGTGCTCATGACCGGCGACTTCGTCGATGCGGACGACCCGCGCGCCATCCGGGCAAACGCGATCCTTCAGAAACCGTTCGACCTCACGCAGCTTGAGCAGGCGATCGAACGCTGCTCCGCCTGACGCTTTGCTATACCCCTGCGTAACTGTGCAGGCCTGAGATCCAGAGGTTCACCGCGAAGTAAGTGAACATCACCAGCGCCCACATCACCACCAGCCACCACATCGGGTCCGGACGCCACCCGCGCCGGATGCTCCGCGGGACCACCCTGCGGATCCCGGGTGCGCTCGCCACAGACCCGGAGCCCGCCCGCGCGTGGAAGTACGCCGCGATGCTCAGCCACGTCACCAGCGCGCTCGTTTCTTTCGGGTCCCAGCCCCAGTAACGCCCCCATGCGCTGTTCGCCCACCAGGCCCCAAGCGCGATCCCGAGGCCGAGTAGCGGGAAGCCGACCATCACCGCCTTGTGCGCCAGGTCGCCTGCCGCTTCCGCCGAAGGCAGCCACGCGATCCGCCGGCCACCTTCTCCGCCCTGCGCGAGGTACACGACCGCGCCCGCGAAGGACACCGTCAGCACAGCGTACGAGACCATCATCATGCTCACGTGGATGGTCAGCAGTGGGCCGTTCTGGAGCGCCGGGATGAGCGGGATGATCCGGTCGGGGAAGAGGCTGGCGATGAACAGCATCCCGATCACGAGCGGCATCGCCACGACACCCATCCGGCGCTGCCGGGTCACTGTTTCGAACCCGAGGTAGGCCGCCGCAATCCCCCACCCAAACACGACCGTGAACTCGTACATATTGGAGAGCGGCGTGTGCCCGACCGCCGACCAGCGCGCCGCAATCGCGCCTGCCAGCGCGAGCACGCTGATGGCCGTGAAACTCGTCGCCATCCGTCCGAGGCCTGGGTTTGGGACCCGCGCACGTCCGTCGCTCACGGTCACGGTCCCCGCCGTCGTTTGCGCGCTGAACCGCCGGAGCGCGACCGCCCCACCGAGCGCGTAGGCAAGGTAGAAGGCGAACGCGATCACCGCCGTCGCCATCCCGGACCAGAACAGGTAGATGGAAAGATTGGCCATCGTGCCTCGCGTCACAATCCTAGCGCGGAGACCGGGGCGGCGCGAGAAAGGCGCCTTTCAGCAGGGACCCTAGGAGAACAGCTCCCGCAGAGAGAGTTCGAACCCCTCGACCTCGAACCCCGCATCGGCGCTCGTGAGCGTATCGTCGATAGTGTAGTGGTGCGCTTCTCCGCCCGCGCGGAACACGGTCACCGTCTTCGTCCGCGGCCGCACCAGCCAGACGCGCTGCGCTCCAGCGGCCAGGTACTCGTCCGCCTTCTCGCCCACGTCCCGGTCCGAATCGTCGGGCGAGACCACCTCGATTGCGAGCGTCGGCGCGCCGGGGACATAGCCTTCCTCCGCCAGCCCTTCGGCCGGGATCCGGTCGAGCCCGATGAACGACACGTCCGGTGCGCGGACGTTCCCATCCGGCGACAGCCGGTATCCGGTTTCGACCATCACCTCGCCAAGGCCCTGTTGCGAAGCGAACGCCTCCAACCGGGCGCCGAGTCGCAGCGCTCGCCGTCCGTGTCCTCCAGAAACAGGCGCCATGACCACGACCCTCCCGTCGACGAGCTCCATCTTTCCGCCGTGTGGAGGGTCCGGGAGCCGCGCGAATTCGTCCGCGGTGATCAGCTGTTCTACGGTCGTCACCCGTACAGGATAACGCCTCGCACCGGCGATCGCCCCGCGCTACGCTTGCCCGTATGCCTCGCCGCAACCGCGTCACACCCTGGAACACCATCATCGCGACCGGTGCGCGCGGCACCCTCATGGGCAACCGCGGACAGCTCCACGACGAGACCGGCACCCTCCGCCGCCGCTGGACGACGCTCGCCTGGATCGCCTGCCTGCTCGAGTTCAAGGGGCGTAAGCGGCAACTCATGGCCCCGGGCCTCTACACCGAGTTGTTCTTCCTCGACGAAGCAGTCGCTCTCGCCGCCGGGCACCGGCCCTGCTTTGAATGCCGCCGAGCCGACGCCGTCCGCTTCCGCGACACCTGGATCGCAGCGAACCCCGACTCAGGCGTCCGCCCCGCCGACCGGATCACCGGGCTGGACCTCGTGCTTCACGCCGAGCGGGTCGCACCTGACGGATCGAAGCCCGTCACCCGCACCTACCTCAACACGCTCCCGGACGGCGTCTTCGTCCAGCTGGGTGACGCGCCCGGCGAAAGCTGGCTGAACTGGCTCGGACAGCTCCACCGCTACACGCCCGGCGGCTACACCGACCCCCGCCCACGCACGCGCGGCATCCAGGTCGAGCTGCTCACTCCGCCGTCCATCGTTGCCGCGATCTCCGCGGGCTACGTCCCTGCGGTCCACCCCACCGCTGAATCCGGCGGCGACGAACTCCTCGACCTCACCGTGCGGTAGACACGCCCCCTACGGGTGCAGGATGTCGACGGCGATCCGCGGCGGGCCGCTCAGTTCGAGCACGCGATACGGCTGCTTCTCCGTCACGCCGACACCCCACTGCACGAGCCCTTCGAAGTCGCAGCTCTGCTCCGCCTCGACGATCTCGGGGTGGGCCGCGAGTATTTCCGGCGAATCGATGGTGACCTGACCCTGGTCATCGTGCGCCGCTGCCGTCCGCAGCTTTATCGAAAGCAGCGCCTCGCCTTCGATGTCGACGCTCTGGCCGGAGCCGCACTGCGCCAGCGGCGGCACCACGTACTCGATGCTGTAGCCCGGGATCTGCGTGCCTTCGAACTCGAACACTATCCGATCGTACCCCTCCGCCTGCTCCCCCGTCCGCACATCCACCACCGTCACAACCACGCCCGGCAACTCCTTCTCGGTCTTGTCGATTGTGCCCTGGAAGGCCGGGCCGACAGTCGCGCTTGCCGCAGCTGTGGACGAAGCCTGCGCGGTCGCCGAAGTGCTTGCGGTCGCGCTCGCCATCGGGGTGTCGTCGTCGTCATCACTCGCGCCGCACGCAACGCCGAAGAGCATCGTGAGAGAGAGCGCGGCAAACCCCGCGCGTGTCAGTCGAACC
>JBPPMX010000254.1:0-8532 GCA_051306275.1 Tepidiformaceae bacterium
CTAACTCGACCCCACCGCCGCCACCCCCGGCAGCCGCGGCGGCCGCGCCAGCAGCACCAGCACGAACCCGATGATCGAGAACACCGCAAAACTCAGCAACGCCCAATCGTAGCTCCCCGTCTGGTCGAACACAGCTCCAGCCAGCAACGGACCGCCCGCGCTGAACACGATCGTGAACGGCATCGCGACCGACCGAATCTCGCCCAGGTGTACCCGCCCGAAATAGCTCGCCCACACCGTCTCCTGCAGCGGCACCGTCCCACCCATCGCGAGTCCGTACGCCAGCATCACCCCGACCGCCAGCGTCATCGACCCCGTGTGCCCCACCGCGATGAGCACCAGCACCGCACCAGCCATCACGAGGAACGCCGCCGCACTCAGGTACCGCGCATGGAAGCGGTCCATCAGCATCCCCCAGCCCAGCTTCGAAACGAGCGCCGACCACGCCAGGATCCCGAACAGGAAGGCCGCCCGCCCCGAGCTGAACCCGCTGTCCGTCAGGAACGGGATTGTGTGCAGCAGCAACGCCCCCAGCCCCACATTCGCGATCCCATACGCGAAGATCACGAACCAGATCGTCGGCGTCCGGATCGCGTCTTGCCGCGTCCACTGCACCTCCGAAACTGCCGACGCCCGCCGGTGCGCCGACGCGTACGCCACCGATTCCTCCGCCGTCATCCCGTCCGGCAGCTGCCCCGAATCCTCCGGCGAACGCCGCATCAGGAGCGAAGCCGGCACCATCACCGCAAGCACCAGGAAGCCCAGCATCACCCACCCGCTCCGCCATCCGAAGCTGTCGATCCACCACGCCGACCACGGCGTCAGCAGCACCCCACCCAGCGACACCCCCGCGGACGCGATCGAAACCGCCATCCCCCGGCGCACCACGAACCACTTCGCCACCGTCACGTTCACGACGAGGTTCCCCAGCAGCGCATTCCCCACCGTCTGCCCGATGCCCCGCACCAGGTAGAACTGCCACGCCGCCTCCACCTGGCTCGTCAGCATCAGCGAACCCGCGCACACCGCCGTCCCGATAAGCATCAACCGCCGCGGCCCCCGCCGGTCGATCATCCCGCCGATGACGAACCCCACTGTCCCCATCACGAACGTCGATACCGTCTGGACCGCCGAAAATTCCCCTCGCGACCACCCCAGTTCGTCCGTCATCGGCTTCAGGAACACGCCCGCGATGTACGCCTGCGTCCCGGCAGAGATGAACTGCGCCGCGAGCGCCGCGCCCACGATGTACCAGCCATAAAACACCGGCTTCGACCGGCGGGGCCACGCGAATCCCATGGTGATCCTCTGCCCCCGGCTTATACGCCCCACCCCACCGCCCGTCGACACTCGCCCCGGGCGACTCACGCAGATGCCAGCATCCTCACCACCGTTTGCCGGGGTAAAGGCCACTTGGTACGATTGCCATCTGAGCGATTCAGGGGGGTGGGGAACATGAACGAACTACCAAAGTGCCGACGATGTGATGATGGCGATCTCGTGCCTTTCTCCGACTTCGGGAGCCAGGGCGCGCCGATCCACTACAAAGCCTGGGCCTGCACAAACCCGTCCTGCGGATTCAACATCAAGATCCGCAACGGCGATCTCTACATCGACGAGCCGATCAACGACGGCCAGTACACCCAGCGCCGCTAGCACGATCAACAGGCGCGGCCGACCCCAAAGGGTCCGTCTGCCTGTGATAGACTGCACAAGCTATGCAGGCGAATAAGGTCTACCAGCCGCTCCCGCTCGTCAGCCTCTCCAACACCGACGTTGAGCAGGAAGTTCAGCAGAACGTCCTCGTCACCAGCGTCGATCAGGTCCTGAACTGGGCGCGCCGCTCGTCGCTCTGGCCGGCCATGTTTGGCCTCGCCTGCTGCGCCATGGAGATGATCGCCACCGCCACCCCGCGCTACGACATCGCCCGCTTCGGCGCCGAAATCTTCCGCGCTTCCCCCCGCCAGGCAGACCTCCTTCTCGTCCCCGGCACCGTCACCTGGAAGATGGCCCCCGCCGTCCGCCGCATCTGGCTCCAGATGCCCGAACCCAAGTGGGCCCTCGCCATGGGCGGCTGCGCGATCATGGGCGGCCCCTTTGCCTATGCCTACAGCGTCACCCCCGGCGTGAACACCCTCCTCCCGGTCGACGTCTACGTGCCCGGCTGCCCGCCGCGCCCCGAATCACTCCTCACCGGCCTCATGCTCCTCCAGGACAAGATCAAGCAGGACACCATCGGCAAGGGATGGCATCGCCGCGATGTCGAACCCCAGTTCCATCGCTACCTCCCCGATGGCGACCCGATCCGCAAGGAACTCGAATCCCTCTGGCCCCCGTACATCGATTACGACCGGCCAGACCAGGGGAACCTCTTCGGTACGAAGTAACACAGTGAATTCCCCCTCCCACCCCTGGGTAGGGGCGCAGGAGAAACGGGATGGCAAAAGCACAGTGGGATGACGTCGTAGCCCTGACGAAGCCGATCTTCGATTCCGGCTACACCCCCGACCGCAACGAACTCATGGACCTCGCCTACGCCAAAGACGCGAACGACGACGTCATCGACGCGATCGACACCCTCGGCGGCCGCCCCGTCGCCTCGCTCGAACAGCTCAAGGAGCTCCTGACCAACAACGGCGCGCTTGCCTGACCTTAGCCGGCGACCCTACACTTCACGCAACATGAGTTGTATCTTATTGGTTCAGGCAGGTGCGGCGAATGCCTCTCGCGCAACTAACTGACCGCGAACGCGAAGTTCTGAGCTATGTCGGTCAAGGGCTAACGAACAAAGAGATCGCGCAGATTCTGACAATTCAGGAGTCCACCGTAGCGTCCGCATGTCCACAAGATACTCACGAAGCTTGGTGTGCGGACGCGGGTCGCCGCGGCGATGTGGTTGAGCGCATCATCTGGGGGCCGGAGCGGATCGACACAAGATCCATGATCTTGTGGATGTCATCGCCAATGCCGATGGGTATCATCTAGCCAATCTTACTCGGAGGAGTCTAGATGCGTCTGCTGTTCTACCTTGGGTTGTTAGTCGCAACTCTGGCGCTAGGAGCGGGTATCGGCGCGTACCAGGCACCAACCCCAGCCCGCGCCCAGACGGTGGTGGTGTGTTGGGCTGAGAGCGACGGAAACGCATACATTTACAGTTCCTACACGTCCTGCCCGACGTGGTCCCCTCCTGCGTCGATGGTGACATACTCAACGCTGTCGAAGTTCGATCCATATGTTCTTCTTGACTACTACTATGTGACTAGCACGCTCAGCGGCTGCGGGGCCTGCATTTACGACTCCGCATTCGACACGAATGGTGGGAGTTCTGGTTCATACAAGATCAACGGCAGCCATAGTGTAGTCATTCCAGGCTACACCCCGGGGTACGGGCCAACCATCGACACATTCTCTTACTGATAGTTCACGACTTGATACGATTCTGGAGGTTTACAACGATGGCACTTCGTCGACTAAGACTCTTGATCCCAGTACTCGCGGTGGCGACAGCAGGAGTGATCGGAGGAGCGGCCCTCTGGGACGGTCTGCGCGATGGCGGAACTGCCACGGCCGAGGACACAGCCGGCCAGCTGGCAAGGCGAGCGCTCGATCCCGCGGAATGCGCATCGGCACGCAGCATGCTCCAGAATACACAGACTGCCGCGCTCGATAGCTTGCGGGAGTCTGGCGCCTCCTCCGGCACGATCGAACTCATGACCCAGGACTATGCCGAGAGCCTCGCCTGGGCGGCTGGTGGTTGCCCCGAGGATCCCGTGCGTGGATTCGTTGAGACCGCACAGCACACGTTCTACTTCCAGCTCCTGGGGCGAACGCCTGAAGAATACGGTCTCGGGCGCATCGAATTCGCCTCGCCACCCCGGTAAACCCATCGCGGGCGGGTAGGGGACGCTGCAGCGCCCCCTACCCGCCCGCCGGCTCCCCATCCTCGCCGCCCGGCGCTGCCAGGAACGTCCGAATCTCCTCGTACACCCGCCACATCTCGCGGTCCGTCTCCAGCGGGAAGATCGGCTCCTTGATGTGCGTCCCGCCGAAGGCCCGCACCACGTTCGGGTGGTCGTCAATCACGTAGTCCGGCTCGAACGGCACCCCGAGCTCCGTCAGCCGCTCCTTGTAGTGGTACGTCGGCTTGTTGAAGCAGTCGATGATGTGGTCGTGGAGCTCGTGCCGCTCCACCACCTCCCACCGTGGCCCGAGCCCGCTCCACAGGTAGAGCGAATGCCCCTCGTCCCGAAGCTGCTGGAAGATTTCCTTCACACCGGGACGCAGCCGTCCGTCCCACGTGATCAGCGTGTAGTCGACATCGAAGAAGATATTCATGTGTGCATGGAGACTTTGCCCCGCGGCTGACCCGCGCGCAAGCGCAACCTAGCGCAGCCCACCCGGGTCGCCGGTGCGCAACGGAGTCGTGTACGCCCGCCCGATGTCCGTCAGGTCCCCGGTCAGGTCATCGCCGCCGGGCCGTCCGCCTTCTTCCACCCACCCGACCAGGTCCGTCCACGCCGTCGTCACCTCGTCGGTCGAGAATGCGCAGTGCCCACCCGCCCGTATCGCCCGCTGCACCAGCAGGTCATCCGTCCCCACCGCCCGCGCCTTCTCCGCGTACGAAGCCTCGTGCGTGATCGGCACGAACACGTCCCCCGTGTTGTGCAGTGTAAGCAGCGGGACCGTGATCCGGCCCGTCGGAGGCGCTGTCTCCCGCCCGTCATCGCCGGACCGCGCGTCCCCATCCGGCTCGATCCGCCGGATCGCCGCGTCCAGCTCCGCCGACGTAATCCCAAAGCCCTCGTCGATCGCGTACTCCGTCCCAACATTCGTCGATGCCGCCGCAATCGCCTGCTCCCGAGCCGGGTCCACCAGCAGCAGCGCGAAGTTCGACGTGTACTGGCGCAGGTACCCCTCTTCGAAAAACGGCCGCGGCCCACCGCCCAGGTGCATCACCGCGTTCCGGAACGCGAGGCCCGCCTCCTTCGGTTCAGCCGCCGTACCCAGCGCCGGTGCGACAGACCCGAAGAGCATCGTCGCGAACGTACTCCCCTCCTCACCGAACGGCAGCTCCACCTCCGCAAAGTGTTCCGCCAGCAACGCCCACGACAGCAGGTAGTCGATCTGCTCGACCCCGCCCAGCGCGCCGCAAAGCGCCAGCGCGCCATCAAACGTGTCCGGGTGCTGCTCGAGCGCCAGCGTCACTACATTCCCACCCATCGAAGCGCCCGCGAGGTACGTCCGAGTCGGCTCCTCGTACTCCTCAACGAAGTGCTCCCGCAGCGCGAGCGTATCCTCCAGCCCGATGCCCGGGACATACCCGTTCGCCCGGAACGAACTCGCCGCCCACGCATATCCGCCTTCGATAAACGCCTCGCGCAACGCCCGTGGCGGCTCCTGCACCGCGATCTCGTTCGATGCCACGTAGCCGTGCGCCCACAACACCAGCTCCCCATTCCACTCGTCCGGGACCTCGATCTGGTAGAGCGCGTCATCCAGCCGCCCGAACGCCGCCTCCGCTCCATCCAGCGCCACGAACGCAGGGTCGATGTACGTCAGCACCTGCGTCGCAGGCGCATCCTCCCCGTCGTCGCCAGAGCACCCGGCAACGAGCAGCCCAAGGACAACCGCAAACGTGGCAAGCCAAACCCGATGCAAAAGCCCCTCCGCGCACGAGTCGGATCTCTAGTGTGCCAGGCTGCCGGTCAACCGCTCGTCCGGACGGATGGCCCCCGGCACACCGGCATCGTAGGATGGCTCACCGGTATGCGCCTTCTCCTCACACTCGTCTTCGGCGCCATTGTTGGTGCCGTCGGCGTGCTCGTCTTCTTCATGCTCGATACCGAATTCGAGCCCGACAAACCCGATCAGTCGGGCGGCGGAAACGTCCGCGTCAGCTTCGATTCCGACGCCCTCGAGCTGATGATCCTCCGCGAACTCGAAACCATCGACGACCTTCCCGGCGAGCGTGCTGTCGAAGTCACAGTCCGCGATGACGGCCTGATCGACGTCGAAATCGTCGCGGGGACCGGCGGCATCGGCCTGAAGGGCACCGTCGTCATTAACCCGAACGTTGTCGATGGCCGTCTCGCCCTGACCGTCGAGGAAGCGAAGCTCGGCGAACTCCCCGTCCCGGATGCATTCGTCCCGCTCCTTGAAGACACCCTCGCCCGCACGCTCGACTCCGTCGCCGATGGCTTCGAGTACAGGCTCCTCGCCATCATCACCCGCGACAACATCCTGACCCTCGAAATCGACTTCTAACTCAACTCACCGACGTCCCGAGCAGCATCCCGACCAGGAACGTGATTGCCGCCGCCACCAGCCCGAACGTCAGCATCCGCATCCCCGAGAACCACGCACCCTTGCCCGTGAACAGCGTGATCGCCGCGCCAACCGCGAACAACCCGAACCCGCTCCCGATCGCACTCAGGACGATACCCAGCGTCCCCGTGGCGAACAGCCATGGCAACACGGGGATCAACGCCCCAACCGCAAACGTGATGAACGACGTGAGCGCAGCAACGTTCGGGTTCCCCACCTCCTCCGGCGCCATCCCCAGCTCCTCCCGCGTGAGCGTGTCCAGCGCCCGCTCGGGGTCCTTCATCACCTCCGCCGCCATCTCGCGCGCCTGCTCCTGCGTAACCCCCCGCGACTGGAAGATCAGCGCCAGCTCCGCCTGTTCCTCGTCCGGGATCAGCGCCAGCTCGTCCCGTTCGATCGCCACCTGCCGCTCGAACGCCTCCGCCGAACTGCGGACGCTGATCCACTCCCCCAGCGCCATACTCAGTGACCCCGCAAGCAGCCCCGCGACGCCTGTCAGCAGGACCACGTCCCGTCCCGGGTCCGCCCCGGCGACGCCCATCACGAGGCTCAGGTTCGAAACGAGCCCATCGTTCGCCCCCAGCACCGCCGCCCGGAGCGCATTCCCGTTCGATGCTCGGTGCCGCCCTTCGATCGCGAGGATAGCCGTACTCGGAGACCCCCCCGGCCCCTGCGGCCGCGCAATCTCCCGGAACACACGCGCGTGCGAACGCTCATCCATGTGCAGGTTCGCAGCCACAGCTTCAGGCTGGTCGTCGTACATCGTGACCGCGCTGCTTTCCAACCGCGCCGCGATCGGCGCCACCGCCTGCGTCCCGAACCGCCTCGCCACAAATCCGAGCATTCGCACCCGCATCGATGGCTTCAACGAGGGAACATCGAACCCCGCCTCCCGCAGCTTCTCCGCCCAGAGATCGCGATGCCGCACTTCCGTCGCGGCCAGCCGCTGGTAGACCTCCTTCAGACTCGGATCCTTCTCCGCGTCCGCAAGCCGCTCGTACAGCGCCACGCCATCAACCTCGTCGCGGAAGTTCCGCCGGTACCGCGCGATGTCGTCAGGGGAAGGTGGCTTCGGGGTCGTCACCTCCCAACTCTAACCCGGCCCTGCGCACTCGGCCTTCGCCGCAGCTTGGGGGGCACGTTCGACCGCACTAACCCCGTAGTGAAGTGCAACAATCTCCGACGACTAGCTCCCGTCCCGCTCCCACGGCGTCGGGAGCCCGTGCAGCCGCGCCGCCTCCGTGATCACCTCCCGGTACGCCCCCGAAGGCTCACCCTCCGGCCCCGGCTCCACCACCACGTACGCGACCGCGCTGTGCATCGCGCCATCCGGCGTCCGCACCACGACGTCCTCCCGCCGGTACCCGCCCGTCGCCACCCCCTCGAATACATCCAGCGCCGCCAGGTGCCCCTCCGAAACCTCCCACAGCACGCCATGCGCCTCCTCACCCTCCGTCCGGACCACATCCGCCACATACCCGTCCCACCGCCGGCTGTACCGCGTAAACGCCACCCGATACCCCTCCAGCACCGCCGTCGAAACCATGCCCGCGCCGGGGCAGCGCTCCGCCATCTGCCCCGGCGACATGTTCGACCCGTAGGCGAAGTACGGCTGCGAAAGCGCGTCGTCGTCCACGCGCTGACGATGCCGCCCGCTGCACACCCGGTCAACGTTTCGTCCGAAACGCCAGAGGCCCCGGAATGAATCCGGGGCCTCCTTCTGACTAACCTGTGTGCCGCGAACTACGCCGTCCGCGAAGCCCGCCGCCCGGCAGCGACCAGCAGGAACCCACCGGCCACCGCCAGCACGCCCATGAGCGCGAGCGTCATGTTGCTGCCGCTGTCGCCACCGAAGAAGCCGTTACCGGCGCTCGGCGGGAGCGGGGTCCCCGTCGCCACGACCGTCGCACCACCGACCTTCGTCGGGACCGTCGTGTTCGTCGGCGTTGCCGTATTTGTCGGCGTCGCCGTGTTCGTTGCCGTCGGGGTCGGCGTCTCCTCGTCCTCGCGAATGTTCACGAAGAAGACTTCCGCCGTACCGCCCGAAGGCACATTCACGTTGTCGTGGCTATCCGGACCCTGCGGGACATAGTCCTCGTTCCCGGCAGGGGCATCCTCGCCGTGCAGCTCGGTCACGACGTAGTCGTCGCAAGCCGGGATGGGGGCAAAGATGACCACACCGTTCGGGCCGGTCACGCCACTGTCGCT
>JBPPMX010000255.1:0-14517 GCA_051306275.1 Tepidiformaceae bacterium
CGGCTCGCGGCGGAGCGCGGGAAGGACTTCAGTGAACTCGACCTGGCCGGGATGGACCTGCTCTGGGACGAGGCTAAGGAACTCGAGCGAGGGCAATAGGCAGGGCTCGCGCCGGTCATGTAGGGTGGAATGTATCCAGTCATCGTGGGGGAACGCGATATGACCCAGGCAACCCAATCCGTGATCACCCTGGAGCGCTTCGCTTCCGGCAAGACGTATGACCAGTACATCAACAGCGGCATCAAGAACCGCGACCTTTTCGACAACAACTACAACGGGCTCAAGGTTTCGGAGGCGCAACAGGCCGAGCTGAAGGCGCTTGCCGCGAAACCGAACGGGCCGCACCACATGGTCATCATCGGCGAAGACTGGTGCCCGGACGTGTACCGGGGGATGCCGGTTGGCGTGCGGATCGCGGAGGCGGCGGGAATCGAGGTCCGCATCTTCGAGCGCGACCAGAACAAGGACATGATCGCCGAGTACCTGAACAACGGTGAGTTCGAGTCGATCCCGGTCTACGTCTTCTACGATAAGGACCACAACTACCTGTACCACTTCATCGAGCGGCCGAAGCTGATGAACGAGCAGATGCACGTGACGCGCGAGGTCCTTGGCGATACGAGCCCGGAGGGCATCGCCAAGAAGCTCGGGCATGAGCCGAGCGAGGACGAGATCAAGGAGGTCCGTGCGAAGGCTCGCGAGGTCTACCTTGAGTGGCAGAAGACGAGCGACGTGTGGGCCGGTTGGCGCGTTGCCGCGGTCGATGAAGTCATTGAGGGCCTGAAGGCCGCCACAGCCTGATCCAGGCATGTCCAGTGGCGCCGCCGCGAAGCTCCGCGCGGCGCCACGCTGGACGCTCCCTCGAACCACCGGCAATATCGAAGCCGATGAACTCCCCTGTCACTCCCTTCGTCCTCGCGGGACGGATCTTCTCCATCATTGGAATGTCGTTCGCGGCTGCGCTCGCGATCCTCTTCTTCGTCGGCGGATTCTGGTGGTGGGGCCTCGGCGCCGCGGCCGGGTTCGCACCGTTCTTCGGACTCATCGTGTTCGTCGAGAAGTACTCAAGCCGCCATGGACTCATTGGGCCGCCCGATCTCGAACCTGAAGAGTAAGACCCTCGCTGGCGCGGCCGTGCTCGCGCTGCTCGCGACCGGGTGTGACTCGCCGGTCGACATCACGGCGTTTGATCCACCGCTCGACCAGATGGCCTGCCAGGATGCGGACGTACCCGGACTGTTCTCGTTCCAGACGGCTGGGACGTTCACGCTCGGAAATCTCGCGGGGCTCGCACCGGACCCGGAAGCGCGCCGGAAGGAACTGCGTGACGCTGGGCTCCGTGCCGGCTACTTCGCCAACTGGCGCGAGGCGACAAGCAGGCCGCCGTTTGACCCACCAGCGGACCTCACCTGCCAGGTCCTTGCGTTCGAGAACGGGGAGCAGGCGGCGGCGTTCGTCCGCGACATCGTCGCGACGCCCGACGGCGTGGTCTCGTCAGCGATCACGTGGTTGCCTCGGGACGAGCGGGTAGTCGAAGAGATTGCAGCCCCGGAATCAGCGCCCGACGGAGCTCGCGCGTTTCGGATAGCCGCGCGGGATGCCGACGTAGAAATCCAGGTTTTCGCGGTGGTAGTCCAGAACGGGAGTTATGTGCAGTCGGTCTACGTGGGTGGGCAGGGAGACGTGGACGTTAAGACGCCAGCCGAGCTCGCGACGGAGCTCTTTGAGCGGACGGCTGGCGCGTCCGGCGCTAGCGATCCGCCTCGGTGATCGTGACGGACTCGATCATGTCGCCCTGGGCGATCTGCTTCGCAACATCGAGGCCTTCGGTCACCTTGCCGAACGGGTAGAAGCGGTTCCCAGTTGCGTCGAGGGACGTGTTGTCCTTCAGGTTCACAAACCACTGGCTCCCGAAAACGGTTGCTCCCGACGTCTTCGCCATCGCGATGGTTCCTTCCTCGTTCAGGAGGTCGCTTGGTTCTTCCGTTGTCTGGTAGCCGGGGCCATCACGCCCGTCCCCGGGGACGCCGGTGGGGTCGCCCGTCTGGATGATGAAGTTGTCGACAACCCGATGGAAAGGCAGCCCATCGAAGTATTCCCGCTGGGCGAGAAAGACGAAGTTGTTGACGGTATCGGGTGCCACATCGGCGTAGAGTTCGATGACCATCGTGCCCTTGCTGGTCTCGACGGTCGCGGTATAGGTCTTGGTCTCCGCATCGATCACGTCTTCGGCGGCGGAAAACGTCCGGGGGTCGGGGGTGGCTGTGGCGCCGGGGGTGCCCTCGGGAGTAGGCGAAGGGATGGCGGTGGCGTCCGGGATGGCGGTGTTCACGTTCTGACCGCCCAGGAGTACTGCGACGACGAGGCCGCCCACCATGATGAACGCGCCGATAACGTAGAAGACCTTCGCGTTCTGGAGGAGGTTGAAGGGGAACTCGGGCTTGTACTTGGCTTCGGGCTGGGTACCACCGAGGGCGTAGTCCCTCTTCCGGGTGGCTTCCTGCCGTAGATGTTGCTGCTGGCGCCTGCGCTTTGCCACGTTTCCTCTTGCCCCCCGCACGATAAGCGGGCCGTACTGGCCCGTGCTCCGAGTATACGAACGGCTTCCGTGACGGGATAGCCGGATGGGGAAGCCGCGTTACTGTCCGGCGAATCCGAGGAGCGAGAGCTCGTCGATGACCACCTGGCGGTCGTTCCAGGGTCGTGCCTCGGTCCCGTAGATCATCGAGTCCTCGTGACCCTTGCCACAGACCAGCACAAGGTCATCGCCGGACGCGCGGCGGAGCGCCTCGCGGATGGCTTCGCGGCGGTCTTCGACTTCGATGAAGTCGGAGCCGCGGGTCCGGCCGGCGCTCTCAGCGTGCTTGCCGATCTCGGTGACGATGGCCCAGGGATCCTCGGTTCGCGGGTCCTCGTTCGTGAAGACGGCGAAGTCCGCACCATCGGCGGCAGCTCGGGCGACGCCGAAGCGCCGGCCGGGGTCGCGGTCGCCAGCGGCGCCAACGACGATGATGAGCTTCCCGGGGGCGACATCGCGAAGGACCTGGAGCACCTTACGCACAGCATCGCCGGTATGGGCATAGTCGACGATGACGCCGAAGGGCTGGCCGACGTCCACGCGCTCCATGCGCCCCGGTACGCCCTCGCAGGCGGCGAGGCCGCGGGCAATGGTGCGGAGGTCGATCCCGGCGGCAATGCCGGCTCCAGCGGCCGCCAACGCGTTCGAAACGTTGAAGAGCGCAGGGAGCCGAATGGAGACGTCTGCGCTTCCACGCGGGGTAACGAGGCGGAAGTCGGAGCCGTCGGGACGGAGATGGACGTTCCGAGCGAGAACATCGCCGTCGCGGACCTCCATGCCGTAGCGGATGGGGTCAGCTTCGGAGCGGGCGAGCATGAAGTTCGCCGACGGGTCATCGGCGTTGACGACGGCCGTCTTCGGGAAGCCTTTCTCGTAGCTCCGGTCTAGCGCTTCGAAGAGGAGGCCCTTGGCTTCGCGGTATGCCTCATACGTCTGATGGAAGTCGAGGTGGTCGCCGGTGACGTTCGTGAGGACGGCGATGTCGTACTCCACGTGGTCGAGACGGTGGAGAGCGAGGCCGTGGCTGGTGGATTCGACAATTGCGTACTCGCAGCCGGCGTCGGCCATCTGCCGGAGGGTGCGTTGCACGTCATTGGCTTCGGGTGTGGTCATCCGGGAGGCGTTGTTTCCCGTGGCGCCGGCGATGTGCACGTCGACTGTGCCAAGCCGGCCTACCCGCGCGCCGGCGGTTTCGAGCAGGGTGGTGAGCAGGTAGCTGACGGTCGTCTTGCCATCGGTGCCGGTGATCCCGGCGACGGCCATCTCACGGCCGGGATGGCGGTAGAACCACGCGGCGGCTTCGGCGAGGGCGATCCGGGTGTCGTCGACGGCGATGACCGCGACGCCTTCGGGGAGGTCGTTCCAGGAGGGCTGGTGGTCGCGCTGGACGAGGACGGCGGCAGCTCCGCCTCCCGTGACTGAGGCAAGAAACGTGTGACCGTCGACCCGAAACCCGGGGATGGCAACGAAGAGCGAGCCCGTCCCTACGCGGCGGGAGTCGTGTTCGATTCCGGTGACGAGGGTCGCGCCGTCACCACGGACGAGTTCGCCGCCCGACAGGTCGTCAAGCAGAGAGGTTAGCGGGCGGCTCATGGCTCGACCGTGGGTTCGATACGGGGGTTGCCAGCGTGAGGGAGGGTCAGCCGAGATGCCATCAGTCGCTCATCCTGGTGGGAAGACTCCGGGGCGCAGCTAACTATACCGCGAACTCGGCGAAGAGCCGGGGGAGCTCGTCGGCGAGGGTGCCACGAGCGGACGTCCGTGCGACCCCAGCCCTCCGAAGCCGCCCTTCGGGGTCCCCTGCGGCCGGGATGAAGCCAACGGCGCGCGTAATTTCGAAGGTGTAGACGCCAACGGATTCCGACGCGGTATGGGCGTCCACGATGAACAACGCGTCGGCCGGTATGGCTCGCGAATCCGCGTCGGAAGCGTTGAACGCGCGATGCCCGGTAGCTCCGCCGAGCCCGTGGACGACGGTGAAGAAACCGGGGTCTGTCGTGAGCACATAGATATCCACTCGCTCAGGGTACTGCCTGTCTTCAGGCCTGCGCGAGGGGAAAGGATCGACCGATAGTTAGAGGGATGGGAGCGTTCTCACCGGGCTCAGATGGCGGAGAACAACGCCGTGACCCTCGCTTTCCGGCATGGATCGAGGCGACGCTTCATCGTGCGGCAACGCAGGACTGGCAAGAAGCGATGATTGTGGACGTGTCCCTTGGGGGGGCAGGGGTCCAGGTCTTCGCCCCGCTGCAGAACGCCGTCCCGGGCGAAGTGATGCTGCTCACCTTCGAATGGCGGCTACGGTTTTGTGAGCTTGAATGCACCCTGGTGGGGCAATCCGATGGCTCTATTCATCCCCTGGTCCACCTGCAGTGGGCTGACCTGAGCTGGAAGAGCGTTCGCCAGCTTCAACTGATGGCGAACTACCTCCGCGACGCGGCCTAACCCGGAACGGGTCGACGGCTCGGAGGGCGGGAACGCGAGAACGCAAGAACCCCCCTATTGCGACAGAATGTGTCGCCGAGGACAATTCAGAGTGCCGGGCGGTGAGCGCGCTTGTCCGCTCCTTGCCGCGCTCCCGCCCGGCATTCGCGTGTAGAACGCGGTGTCCGCCTATTCTTCTGTCATGCAGTTCGAGTTCAGGGGGGAGATGTGGCACTGGCGTGGGCCTGCGCCCCATCACTTTGTGAGCGTCCCCGAGCGCGAGGCCGCTGAGATCCGCGAACTCGCCCCGAGCGTCACCTACGGCTGGGGGATGAGCCCCGCGACCGTCACTATCGGGGACACCACCTGGCCGACCGCGCTCTGGCCGAAGAACGGCGTGCATATCGTGCCGGTGACTGTGAGGGTGCGCACCGCTGAGGGGATCGAACTCGGTGACCTCGTAAAAGTGCGGATGGTGATCGGTCGCTAGGTCAGCCGTGTTTGGATGCGATACTGAGCGCCGTTCCTGGCACCGACCCAGCGTTGCTGCGACCGCCGCGACGACCCTAAGCGGCGCCATTATGACGTGCGGGAACGAATCGCCGGGGTGGCGGAATGGCAGACGCAGCGGGCTTAAACCCCGCGGCCCGCAAGGGCATGTGGGTTCGAATCCCACCCCCGGCACCACACATTAATTCGAATCTGAGCGTGACGAGCTTGGGAATGGGCTGTGGGAGCCCGACAGGCGAGTCGCCGACGGGGTACTGATCGGCTGGTAGGCTCAACCTATGACGACCGAAGATAACCAACACCCCCTCAGCCGGTGGCTGGACGCGGATCAGCGCGAGGCGCTAGGCGATGCCAGCGAGGTGCTATTTACGGCGCTCTCGTTCGCATTCCTGGCGTTGCTGGTTCTCGAACTCGCTGCGACCTTGCCGGACTCGTGGGCCCGCCGGGCCGAACTCGTGCAGTGGGCGATCTGGTTCGCGTTCGCTTTTGAGTTTGTCACTAGCCTGGGCATGGCTTCAGACAGGCGCCGCTTCTTGCGGAAGAACTGGCTCGGAGCGCTCTCCGTCGCATTACCCGCGCTCCGGGTGTTCCGGGCAGCCCGCGCAATCCGCGCGGTGCGGAGTCTGCGGGTTGTGCGCCTCGTGACCGGAACGAACCGGGGCATGCAGGCGCTGCGGTCTGTCGCAGGTTTCGGAGGCCTCGGGTACGTTCTCGGTCTGACGGGGATCGTCCTGGTCCTTGGCGCGGCCGGACTCTACTCACTTGAATCCGCAGAGGCGGATTCCCCGATCGCCTCCTGGGGGTCAGCGCTCTGGTGGTCTGCGACGACGCTCGCGACGCTCGGAAGCGCGGAGTATCCGGTCACGACTGAGGGCAGGATCCTCGGCCTCCTGGTGATGATCTACGGGCTCGCGGTGTCGGGGTACGTGACGGCGGTCATGGCCGTTGGGCTGCTCGGGCTTGGTGAACGGCGTGGTCCCGAGGACGAGCTCATCGCCGAGATCCGTTCACTGCGGCAGGAGATCGACAAGCTCACGGGACAGGAAAATCCGACGTAAGCCCCCGTCTCGCGACCGCCGGTCGCTTTCTCGTCTCCGGCTGTGTTGCGCCGTACACTCGGCCGAACTGATTCAGGAGGGTTGTCGGATGTACGGGACGATTGCGCTATTGCGGGTGAAGCCGGGACACGAGGATGCATTGCTCGCGCAGAGCGATAGCTGGTGGAATGACCGGGTGGGGAGAGTGGACGGGGCAGTGTCCGCCGAGGTCCGGCGGAGCGACGCGGATCCTTCGCGCTTCTTTCTCATCGTCACCTTTGAGTCCAAGGCGAAGTACGTGGCGAACGCCAGTGACCCCGAGCAGGATGCCTGGTATCGCGGCCTGGTCGAAAACCTCGCGGCGGAGCCAGAATGGCTCGACGGTGAGATCATCGCGGGCTACGTAGCTCTTTAGTCCACGACGCGCTCGCAAATCGCCTGAGCCCGGTACCGGCGGCATTCGGAGTCGCGATCCGGCTTTACAGGCATTAGGGCATCTCGGGCGGGCCGGCTCCTGCCGTACCATAGAGTGATGAATCTCTCAGGCGATGCCCGTACCATCCTCGATGCACTGCCCGGGACGGTATATGTCACGGGGGCAGATGACCGGCTGATCCACTGCGGCGGACGCGGCTGGGGGCGGTTCGCCACGGAGAACGGGGGGACCGAGATCGCCGACCCAAGTGCCCTCATCGGAAGCACGCTCGGGAGCCTGATCGCGGGGGAGGCGGCGCGCGACGCGCATGAACTCGTACGTAGCCGCATCCTCTCAGGCGCACGACAGGAGGTCACCTATGACTTCAATTGTGCCGGGCCCGAGGAGTCGCGATCGATGCGGTTGTCAGCAGCGCCGTTCAGAGCAGGGGATCAGGTCGTTGGGATTGTGTACACATCGCAAACGCTGAGTGTCGAGAGATGGGCGAGAGCAGTGTCGGTGCTGGAGCGCCAACTCGCGCCTCGCGGCGGAGTGCAACCGGAGCGGCTCCTGACGATGTGCAGTTACTGCAAGTCCGTGGAGATCACGCCCGGGCACTGGGTACCCGTCGAGACGGTGAGCATAGACGAGTCCGAAGCTGGAAACACGGGGATCAGCCACGGGATCTGCGACATCTGTTTTAGCCTCGTCGTCACTCCGCTCCTGGGCGAAGCACCCATGCGGCGACACTAGGCCTTGTGCGAGGGGTCTCCCCTAGGTCGGGGCGAACACCGAGGTGAGACGCTCGACGGGCACGCGCAGTTCGCGGGCGGCGGCGCTCAACGAGTAGTCGAAGTGGTCGCGGGTGAGGCCGATCCGGCCGAGGCGGGCCAGCGAACCCGGGTGGGTCCGAATGGCTTCGTATACGGTCACGTCGTTCGGATAGCGGTCTTCGTTCTGCATGGGGCTGCTCCTGAGGGACTCCTTGGAGAGCGTATGCCCGGAATTCATACATGGGGTTTCAGACGGATGAACGCCTGGTTTCCGAGCGAACAAGCTTTTTAGACCGGCTGGGGCGCCGGAGCGACAGCCTGCTCGAGCCGGGCGAGGGCGCGATCAAAGTTCAGCCCGAGATCGCGGGTGGCGGAATCGAGGGTCCAGTAGAGATATCGGGGCGAGATGCCGAGATCCGCCAGTGCGACAATGACGCGCGGATCCATCCGGATGATGTCGATGAGGCGGAGCCGGGGAAGGTTGGGGAGGGACATTGGGCACCTGCGCGGGGCGCTGGCCCTATGGAAGGGGCTCCGGCGGGCCGCCGGGACAGCAAGGCGGCCCGCCGGAAGCAGCCAGCCCTGGAGGGGATCGGGGACTGACTGCCTTGAGATCCCGATGACGGGTGCGAAGCACTTCGCCGCTCGGTTGATGTGATAGTGCCATTGCGCCATTACGCGGCGGTTTCCCGCGCATGAAGACCCCGTTACGCGCTCGAAACGCTTTGCCACCGGGCGTCTGGCCGCGTGAACGAGGGTAGGGGTACCCTTGGTCACGTGGATGAGCATGCGCTCCGGGTACTCGAGTTCGACAAGGTGCTCCAGAACCTTGCCTCTGAAGCGTCGTTCAGCGGGGGTCGCGAACTCGCGCTGGCGTTGCGTCCGGAGACGAGCTTTGGCGCGGTGCAGGCGCTCCAGCGGCTGACAGCGGAAATGCGCACGCTAGACAGGATGGGGATCGACATCCCGTTCGCGGGGGCGCGGGATATCCGGGCGACGATCCACGCCGCGAGCATCGGCCAGGCGATTGAGCCGGGGGATCTCGTGGAGGCGGCACAGACGCTGCGGACCAGCGCGCGGGCGCGAAACGTCGTCGAGCGTGTGGGCGGACGGGTGCCGGGCCTGGCGCGGATCGCGGACGGGATTGGCGACCTGCGGCCGTTCACTGACGCCGTCGAGACCGCTATCGACGCGCGGGGGGAAGTCGCGGACAGCGCGAGTGACCAGCTCGGGACGGTTCGACGAGAGCTGCGGCAGGCGCGCGACCGGCTGGAACAACGAGCACAGGCGGCGCTTTCGGATGCGATACGCCGGGACATCGCCCAGGAACCAATCATCGTGGAGCGGAACGGGCGGAAGGTTATCCCGATCAAGGCGGATTTCCGGGGGCGGATGGCGGGAATCGTTCATGACGTGTCGTCGAGCGGGGCGAGTGTGTTCATCGAGCCGGCTGGGGTCGTGGAGGCCGGCAACCAGGTGCGGGAGCTTGAACTCGCGGAAGAGCGCGAGGTCCGGCGGATCCTGCAGCGGCTGGCGGGGATTCTCGGAGCACGGGAGGCGGAAGCGACGGCGGCGATCGACGCGCTCGCTGAGCTCGACCTGATCTCGGCGAAGGTACGGCTGGGGAATCGCCTCAAGGCTGAGATCCCGCCGGCGGGAGACGCGGAGAGCTGGCTCCGGCCGAACGGGACGGCGCGGCTCGTGCGTGCGCGCCATCCCCTTCTGCGCGGGCCTGTCGTGCCGATCGATATCGATGTCGGCGGGGAGGTGCCCGGGCTGCTTATCACGGGGCCGAACACCGGCGGGAAGACTGTCGCGCTGAAAACGCTGGGACTCGTGACGCTGATGGCACAGGCCGGCATCCCGGTACCGTGCGAGGAGGGCAGCCGGATCGTTGTGTTCGAGCAGGTGTTCGCGGATATCGGCGACGAGCAGTCGATCGAGCAGTCGCTTTCGACGTTCTCATCGCATATGCGGACGGTGACCGGGATCCTGGAGCGCGCCCGGCCGGGGACACTCGTACTTCTCGACGAACTCGGGGCTGGCACCGACCCTACCGAGGGCTCAGCCCTCGCCCGCGGAATCGTCGAGGAGCTGCTGGAGAGCGGGTGCACGGTGGTGGCGACCACGCACCACAGCGAACTGAAGGTATTCGCCCACAACGACCCTCGTCTGCGGAACGCCTCGGTGGAGTTCAACCTTGAATCGCTGAGCCCGACATATCACCTGACGATCGGCCTGCCCGGCCAGTCGAACGCGATCGCGATCGCCCAGCGGCTGGGGCTCTCGGAGGCCGTGCTGACGCGAGCCCGAGCACAGGTTTCGCCGGAACACTTCGAGCTTGAGACGCTCCTCGCGGAGATCCGTGAGGAGCGCGAAGGTGCGGGCGACGCGCGGAGGGCAGAGGAGCTGGCCCGCGGCGAGGCGGAAGAGATCCGGCTGGCGCTGGCGCGACGGCGCGATGAGGTAGAGCGGGAACGCGCGGGAATCATCAGCGAAACGCGCCGAGAGGCTGAGGACGAGCTTGGGGCGATTCGGCGCGAGCTTGAGGCGCTTCGGCGGCGGATGGCGCGGCGGGACTTCGACCCGTCGGTGGCCGAGGACACGCTGCGTTCGATGGATGAGAATCTCGAGCGGCTGCGGGTGCGGGCGAAGCCGCAACGGAGCGAGGTCCGAACGGCGGCAGCCTCGGCTTCGGCGATTGTGCCGGGGGCGCGCGTCACCGTACGCGACATCCCCCAGCAGGGCGAAGCGCTGGGTGAGGTGGGCGAAGACGGGAAGGTCGAGGTGCAGTTCGGCGGGCTGCGGATGAAGGTCGGGGTCGAGCGGATAGAGCGCGTCGAAGCGCCGTCCGGAGTGCGCACGGGGCAGATCGCCGTGTCGGTACCCCAGGGACCGGATGTGGGGATGGAGCTGGACCTGCGCGGACAGCGGGCCGAGGAGGCGCTGGGCAAGTTTGAGGTGTACATCGACGATGCGTTCCGGGCGGGGCTGCCGTTCGTGCGGATCATCCATGGAAAGGGCACGGGAGCGCTGCGCGGTGCGATCCGCGAGGCAATGGCGTCACACCCGCTGGTTCGCCGATACGAATCGGCGCAGCCGAACGAAGGCGGCGACGGTGTAACGGTCGCGGTGCTGGCGGGATAGCGATGGCAACCCGAAAGGGCCCGGCAGCGCAATCGGCGTTCGAACTCGCGGACGACAGCATCGACATGGGTGCGCCCCTTGCCGCGCGGATGCGCCCTCGGACGCTCGACGAGTTCGCCGGACAGGAGGCGGCGGTTGGGCCGGGAACGATGCTGCGATCGGCCGCGGATTCCGGGAGGGTGCCGTCGGTCATCCTGTGGGGACCACCGGGCTGCGGAAAGACGACGCTGGCAGGTTTGCTGGCGCGGTCGTCGAACGCGCATTTCGTGACGGTATCGGCTGTCTCGTCGGGGGTCGCAGATCTGCGGCGGGTGGTCGACGAAGCGAAAGCACGGCGGCTCGGCGGGATCCGGACGCTTCTGTTCATCGACGAAATCCACCGGTTCAACAAGGCGCAGCAGGACGTCATCCTGCCCCACGTCGAGGATGGGACGGTCACGCTCATCGGGGCGACGACGGAGAACCCGTCGTTCGAGGTTGTGGCGCCGCTATTGAGCCGGGTGCGGGTGATCCGGCTGCTGGGGCTGGAGGACGAGGCCGTTGGCGAGATGGTGGATCGGGCGGTGGCGGACGGCGAACGGGGGCTGGGTGGCAGCGGTCTGGCACTCGCCGCGGAGGCGCGGGCGGCGCTCGTCTCCGGGGCAGCGGGCGATGGCCGCGCGGCGCTCACAACGCTTGAGATCGCATCGTCGGTGGCTGGAGGGCGCGGTTCGAACACGATCGAGGTGGCGGATGTCCAGGCGGCGCTGCAGGACCGGCGACCGTACTACGACCGGCAGGGCGACTACCACTACGACACCGTCTCGGCGCTCATCAAGTCGATTCGCGGGTCGGACCCCGATGCGGCGCTCTACTGGCTGGCGCGAATGATCGAGGCGGGCGAGGACCCGCTGTTCATCGTGCGGCGGATGGTGATCTCGGCGGCGGAGGATGTCGGGATGGCGGACCCTCAGGCGCTCGCGGTGGCCGTTGCCTGCCAGCAGGCGGTGCACTTCATCGGGATGCCGGAGGGCGCGCTGCCGATGGCGGAGTGCTGTGTGTACCTCGCGACCGCTCCCAAGAGCAACAGCGCGTACGCAGGGTACCTTCGCGCGAAGGAGGCTGCTTCGATAACCACGCACCTGCCGGTTCCGCTCCATCTTCGGAACGCAGCTACGGGCCTGATGCGCAACATGGGCTATGGTGCCGGCTACCGCTACGCCCACGACGAGCCGGACCACTTCGCGCGGGGCGAGCGGTACTTGCCTGAAACAATGGGCCAGCCCCAGTATTACCAGCCGGGCCACCTGGGATTTGAAGAACGGGTGGCGGAACGGCTCGCGCAACTGCGCGGCTTCACCGAGGGGGAGGCGCGTCCGAATGAAGATTGAATTCCTGTATGCCCGCCAGACCGGGCGAACTGACGTTGCAGAAGAGGCGCTCCGGCAAGCGATCGAGGCCACCGGCGTTCAAGCAGACATCACGTACACCGAAGTCGATGGGATGGAGGACGCGAAGAACAAGAAGTTCCTCGGTTCGCCCAGCATTCGCATCGAGGGGATGGACGTTGAGTACGGCGACCGCGAGCCGGATGAGTACCAGGCCGGGACGCGGTACTACAACACACCCGAAGGCTGGAAGCCGTATCCACACGCGAAGCTCATCGCGAACATGATCCTTGAGGCGATGAACAAGCAGGGGAAGCTTTAGGACGCGTGGAGGGTCGAGCGACCTTCCCGGCGCTCGACGAGGTCGCGACGCAGGCTATCGGGCAGCTATTCGGAGTAGCGCCCGCAGTCGAGCCGTATACACCCGACGGGACACCGGTCTACCGGCTGACGCTCACAGGGCGCGCGGATGGCGTGCGGCTGATCGTGTGGCCCTCGCTCTCGCGGGTGGATGTGACAAGCACTGGCGACCATGCCTGGGTCCTCAAGAACGTCGGCGAGGTGGAGATCATCCCGGGCGTGGAAGTGGTGTTCAGGCCGCGCGAGGGGCGCGGGTTCCTGTTCGTCGCCGTGAACGGCTGGATAAACATGGTCATGGGCTAGGCGCTGAGGGTAAGGGCACGCAGGTGGCAGGTGTCGTTGTGGCGCGCGAGGACGTAGCGGCCACCACGGTCGAGCGTAATCTCCGTGAGGGAACAGTTGGCGGACTGGAAGATGCCGGGCCGCGTGTAGTCGACGCTGAGCGCCGCATAGCAGAGTGCGCCGATGACCCCACCGTGAGCGACCGCGACGGTCGAGCCGTCGTGTTCGCGGGTTGCGGCGAGGAACCCGACGAGCCGCGCATAGAAGGTTTCGCGCGACTCGGAACCGGGGAACGCGGGACGTTTGCCCGCCGCGTACTGGGCCATGACCTCGGGGAAGCGTTCACGGATCTCGGCGCCGGTCAGCCCGGCGACATCTCCGACGTCGTACTCGAGCAGGTCGGTCGAGGGCTCCCAGTCCATGCCGAGCCTCCCGGCGATTATCGTTGCGGTTTCGGCCGCGCGGAGGAGCGGGCTGGACACCACGCGGGCGACTTCGATGCCTGCGATGCGTTCGGCGGTGAGGTGAGCCTGGCGCCGGCCGAGCTCGCTCAGCGAGAAGTCCTTCCGCCCCTGGACAACGGACGCAGCATTCCCTTCGGATTGACCGTGGCGGATGAGGATCAGGCGCATGTCATTCGGGGTGGGCGGTGAGGTCGAGGAAGCGCCGGAGCATGTGGGCGGTGGCGCCCCAGATGAGGTCGTCACCCCAGCGGTAGGCAGGCATGACGCGGGTCTCGCCGTTGATCACGCGTTTGTCGGCCACGAAGCCCTCGTCGGAGCGGAGATGGGGAATCGGGACCTCGAGGAGGTAGTCGACTTCGTGCTCAGAGAAGGTCCAGCCGTAGGGGTAGTGAGATAGCCAGCCAACGTAGGGCGTCACGCGGAAGTTGCTGATGGTGACCATGTCGTCGAGGCGGCCGAGGACATCGATGTGGTGCGGGGCGACACCGATCTCTTCGTGTGTTTCGCGGAGGGCCGTCTGGATGAGGTCGGCGTCTTCGGGATCAGCGCCGCCGCCGGGGAAACTGATCTGGCCCTTATGGGCCTCGACTTTGTCAGTGCGCTTCTGGAACACGATGTGGGGGACGCCGTCGTGCTCGTAGATCAGGACGAGAACTGCCGCGTTCCAGCGCCCTTCGACCTCGTCGATGGTGGATGGGACGTACGTCGAGAGGACAGCGCGGATGTGTTCGCGGAGATGGAGGGCGCTCGCCGGGGTGGTCATCGGCGGAGATCGTCCGGCCCGCCGGAGCGCATGTCAAACGCTAGATGACGCCCTTCGTGCTGGGGATGTCGCCAGCGCGGCGAGGGTCGACCCGGCAGGCTGCGTCGAGTGCGCGGGCGAGCGCCTTGAAGCACGCCTCGATCTTGTGGTGGTCGTTCACGCCCGCGAGCGTGCGGATGTGGAAATTGAGCTTCGCGGCGAAGGCAAAGGCTTCGAGGAAGTGGGCGAGCAGGTCGGGGGGCATGCCGCCGACCTCGCGGCCGAGTAGCTTGAGGTCGAGCACTGCGTAGGGGCGTCCGCTCAGGTCTACGGCGGCGAAGGCGAGGGCCTCGTCGAGCGGCATGTAGGCGGAGCCGGCGCGGACAAGGCCAGCTTTATCGCCGAGCGCCTGGGCGAA
>JBPPMX010000256.1:0-15244 GCA_051306275.1 Tepidiformaceae bacterium
GTGAAGGTCTACGGCGCCGCGACGCTCGTGAACGCTGATAGCTCACGCACGCTCGCCGTGGTGGTCGACCAGCGCGCCCTCGGCGAGATCCCGGCCGTTGGGCCGACCTCGACCCCGACGCCATGAGCCGCCGGGCACTTCTCGCTGCCGCCCTCCTTGCCGGGCTCCTCGCCACGGCGGCCTGCGGCGGTGACGACACCGATCCCGGCGATGACCCGGACTTCGTCCAGTCGCCCGACGGGGGATCGATCCCCGGCACCCGTGCGACCAGCGTGACTTCCGCCCAGGAGGGCCTCGTCCGCGGGTCCGATCCGTCCGCCTTCTCGATTGTCCAGGCTGATCTCGCGGGCACGCACACCACCGATAGCGACCACACCTTCGCCCGCGGCTCGGGTGACTACCAGGCCTTCGGCTTCTTCGATACTCCCGATGAGGCGAAGGAAAAGCTCGCCGCGTGGGGCTACCAGGGCGGCTACATCACGGGCTTCAACCCCACGGGCCTCGTTGCCGGCGTCCTCCGCGGTGAGTTCTATATTGACGTCGAGCTCCACCTCTTCGACACCATCGAGCACGCGCACACGGCCTTCGAGCACTTCGTCATCACGCGTGCCGAAGCGGAGGGTGCGGAGTACCTCGATGGCCTCGATGCGAACGGGAACGAGTGGGCGGCACTCAAGCTCGTCAGGGGCAAGGTCACGAACTCCGAAGTCGACGCGGTCTACCACACGTACATCTTTCGGCGCGGAAACATGGTCGCCGTCGTGCAGACGCGCGGCGCCGCACCCTACATGAAGGACGAGTACGTCGAGCAGCTCGCTTCCATCATCGATGAGAAGGTCCTCGGCACGCGGGACGCGGTGCCGCCGACCCCGCCGGGCGGGATCATCGTCCCGCCGACTCCGGCGCCCTGACCCCGTTTGGCCGTCCGCCTGAGGCCGGTATAGACTCGCGAGCAGAAGGCTGGCTCCCTCGCCACCAGGGGGCCATCCCCGGGGCGGTAGACATGCGACGTTTCCTTGTGATGCCGGTGGCGCTCATCAGTTTCGTGCTGCTGCTTGCGCTACTCCCCGCGGGAGCCCGCGCCCAGGAGCCTGTGACGCTCCCCGAACCGCAGGCGCACGTCATCCTCAAACTCGAGCACGGCGATCCGACGTCAGGGGTCCTGGACCTCGGGTCGCTCGGCTATACCCGCGTCGCCGTCCCCGATGGCGTCGACCCCCGCGAGTACCTCGGCGAATTACAGCAGCTCCCCGGCGTCATCTCCGCTGAGCTCGATATCCCGGTTGAAGCGGCCGTCGTGCCGAACGACACGTTCTACGCCTCGGCGCAGGCGTCCTACCTCGATGCGCTCAACGTCGAAGACGCATGGGACAACACGAGCGGCACCGCGGATGTGATCATCGCCATCATCGACACCGGCATCGACGCCGGCCACCCGGACTTGCAGGGCGCGAGCTGGGTCAACCCGGCAGAAGTGCCGGGCGACGGGGTCGACAACGACGGCAACGGCTGCGTGGACGACGTGAACGGCTGCCGTTTCGTGAACTCGAACCAGATCTGCGGCTACTCCGGCCCCACTGCCGATGGTTTCGTCGCGGACGATCACGGCGCCGCCGGTCAGGCGAGCCATTCGCACGGGACCCTTGCCGCGGGCATCGCCGGCGCACGCGGGAACAACGGGATCGGCGTCACCGGCGTCGCCTGGGGCGCCCGCCTCATGTCCGTGAAGGTGCTGGACTGCGGTCCCCTTGGGACGCCCCCGACCGGCAGCATGTTCGATGTCGCCCGCGCGATCGTCTACGCGACGGCGATGGGCGCCGACGTCATCAACCTCAGCCTCGCGAGCCAGAGCGCGAGTGACGACATCCAGGCCCTCCGCGACGCCATCACCGCCGCCCGGGCTGCTGGCGTGGTTATCGTCGCCGCGGCGGGGAATCACTCGGGCGCGAACCCCGGGGTCGGATTCCCCGCAGCTTATGCCGGCCAGCCCGCCTACCCGAACGTCGTCGCCGTTGCCGCCGCGGACAACCGTGATGGGAACAAGCACGCGCCGTTCAGTAACTACGGCCCCCAGGTCACGATCGCAGCGCCCGGCTACAACATCGCGGGGACGGTCCGCACGGCCATGGCGCCGACCCTGGCACAGGCCTACGGCTCGGAGACCGGCACCAGCTTCGCCACCCCGATCGTCTCCGGCGCCTTCGCTCTCCTCAAATCCCGCAATCCGAATCTCACCCCAGCGGAGATGATCGCGATCATCCGGAACTCCGCGAGCCCGGCCCCGGCGGGCCCGTCGAACTGGGCCGGTGCGGGCATCCTCAACGCCGGCGGAGCCCTGAACCGCGTGCCCGCGAACCTCACCGGGGTAGCACTTCACAACTGGAAGGACGTGGCGAACGGTGCGGTCGTCGCGGCCGTGATCAACAACACCACCTGCGGCGCCACGACCGTGACCAGCATCAACGGTGTCGCGACCTTCTCGCTCCGTATCCAGCCGGACGGCGAGAAGGCAGGCTGCGGGGCGCTCGGACGCGATGTCGCGCTTTTCGTGAACGGCTCCGAAGCGAAGCCCGCTATCCCCTGGGGCGCCCGCAACGCCCAGCTGATCTTCAATGCCGAGGTCAGCAGCGTCTCACCGCCACCGGGGCAGCTTGTCGTCCAGTCGCTCCAGCCCGGCTGGAACAACGTCGCCCACCTCGGACCGTCCGGCTCGCTGCCCGCCGCTTTCAGCTATCTCCCGGCTGGCTGGACGACGGCGTTTAGCTGGGAGCCCGACCCATCACTCCCCGGCGGCGGCCAGTACGACTCCTACACGGGTGGCGTCCCCGCCTACGCCAACACCTGGCCCGTCGTCACCCGCTTCGACGCCTACTGGGTCGACGCTACGGCCGCATCGAACTTCGCCTACACGAATCCGAACCTGCCCGACCGCACGTCCCGGACCGTTGACCTCCAGCCCGGCTGGAACAACTTCCTCTACACCGGGGAGAGCGCGCAGGTCGACGATGCCCTGGGCGAGGTCGCGGGACTGTTCGGCGTCGTCATGCGCTACGACAACAATACCGGCACGTGGTCCAGCCACCTCCCGGAAGTCCCACGCAGCCTCAACGGGTTCGAGGGCCTGCTCGAACTCCAGGTCTACTGGGTCTACATGACCGCCGCTGGGACCGTTACATTCGAGTGACGCGGGCCACTCGGCAGCCCGCCCGCCGGGCGATACACCAGTGGCATGGCGATCTGCGGTAAGCCTTCACTGAGCGGACAACCCTGTGGATGGAAGTCCGGCCCCTGTCCTCACCACGGCCCCCCGCGCTCATCTCGTCCGAAGTCGGAATCGGCGCAATCATCCAACCGACCGGCCGGGGTACCGCCCCGTGAGCTCCACGCCTTCAGCTGGTGGGTCATCGATGGTGTGCTCGACAAGACCATCGAGCCGCCGCAAGGGCAGGCGCTGGCCGCGGTCGGCCGCCTGCTCGCGTCACTTGGCCCCGAGCCGGTCGACGCCGACGTTGCCCTCGCCAGCGCGGTCCTCCGCGGCCGCGTGATGCACGGTCTCGTCCCCGAAGACGACGAAGCATGGGCGTTTGCGGCGTCAGTCTTCCTGCCCGCGGCTATCGACGAGATGCGCGGCTGGCCCCGTCTACTCGAACGTGATCCGGTCGACCACGGTCAGCCACATCGCTTCCTCGATGCCGCCGCTCTTCAGTGCAACATGCCCTTCGGGAGTGAGGTAGAGGATGGTGTTTGGGGCGATTTCTGAGAACTGGCCCACCGCGAACTGGAACGTCCCTGCGCCCTCGCGGTACCCACGGAAGGTGATCACCGTATCGCCGGTGAAGTTCACCTGGGCGGCGATCGTTTCAAGCGTCACGCCCTCTTCGTCGAATCCGTCAACGGTCGTCATGGGTAGCGCACGGAACTCGTCCGGGCTCAGGTCGGCGCGCGTCTTGTCTGGCGTCCGGATCGAGATCGTCGTCTCGGTTTGCGGCACGGGAGTCGCTGCCGGCCGCGTCGGGAGCTGCGTGGGAGCCCCGTTCGGGTCTGCGGTTCCGGTCGCCTCCGGAGTGAAATCGCTCGCGCCGGGGGTAGCGCCGTCTTCGGGCGCGTCGTCATCGCCGCCACAGGCAACGCCGAACAGGAGCGCCGCAGACGCAGCGGCAATCAGAAAGGGACGCATGAGGCCTCCAGGGGACGCGGTCTTTCGAGGGTAGTAAGGGGAACTCGCCCGATCAAACCGCCGGTAAAGCGCGCGCGCCTATTCCTGCGCGAACTCGTTGTCGTCGGTTTCGAGGGGCTCGGCGGTCGCTTCGGCTTCCGGTGTGGGCTCCGGCGTTGGCGTCTCCGTCGGCGGCCCTGGGGTAGCGGTGGGTTCCGGCGTTTCGGTTGGCTCTGGCGTCGCCGTGGCGGTCGGCTCAGGTGCCGGCGTTTCCGTCGGTTCGACCGTCACGGTAGCCGTCGGAGTCGCCGTTGGGTCGGGCAGGAGGCTCGTCCCGCCCGACCCCGCAACAACCGCTTCGTTTACCCGGAGGATGGCGCTGTCGACCGGCGACTCGAGCTCGATGCCGAGGTCCTTCGCCGCCGAAAGGACGGTCGTGCTGCGCTCGCCGAGTTCGGTCAGGCGCGCGCGGCGAGCGCCATCATCGACAGCGGTCGAGCTGTTCAGGCGCGCGGCGAGTTCGCGGGCTTCGCGCTCAACCTTCGCGATATCGCCCGGGGAGACAGCCCCGCCCGCTTCCAGCTTCTTGTTGATCTCAGCGACGCGGTTTTCGGTGAATTCGATCTGGAGGTCGATCCGGCCCTCACCCTGCGAAAGGCTGTAACGGAACTGCTCGCCGGCTAGCTTGAAGGTGTAGTTCCAATCGCCCGGCACGGACTGGTCGGCCGTGACGAATCCGAGCGTGAGCACGCCGAACAGCGCGGCTCCTGCCATCACGGTCGCGCCAGCAGCGGCCGACCGGAACGTGTTGAAGAATCCGGGTACGGGAGCCTGGGCGGTCCGATCGCGCGAGGCCGCGAGGACCTTCGCCTTCAGCGATGCTTCGAAGTAGTAACTCGGCTCGGCGTCGTACGTTTCGCCGATGATCGTTGTCACGCCGAGCATCGGCGCGAGCCACTCTTCGTCCTCCGGGTAGAGCCCCGCGACGAAGGCCGCGTCGAGCCCATCGTCGAGCAGCCCGAGAGCTTCGGCGAGGATCTCGTCTTCGCGAGTGGGTTGGGATTCGAAGAACCGCATTAGTCTCGACGTACCATTTTCTGTAATCGGGCGATGGCTTTGTGCTGGAGCACTTTGACGTTGTTCTCGGACTTGTTCAGCGACTTCGCCGTCTCGGCGACTGAGAGGCCAGCTCCGAACCGAAGGGCAATCACCTGGCGTTGGGCTTCGGGCAACCGTTCCGCGGCTTCGCGGATGACCTCCAGGGTCATTTGCGCCTCGACAACATCAACGTGGTCCGGACTGCTGTCCGGTATTGCCTCCGAAAGCTGCTCCGCCCCGCCACGGGTGCGCTGCTTTCTGACATACGAAACGACTTCGTTCCGCGCGATCCTGAAGAGCCACGCCCCGAAGGGCACATCTCGCCAGGCGAACCGGTCGAGGCCATCGATAACCCGGAAGAAGATCTCTTCCGTGACATCTTCGGCATCCTCTCCGGGCCCGAGCCGTGCTGCCGCGTATCGGTACACCTTGGGCAGGTAGTGTTCATAAAGCTGCCCAACCGCGCCCTGGTCGCCCATGCGGGCGGCATCGACGACTGCACGTTCGTCGAATTCAGGCGTGGCCTGGTCTACCGGGGTATGCGCCAACCGAACCCCCTGGGCCGCGCCGGTGCGTCAGATCGTCCGAGCGTCCTCCTTTCGAGGATAGGCAGCCATCTGCCTTTGTACTAGAGATAACGCCGGGCGTTGGCAAAGGTTAATGGTGGAGGGTTAGGGAGGGCCGGGCGTTTAGCGAGCGGGCGCGACTTCGATCGGGAGCAGCGCGGCGAGGTCCACGTGCTCGGACGCGTCGAGAATCTCGATCCCGACGATTCGGCCATCCGCGCCCATATCGAGGACGATATCCTCGCCCACTTCGCGGTTCACAACGTCCTGCGGTCGCGGGTCGAGTCGGAGGTAGAGCAGGTCGTTCTGCGAGTCGTACTCAATCCGCATCAGGTGCCTCCGGCCGCCCTAAAGCGCCACTGAAACCGTCCAGAATCCTCCAGGGCCGTTCCACGTCAGCACCCAACCCCTCAGGGTGTTCCGGCCCAACAGGCAGATCATGGGTTGGGGAGGATTGAGGGGGATGATCTGGCCCGCAAGGTTCGAGCCGACTACCTGCTGTAACTCAAGGTTCCAACCGGTGGTCGGGAAGAAGATCCGAGCAGCGTAAACGTTCTGGGTAACCTGCCCATTCGCGGTGCCCATCTGGACGGTGTTGACAGGCTGCAGGCCAAGCGCCACGAGACTTGGTTCGTGAACGGCTGTCATCGTCGCACCGGTGTCGATGATCGCGAGGCCAACTTGCGCCGGCGGAAGCGGTTGGCCCGACTGGGTGAGCGTATCCGCGAGTGCTTGCGGCGGGTGGATCTCGATCGGAAAGTATGCGCCGGCGATGACCAGCCCGTCCGGATGTAACGGAAGGGGCTGGCCGCCCTGAGTCATAAAGTGGTTGTAGATGGTGGTTGGCATTTACCGGACGAAGATCACGCCCGCATTCAGTGCGGGCAGGAGGACGTGCTGCTCATTGTGTGTGATCTGTCGGACCATGAACGCCCCAGTTCCGTGAGCACGGACTCCCGCTTCGTACGCCTCGGCGAACGTCGTGAAAGTCCCTTCGAGTTCGCTGTCGTGGAGCAAGGCGAATTGGCCCTCGTGGTTTCTCACCAGCTCGGCATGCAGCTCGTCGAACTTACGCCGTTCCGTTTCGAGTGCCATGTGGTGTCTCCTCCGTCCTATGGGGCCTTATAGCATAGCTCGTTCAAAGGTTCGTTTCGAATAGTCCGCGATCCCATCGCTAGCTCGCCGCCGCGTCCACATCGCCGTGCCACATCAGCAGCGTGATCGGGATCGCCGCGACCCCGAGGAGCACGAGCCCGGGCAGCGCCGCGGAGCCATAGAGCGCATCGGAACTCTGTGCCCAGATGACGCCGGGCAGCGTCGAATAGCCGGTCGGGCTGAGCAGGAGCGTGGCCGGCAGCTCTTTCAGGATCGTGAGGAACACCAGCGCGAACGCTGCCAGCGCACCGGGGCGCGCGATCGGCAGCGTCACCGTCAGCAGGACACGCAATGGACTCCGCCCGAGGCTCGCGCCCGCTTCCTCCAACCGCGGGCTCTGGCGCATCAGCGGCGACCGCATCGCGGCGAGGGCGTTCGGCAGGAACAGGATCACGTAGGCGAACATCAGCATCCAGATCGTCTGGTAGAGGTCCCGCGCATAGCGGATGCCGAAGAACACCAGCGAAAGCGCGACAACCAGCCCCGGCAGCGCGTGCGTCAGGAACGCCGCCTGCTCGATCCCCCGCGCCGCAAGGCCGCCGAATCGCGCCGCGAGAATGGCGATCGGCAGGGCGACGATCACCGTCACCAGCGCACCGCCTGCCGCGATCGTGACCGAGTGGCGGGTCGCCTCCCAGATTGGCGGGAAGTCGGTGCCGGCGCGCCACCCCCGGATCAGCCAGTAGACCAGCACCCCGACCGGCATGACGAGCGATACCAGCACCACGAACGCCAGGAACGCCATCGCGACCCAGCGCCACCGCCCGAGCGGGATCGGACGCGGCGGGGCGAGCTTCCGTGCGGCAAGCCGCCGCTGGTAACGCTGTCGCGCGAACGCCTCCGCGGCGAGCACGAGCAGAGAAATCCCGGCAAGGATGACGCCCAGGATCGCGGCGCCCGTGCGGTCGAACGACGTCCCGTATCGCACGAAGATCGCCCGCGTGAACGTGTCATAACGCAGGAGCTGCACGGCCCCGAAGTCGGACAGGATGTACAGGACGACGAGCAGCAGCGCCGCCGCGATCGCGGGGATCAGGGCGGGGAACACGACCACGAAGAACGTCCGCCACGGGCCAACGCCGAGCGACCGCGACGCTTCCTCCTCCGCCGGGTCCACGCTGCGAAGCGCCGCCCGCAGCACGAGGAAGACGTACGGGAAGCTCGCCGCGGTCAGCGTCAGGGCCGCCCCCGGGAATCCATAGATCTCGGGCAAGCGCTCGACTCCCAGTGGTTCGAGCCACCCCTGCACGATCCCGCGCGGGCCGAGCGCTGCCACCACCGTCATTGCCAGCAGGTACGACGGGATCGCCAGCGGCAGCGCGAGCAGCACCGACCAGGCTTTCCGGAACGGCAGGTCCGTGCGCGTCGTCAGCCACGCCGCCGGCAGCGCTACCGCGACCGATGCCGCCCCGGCCACGAGCGCGAGTTCCACACTGTTCGCAAGGAGATGCCCGACCGAGCGCGAGAGTTCGCGTTCCCACGCCTCCCAGCCATCTTCGGTCGCCCGCACCCAGAGGTACCAGAGCGGGATGAGTGTCGCGACAACGGCAAGCAGCCCCGGTACCCAGAGGTAAACCGGGGCTGCGCGCGCACGCTCTCCACGAGAGCGCATGGTCACGGGTTTATTGGAGGATCCCGGCGCTGCGGAGAAGTTCCAGGGTGCCCTCCAGGTCTGCCAGCTCCGAGAGGTCGATCTCGGGCGGCTCCAGCTCATCGAGCGGGGGGAAGCGTGGGTCAGCGTCGATGCCTTCCACGAGAGGATACTCGAACGTCTGCTCCGCGAAGTAGGTCTGGCCCTCATCGCTCAGCATGTACTCGAGCAGCGCCATCGCCGCGGACATATTGTCCGACCCTGCGAGCACACCGGCGCCGGCAACATTGACGAAGCTGCCGGGGTCACCCGGCTTGGTGAAGTGGTTCCGCGCCTTGAAGCCCTCGCCCTGGTCCCGGACGAACCCCCACAGGTAGTAGTGGTTCACGAGCCCGAGCTTGATCTCGCCCGCCGCTACCGCGGTGACGATTGCTCCGTTGCTCGCGTAGTCCTTTGCGCCGTTAGCCTTCATGTCTGCGAGCCATTCCTCGGCGGCATCGTCGCCTTCGAGTTCGCGCAGGAGCGTGACGAACGTATGGAACGAAGCGTTCGTAGGCGCCCAGCCGACCTGCCCGCTCCACGCGGGGTCCGTCAGCTCCATGACCGAATCCGGCAGGTCTGCCTCCGGGACGCTGTCAGGGTTGTAGACGATTACGCGGGCGCGTCCCGAGACGCCGACCCATGTGCCGTCGGCGGCCCTGTACGCGTCGCCGACTAGATCGAGCACGCCCTCCGGCAGCTCCTCGAAGAGATCCTCGGCGCTCACCGCACCAAGCGCGCCGGCATCCTGCGCGAGGAAGACGTCGGCCGGGGAGGCGTCGCCCTCTTCCAGGAGAAGCGTGGCGAGCTCGGTCGTGCCGGCGTACCGGACTTCGACGTCGATACCAGTCTCCTCT
Source organism: Tepidiformaceae bacterium (assembly GCA_051306275.1). GTDB lineage: Bacteria > Chloroflexota > Dehalococcoidia > Tepidiformales > Tepidiformaceae > JBPPMX01. The sequence goes on from JBPPMX010000256.1 coordinate 9,463, forward strand.
TCGAACATCTCGATGAGCGGACCAACGAGTGCTTCGTTCCGTCCCGAGTAGAGCGTGATACTGCCCGAAGCCTCGTCGGTCGGCTCGCCGGTGGCCGTCGCGCCCGCGGACGCAGTATTCGATGCGGACGGCGTCGGCGCCTCGTCGTCATCATCACCCCCGCAGGCGGCGCCCATGGCCAGGGTGAGTACAAGTGCTGGCGCGAGCATCAGCGCACGCCGGTTTAATCGGTACATAGAAACCCCTCAGAAGTACTGCCAGTGCTTCGACGCACTGGCTTCGTAAGGAGATTAACCGACACTAATTCGTCGTGCAAATGCACCGTCCGCCTAGCGCGATGGCAGCACTTCTAAACCCGGACTTCGCTCTGGCCGTAATGACCCCGCCACCGTGAATTAACAGGGATGTTCGTTGACTCGCTGACGGTGCCCGCCTAGCATCGATTAAGCACCGGCCAGTGGGAGACTATGCCGAAGTTCGTATTTGTCACCGGTGGCGTGGTCTCTTCCGTTGGGAAGGGCATCACCACCGCCAGTCTCGGCCGAATCCTCAAGTCCCGCGGCGTTTCCGTCTCCATCCAGAAGCTCGACCCGTACCTCAACGTCGATCCGGGCACGATGTCGCCCTACCAGCACGGCGAGGTCTTCGTTACCACTGACGGCGCCGAAACCGACCTCGACCTCGGCCACTACGAGCGCTTCCTCGACCAGGACCTGACCGCCGCCTCATCCGTCACGAGCGGCCAGATCTACCGCGCCGTCCTCGAGCGCGAACGCCGCGGCGATTACCTCGGTGGCACCATCCAGGCTGTCCCCCACCTCACGAACGAGATCAAGGCCCGCATCCGCGCTGTCACCGAAGAGGTCGATTGCGATGTGCTGATCTGCGAAGTGGGCGGCACCGTCGGCGACATCGAAGCGATGCACTTCATCGAAGCTATCCGCCAGCTCCGGCACGACGAGCCCCGCGAAAACGTCCTCAGCGTCCACGTCACCTTCCTGCCGCACGTCGGCGCGACCGGCGAGCTGAAGACGAAGCCTACCCAGCACTCGGTCCGCGAACTCCGTTCCCTCGGCATCCAGCCCGACGTCATCATCGCCCGCAGCGACTACCCGGTGCCGCGCGAGATCTGCGACAAGATCGCGCTCTTCTGTGACGTCGCCCCGCGCGCCGTTATTCCTCTAGAGACGGTCCGCTCGATCTACGAAGTCCCGCTGTTCCTCGATGAGCGCGGCCTCGGCGACTTCGTCCTCGACCACTTCGGTATCGATGCGCCGGACCGCGGCAACCTCGCTGACTGGCGCGAGATGGTCCAGAAGCTCCAGCGGCCATCGCCGCCGGTCGAGGTCGCGATCGTCGGCAAGTACGTCGAGCTCCACGACGCCTACCTCTCCGTGAAGGAATCGCTCACCCACGCGGGCATCTCGAATGACGTCGAAGTCGACATTCGCTGGGTCCACTCCGAAGACCTCGAAACGCGCCCCGTCGAGGACATGCTCGCTGGCGTCCAGGGTATCGTCGTCCCTGGCGGCTTCGGCGAACGTGGCTGGGAGGGCAAGGTCCGCGCGGCAACCTACGCCCGTGAACTCGGCATCCCCTATCTCGGGCTCTGCCTCGGTATGCAGGTGATGGTCACTGAGTTTGCCCGCAATGTTTGCGGCATGCCCGGCGCCAACTCCACCGAGTTCGACCCGGAGACGCCGTTCCCTGTCATCAGCCTCCTCGAAGAGCAGCAGGGGATCACCCACAAGGGCGGCACCATGCGCCTCGGCGCCTACCCGTGCCGGCTCGTCTCCTCGACGCTCGCCGCAGACTCCTACGCCGACGACCTCGTCCGCGAACGCCATCGCCACCGTTTCGAGTTCAACAACCTCTACCGCAGTCGCCTTGAAGAAGCGGGGCTCGTGGTGAGCGGTACCTCGCCCGACGGCACCCTCGTCGAAATCTCGGAGATCGCCGGCCATCCCTTCATGCTCGGCACGCAGTTCCATCCCGAACTTCAGAGCCGTCCGAACCGTCCCCATCCGCTCTTCCGTGGATTTGTCGCCGCCGCCCGTACCTACGCCCGGACCGGCGATCGTGCTGCCACCCCCGTCCCCGCTGGCTAACAGCCCTTCATTGCCCCGAAGATATCGAACGTGTTTCTCAAGCGGCTACATAACGAACGCAGTTAATACTCGTTAACGCACGGCGGCTACTGTCCTCCACGGATCACTACATCCTGGGGGAACTCTCTTGCGGATCCTGGCCGTCTTTATCGCCTGCCTTTCGATTGCGGCGATCTCCATCTCGAGCGTCGCTGCCGTTGGCACCGTCGACTCTTTCCGACTCGTGAAGCACTACAGCAGCCCAACCGGCGGCGCCGAGATTGTTGCTGCCTCGCCCGATGGCATGACGCTCGCATACAGCGATGCCACCAGTGGCAGCGTCGGCTTCCTCGACATCACGGACCCTGAGGACATGTCCTTCCTCGGCGCCGTCGAGACCGCAGGGGAGCCCAGCTCGGCAGCCTTCTCACCCGATGGTGAGTGGGTCTTCGCCGCCGTCAGGACCTACGTCCGGGAGGAGGGCGCACCCGCGAACCTCACCCCCGGCCTGCTTTACGTTATCGACGCCGACACGCGCCTCGTCGCCGGCACCGTCGAAATCGGCGTCCAGCCCGACAGCGTGAAGGCGTTCGCCGATGGCTCCGACATCAAGGTCGTAATCGCGATCGAGAACGAGCCCCTCGTCGTCGAAGATGGCGTCCAGACCGACGACGACGAGCCCGGTATCGCTGGCGACATCTCCGGCCCCGGCCTCATCCAGGTCGTCACCATCAACACCGCGAACGTCCCGGCCTCCGTCGTCGAGGACATCCTCCTCCCCGAAAGCGACATGACCGCTGCCGGCCTTGAGTTCGCAGACGACCCGCAGCCTGAATTCGTCGACATCCACGGCATGACCGCCGCTGTCTCCCTCCAGGAGAACAACGGCTTCGTCGTCATCGACCTCACCGACAACAGCATCTCCGGCATTTACAGCTCCGGCGTTGTAGGCGACCGCCCGGCCGACCTTGACGACGATTCGATGATCGACTTCTCCGATACCTACCCCGCGGATGTTGCCGGTGAGGACTACGCCGGTCTCCGCTTCCCGGACTCGCTCGCGTTCAATGCCACGGGCACCGTCATCTATGCGGCGGACGAAGGCGAGTTCGACTACACCGGCGGCCGCGGCGTCAGCGCCTGGTCGACCACTGGTGAGCTCCTCGGGGACGATGGCGGCGAGATCGAAGCGATGGCCGTCCGCACCGGCATGTACCCCGACGGCCGCTCCGATGCCAAGGGCGTCGAGATGGAAGGCCTGACGGTCGCCACCTTCGATGGCACGCCGTTCGCCCTCTACCTCTCCGAGCGTGGCTCGTTCCTGACCGTCTACAACATCAGCAACCCGACCGATCCGACGCTGGTCCAGGTCCTCGGTACCGGCATCGCCCCGGAAGGCATCGTCGCCATCCCCAGCCGCAACCTCGTCGTGACCGCCGAGGAAGAGTTCGGCTCGTTCACCATCTTCGAAGGCGTCGATGGCCCGTGGAGCCCCGACGCTGACCGCCCGGCCCTCATCTCCGCGAGCGTTGACGTGCCGTGGTGCGCCCTCTCCGGCCTCGATGACGCTGGCGATGGCAAGCTCGTCGGTGTTGGCGACTCCGCCTTCGCTCCGACCAAGATCTTCGAAATCCAGACCGGCAGCGGCTTCGCCGCCCTCACGACCCCGGTCACACTCATGCGCGAAGGCGAGGAAGCCACCTACGACGGCGAAGGTATCGCGGTCGATACCTCCGACATCGCCCCCGCCAACCCGGGCTGGTGGATCGGTTCCGAAGGCAACGCTGCTTTCGGTGAGGACGACTACCTCCCGAACCTGCTCGTCCAGGTCGACGGCGACGGCGAAGTCCTCCGCGAAGTCTGGCTGCCCGAGGCGATCGACTCGCCGGACGGCGGAACGATTCGCTCGAACGGCTTCGAAGGGGTCGCCCTTTCCGGCGACGGCCGCTACGCCCTCGCGCCTATTCAGCGCCAGTTCGCCGGCGAATCCGCCGCCTTCACCCGGATCGCGCGCGTTGACCTGACGACGCTCGATTGCGACGGCATCACCTGCACCGGCGACTGGGAGTTCTTCATGTACCCCCTCGATGCCATCCCGGCTGGTGCCACCTGGGTTGCCCTCTCTGAGCTCAGCCACATCGAAGACGAGACGTACGCGGTCATCGAACGCGACAACGTCGCGGGCGGCGTCGTCAAGAAGATCTACGCCTTTACCCTCGAAGGTCTCAGCGACGGCGACACCATCCAGAAGGCGCTCTGGGTCGATGTCCAGGACGACTTCTTCCCCTACGAAAAGGTGGAAGGTATCGCCTGGGCCGACGGCGAACTCTGGGTGAACATGGATAACGACTGCGGCGAAAGCGAAACGGTGATCGTGAACTACGGCGCCCTCGCGCTCCCCGGCGTCGAACCGCAGCCCACCCCGACGGCCACCGCCACCGCAACGGCTACTGCCACCGCCACCACCGTACCGCCGACGACCGTCCCCAACACGGCCGTCCCGACCTCGACAACCCAGGCCCCGATGCCGCCGAACACCGGTAGCGGCTCGGCTGGCGGGGATGCAGGCGCGCTCAACGCGCCGCTGTTGCTCCTCGGGGCACTCGCCGCCCTCGGTGGCGTCGCCATCTACGGCTGGAGGGTTCGCCGCCCTTCGTAGTCTGAAGAACGCATCTCGCGATTGCGCCCTTACGGCTCCCGGCCGTGAGGGCGTTTTCGTTGCTCCGAGTATCCGGTTCGGCCTGCGGAAGACTAGGGGAACCCCCGACGAACAGAATGCGAGCGTCGGACGATTCTTCACTGTAGACGCCACGCAGCCTCGGCTGTGCACCCCGCGAAGAGGTATCGCCCATGCCCGTGTTCGCCACCTTCACTGCCGCCGCATTCGACCATGCGATCCGCTACAAACGGATCATCGGGATTGTGACCCTGTTTGCCTGGACCGCGGCCCTCTACGCCCAGGTTTCACTCGCGATCTCACGCCCCTCCGGCGCGAACCAGGCGACACTCGCGCTGCTCGTCGTGCTCTTCGTCGTCGCCCACTTCCACCTCGCCGTCGTCCGATGGGCGACCCACCGGGATTGGCGGCGTGCGATGGCGCTCGTCTACAGCTCCGCATACCTCAGCGAGCTGCGTGGGTTCCCCGGGCGTGACACCTTCACCGCCGAGATCCAGCGGGAGATCGCGAACGCTCGCGAATCCGGCCTGACGTTCACCCTTGCCGTCATCTCCTTCGAGTCGATCGAGGCGATCCGTCAGGACCAGGGTGAGCGTATTGCCCGGACGTCGGTGAAGGAACTCGGTAGCAGGGTCGCGAAGGTAAGCCGCCCGTCCGACCTAGTCGGATATGTCGGCGAAGGCCGCCTTTGTGCGCTCCTGACCGACTGCACCGCCGAAGAAGCGCACCAGTTCGTCCGCCGCCTGCCGCTTGAAATCACGGGCTCCGACCGGGAGAACGTCACCCACCGCTTCCCGGTGCTTACCCGCCTGACCGAATACGACCTCACCGCCATCGACGCGATCGACCTGCTCCTCGAAGCCGAGCGTGCCCCGGTCACCAACGCCGCCTCCAACCGCCGGATGGCCGCGGCCAGCTAACCCGGATGCTGGAAATTCCTCCGTGAAGTGGTGGAATTTCCACCGTTCAACGGACGATTTACAGGTAGAACGATCAGCCCCCTCGCCACGCCCGTTCG
>JBPPMX010000257.1:0-2811 GCA_051306275.1 Tepidiformaceae bacterium
GACGCGCGGTCGCTGCCTTCGAAGATTTCTTCGAGACCGCCCGGGTTGGTGAACGCGAAGGCGGCGCTGGAAGAGGCGTGCCACTCGGTGCTCATGTCGAGGAGGTTGACGAAGAAGTCGTTCGTGAGGACGCCGGGCCGGTCCGTGAGGATGCCGAGGTCCGACTGATAGGCGTTCGCGCCAAGGGCACGCATTCCGCCGATGAGGACGGTCATCTCGGGCGTGGTGAGGTTGAGGAGCTGAGCCTTCTCGACGAGCAGTTCCTCGGCGGGCTTGCGGTGGCCGTCGCGGAGATAGTTGCGGAAGCCATCGGCGGTGGGTTCGAGGACGGCGAACGACTCGACGTCGGTCTGATCCTGGGAGGCGTCGGTGCGGCCGGGAGCGAAGGGAACCTGGATGTCGTGGCCAGCGTCGCGCGCTGCCTGTTCAATGGCGGCGCAGCCACCGAGGACGATGAGGTCGGCGAGGGAGACGCGCTTCGCACCAGCCTGGGAAGCGTTGAAGGCGGACTGGATGCCCTCAAGGGTGCGGAGGACGCCGGCGAGTACCGTCGGGTTGTTCGCGTCCCAGTCCTTCTGCGGTTCGAGGCGGATGCGGGCGCCGTTTGCGCCGCCGCGCTTATCAGTGCCGCGGAAGGTAGAGGCGGAGGCCCAGGCGGCAGTCACGAGCTGAGGGACGGAGAGCCCGGAGGCGAGGATTTGCGCCTTGAGGCCGGCGATCTCCTGCGGGCCGATCAGTTCGTGGGTGACATCGGGGACAGGGTCCTGCCAGATGAGGGGCTCGGCCGGGACGAGTGAGCCGAGGTAGCGGGAGCGGGGGCCCATGTCGCGATGGGTGAGCTTGAACCATGCGCGGGCGAAGGCGTCGGCGAACTCGTCGGGGTTTTCGAAGAAGCGCTTCGAAATAGGGCCGTAGATGGGGTCCTCGCGGAGGGCGAGGTCGGTTGTGAGCATCATGGGGTGGTGCGTCTTCGCGGGGTTGTGGGCATCGGGGACGGTCGCGACGGCGGTGCTTTCCTTCGGGGCCCACTGGGTGGCACCGGCGGGGCTCTTCGTCTGCTCCCATTCGTAGGTGAAGACGTTTTCGAAGAAGTTATTGTCCCACTTCGTAGGGTTGGTGGTCCATGCACCTTCAAGACCGCTGGTGATGGTGTACTCGCCGTTGCCGGATTCGAGGGAGTTCTTCCACCCGAGGCCCTGCTCTTCGAGGCTCGCTCCCTCGGGTTCGGGACCGATGAAGCGGGCGGCGCTGGCGGCGCCGTGCGACTTGCCGAAGGTGTGCCCGCCGGCGATGAGGGCGACGGTTTCTTCGTCGTTCATGGCCATGCGGCGGAAGGTTTCACGGATGTCGATGCCCGCGGCGAGGGGGTCGGGGTTGCTGTTCGGGCCTTCGGGGTTGACGTAGATCAGGCCCATCTGGACGGCGCCGAGCGGGGCCTCAAGCTCGCGGTCGCCGCTGTAGCGTTCGTCGCCGAGCCAGGTCTCTTCCGGGCCCCAGTCGGTCTCGTCGGGCTCCCAAGTGTCGGCACGACCGCCGGCGAACCCGAAGGTCTTGAAGCCCATGGATTCGAGGGCGCAGTTGCCGGCGAGGATCATGAGGTCGGCCCAGGAGATCTTGCGGCCGTACTTCTGCTTGATCGGCCATAGAAGGCGGCGGGCCTTATCGAGGTTGGCGTTGTCGGGCCAGCTGTTGAGAGGGGCGAAGCGCTGGGTTCCGGCAGAGGCGCCGCCGCGTCCATCGTGGATGCGGTAGGTACCGGCGCTGTGCCATGCCATACGAATGAAGAGCGGGCCGTAGTGGCCGTAGTCGGCGGGCCACCAGTCCTGCGAGTTGGTCATGAGGTCGTACAGGTCTTTGCGGAGGGCATCAAGGTCGAGGGACTTGAACTCCTCGGCGTAGTTGAAGCCGCTGCCCATTGGGTCAGACGAGGATGGGTCCTGGTTGAGAACCTTGAGGTTCAGCTGATTGGGCCACCACTGCTGGTTTGAAGGCACTTCGGATCTCCTTTGGCTATCGGCTAACGGCGGCGCGGCTGGAAACGTGCCAGCTGCGGCGAACGCGAATTCGTTGACCCGGCGGGCCGGGCGGAACTTCCCACGAACACCCCCGGACCAAGCGCGGCCACGTGGGCGGAAATGGTGTCTCGTTAGCCTAGATTGTCGATGTTACGCGGGATAGTGGCACCCCCACGAGGGGGAGCGAGGGCTAAGGCTGGAGCCTGGTTTAGTCGAACGCGAAGAGGGGCGGGAAGACGATAACGACAATAGCGGCCCACGCGCCGAAGACGGGGATGTAGGCAGTTTGCCAGCGTTCCAGGTGGGCGAAGGGGCGCTTGTGACGGAGGAAGGCGGTGAGGAGCCAGGCAGACCAGGTGAGGTTGGCGAGCAGGACGATGTTCAGGCCGAGGCCGGCGGCGCGGTTCGGGGTGAAGCCGAAGTCGATGATGCGGCCGAGCATGGCGGTAAGCGCGAAGAGGTCGATGACGAGGGCGCTGACGATGAGGACGAGCTGGGCGCCGTCCATGAGGGTGGGGGCGGCGTTGGAGTCGCGGGCGGAGATCGAGTAGAGGACGAGGCCGAGAACGACGACGAGGAGGAGGTCAAAGAGGATGAGGACGTCGCGGTCGGCATCGACGAAGTTGCCCGTGAAGGCCATGCCGAGGACGGCGGCGACGAGCATGAGGGCGAAGAGCGGGGTGAAGACGCTCGTGAGGACGGGGGCCATGTTCTCGATCACGCTCTTCTTCGCTTCGACGAGCCAGGCTACGACAACGATGGCACCGACAGCGCCGCAGGGCAGCACCCATTCGCC
>JBPPMX010000258.1:0-24251 GCA_051306275.1 Tepidiformaceae bacterium
ACAACCGTCCCGTTCCCGGTCCCGTCTTAGCCTTCCCAACGACCAACGACCAACGACCAACGACCAACGACCAACGACCAACGACCAACGACCAACGACCAACACCAACGACCAACGACCAACGACTAACGACTAACGACCCTCGGATCCCGCTCCACGTCATCCACGAACGCCCGCAGCAACGCGCTCGTCACCTCGGGCCGCTCCAGCTGGACGAAGTGGCCCGTATCTGGCAGCAACTCATGCCGCAGGAACGTCGCCACGTCGCGCAGCCACATGATGTCCCCCATCGGACGCTGCGCCCAGATCGCCATGAAGGGCCTCGCATCCGCCGCCTTCACCATTGCCGTCGCATTCGTCTCGTCGAATCCCGCCACCCGCTCCATCCAACCCATCCCGACGTCTCGCGGGACACCCGACATCATCTCGCGGATCAGGTGCTTCAGCTCCTCCGGCCCATCCGCGGGCAGCATCCCTTCGATGAACGGCCTAGCGGCATCGCCTTCCGGCGCCTGCGCGAGCTCGTCGCGCGTCGCTGCCCAGTCCCGCATCGGCTCGGGCCCGACCGGCGCATCGCAAAGCACCACCCCTTCGACCAGTTCCGGGTGCTGCTGATTCAACAGCAGCGCGATGTTCCCGCCCTGGCTATGCCCGCAGACGATGGCCGGTTCCGCCCCCAGCTCCAGGATCAACGCTGCTACATCCTCGGCCTGTGTCTCGAGGTCGTACGGTCCCCGCGCCTCCGAACCGCCTCGACCCCTGAGGTTCGGCGCCACGCACCGAAAGCTCTTCGAGAGGTCGTCGATCTGCGGCCCCCACGCGCGGTAGTCGCACCCCCACCCGTGGATGAACACCCACGTGTGCGGGCCTGCGCCCTGGTCGAGGTACTCCAGCTGGACGCCGTTCGCTGTTACGAACGCCATGCCCGCTTCAAGCCACGCTTCTTCTGCTTCTTCTTGCTCTTAGCGACCCTCGAAAGGACGAGTGGCGCAACTGTCATCGCCGTCCGGAGCAACATCGATGTCGGCCCGCCCTTCTTCTTCTTCGCGTCCTTGGTAGCCTTCGCGCGCACCTTCTCTGCCTTCGTCAGTGCGCTCTTCGCGACGCCCGGCGCTTCGCGCGACCGCTCTTCGAGGCTGTGGAGCACGTCGAGCGCCGCCCGCCGCGCCGACTCCACGTCCACATCTCGCGTCGCTGCCCTGGCGTGGGCGATACCCGCCTTGCTTCGGCCTGCCAGTTCATGCGCCAGGTCCGCCGCGCGGCGCTGTGCCAGCTCGAGGTCGGCCGCACTCACCCGCGATGGCGTGTGGACACGCCCGGCAACGGCCCGTGCTTTTCCGCCCAATCCGTGCTGCTCACTTCGCTTTTTCCCGCGGATCAGGTACGCGGCCCCCGCAATCGCCAGCATCAGGCCGACGCCGGCCGCCACGAACGGGATGAGGCTCCCGCGCCGCCGCCCTTCGCCGTTGCGCTCAAGTGCCTCCTCGAGCGCAGGCGCGGTCGCAACCGGTGCAGGCTGGAACCGGCCACCTTCCACATCCAAAAGGAACTCCCGTACCGCCTCGGTGAAATCAGCCGGGTTGTCTCCCGGGACGCTGTGCCCTGCCTTCGGAACCACCACAAGCCGCGCTCGTGGCATCTCCCCGACCGCACGGTCCGCGACATCCGGCATCAGCACGTCGCTGTCCGCGCCGCGCACGAGCAGCGTCGGGACAGCCACGCTCCGGAACAGTTGCCAACTCTCATCGTTCGAAAGCTCGCTCCCGATCCGCAGCCCGTTTTCCGCCTGCCGGAACCGCTTGTCGAACTTCCACGTCCACTTCCCGTTCTCCATCGGCTTCAACCGGAAGCGCATCCTTTCGCGGATGTTCTCGATGCTTCGCCGCTGGTTAAACTTGTGTGCCATCTCGACGAACTGCTCGAAATCGAGTTCGTCTGGTCCCTGGGTGAACCGGTGGATGTTATCGACACCCTCTTTCGATGCCTCTGGGCCAACATCAACGAGGATCAGTGCGCGCACATGCTCCGCGTGTTCGACGGCGTACGCGACCGCGTTCAGGCCGCCCATGCTGTGCCCCATGAGAATGAAGCGATCGAGCCCGAGCGCCTGGCGGAACCCCTCGACGTCCGCAACGAACGCGTCTCGCGAGTAGTCGCCATCGTCGGACCAGTCGCTGTCCCCATGGCCGCGCTGGTCGAGCGCGATAAGCCGGTAGCGGTCCTGTGTCAGGCTCGCAAACTCGTCGAACATGTGCCCGGAAACGCCGAACCCATGCAGCATCAGAATGGCCGGCGCATTCGCGTCCCCCCATTCCTGGTAGTGCAGCCGCAGGCCGCCGACGGTCGCGTCTTTCTCCAGATAAGGACTCATCACCATGGCGAACCTCCTCGCGCTCCACGGACGGGCACGGTCTTCGATAATACCACCGGCCCGATCGTCCGGATCGTTACACCCGCTCCCCTCGCATGACGATAAAATCACAGTTCGCCCGGAGGTGGGCCCATGCCCCGAATCCCTGACCCGGCGCTCATGGAGCGCCTTCAGTTCAACATCAACAGTTTTGAATGGGCAGCCGCGCTCCTCGCCGGACGGCAGCACGAGCAGCCCGCGGGCGAGTGGAGCGCCCACCAGCACGTCTTCCACCTCCTCCGGAACGAACACGTATTCCACGACCGCATTCGCGAAGTGCTCGAAGCCGATCGGCCAGTCTTCCTGAGCTGGGACAGTGAAGGCTACATGCGCGAACACTACCATCGCGACGACGACATCACGGTCCTCGCGGCGCGATTCACCACCGCCCGGGCCGAGACATGCGAGATCTTCAGCGCACTCACGCCCCAGCAGTGGCAGCGAACTGCCGTGTGGCCCAGTGGCCGTGAGATCGACCTCGCCTGGTTCGCTGAGAAGGTCCTCTGGCACGCCCTCGAACACCTTGCCTGCCTTCTCGACCTGCACGGGGATCTCGAACCTCTGCAGGCGCCAGCCTGGCTCGCGGTCGAGGACTAGCGGGGGAGCTTCATCCCGTACATCTGGCCGAGTAGGTCGAGGAAGGCCGCCATTGGCCCGGACTGGGGCTTGTTCCGCCGGTACATGATCGCGATCGCGCGCTTCACCGGCGCCGCAGACTCGATGTGCACCTTGTGCAGGGTTCCCAGCTTCATCTCGCGTTCGACCGCGACCTCGGGCAACAGCGCGATTCCGAGGTTGCTCTCCACCATTTTTTTGGTCGCTTCGATGCTGTCGAGCTGCATCTGCTGGTGCGGGACCACCCCAAGGTCGCGAAACAGACCGAGGATCAACCCGTAGTACCCGGAATCGCGGTCGAACAGGATGAGCGATTCGTCTGCCAGCTCCTCGACCGTCACGGTGCCACGCTTTGCATAACGATGGCTCGAAGCCACAACCAGCACGAGCGTGTCCTCGTAGAGCACGATCGTCCGCACGTCGGGGTGGTTCACCGGCCGCGAGAAGCCGACCTGGACATCGTCGTCCAGCACCATCTGGAGTACCTCATCCGAGTGCCCCGTCCGGACCAGGACGTCCACGCCCTCGTGGCGCTCGCAAAACACCTTCAGCACTTTCGGCAGCACGTACGTCCCGACCGCCGGCGCCGTCCCAATCATGATCTGGCCCGCGGTCCCGTTCCGAGTGCCTTCGAGCACCATGATCCCGTCGTGAAGCGTCCGCAGGACCCGCTGGGCGTATGGCAGGAATGCGTGGCCGGAGTCCGTGAGCTTCACCCCGCGGCCCATTCGCTCGAACAGCGGCTGTCCGACTTCCCGCTCGAGCGACTGGATCCGGTTGCTCAACGATGGTTGCGCGACATTCAGGAGCTCCGCTGCGCGGCTGAAGCTTCCACAATCGGAAGCTGCGATGAATGCCTCAAGTTGTGCGAGTTCCACTGCTTCCCCGGCTCAGGTATAGGACGAAACTATAGCTGGGCCGGGCGGTTCGCGCGAGCCATAAACCGCGCTGTGGTAGACGCACTGTCTGCCCACGCCGTCATGGATGGCTCATCTAGCGACGCCTCCTCCTAATCGTTCAGGAAGTACTGGCCCATCACCCACTTCAACACGTCCCACGCGCTCACAACCGAGACCACCTCGCCGTCGCGCGTCAGGGGGATGTGCCGGAATCCGCCGGCCCCCATCTTGTTCATCGCGACCGAGATGCTGTCCGTCTCCCGTAGCACTACGGGGTCAGGAGTCATCGCGCTTCGCAGCGGATCCGATTGGCGCATGGCGCCGTCCGCGACTTTCGTGAGGACGTCGCGGTCCGTGAACATCCCCGCCACGCGCCCATCCGCAGTGACCACGAGGACCTCCGTTTTTCGCATCCGCATCAGCGCGAACGCATCCCCGATGCTCGACGCGATGTCGATCGTCGTCGCCGGGCCCAGCTGTACGTCGGCGAGCAGGGTACTGAGCCGGCTCTGCGTCTCGGGCTGCGCCGTCGGCGGCACGTCGATGCCACGGAGGTCGGAGAGGCAGTTCTCGCACTCGTCCACCCCTTCGATGTTCATATGCCCGCACTCCGGGCACAGGATCATGTTCCCCACTGTCATCCTGCCATCCCCTCGGGGACGAAACGGGGCCGCGCTCAAACCTGTACGCGACCCCGCTTCTGCTGTCCTATTTCCGCCCGTCGTGCGCCACTCGAAGCGCTAGTTGACCTCCCAGGTCTCCCCTTCGTTCAGCAGCGCCTCGATGCTGCCACGGCCCTTGGCCATCGCCGTCTCGATCTGCTGAGCGACCATGCCGTCGTACGTCGGCGCATCGATGTCCCGGAAGACACCGACGGGGACCGGGAACTGGGGATAGTCCATCTCGGCGAGGATGTTCGCAAGCGTCAGGCTGTCCGTCTTCGCGTTGTGCACGAGCAGACCCTCGTCGCTCTCAACATTCATTGCCGTTTCCGGGGTGAAGCCGTTCAGCCGAATGCCGTGCTCCATGTTATTCCCGAACCGCATCGGCTTGCCGTCCTCAAGGTAGAGCATCCGTTCCTGCCGGACTTCCCGGTCAGAGAACGCCGCGAATGCCCCATCGTTGAAGATATTGCAGTTCTGGTAGACCTCAACGAACGAAACACCCTTGTGATTCGCTGCCTTGAACAGCGTCTCTTCCAGGTGCTTCGTGTCGCGGTCAACGCAGCGGGCGATGAACGTCGCCCCGGCTGCGAGTGCCACCCGTACCGGGTTGAGCGGCTGCTCCGTCGTCCCGTACGGCGACGACTTCGTAACCTTGCCCATCTCCGATGTCGGCGAGAACTGCCCCTTCGTCAGGCCGTAGATCCGGTTGTTGAAGAGGATGATGTTCAGGTCGACATTGCGCCGCATCGCGTGCAGGAGGTGGTTCCCGCCGATGCTCAGGCCGTCACCGTCACCCGTCACCACGAAGACCGTGAGTTCAGGTCGTGCGGTCTTCAGGCCCCATGCGATCGTCGGGGCGCGTCCATGGATGCTGTGCATCCCGAACGTCTCCACGTAGTACGGGAACCGGCTTGAACACCCGATGCCCGAGATGAACACGATGTTCTCGCGCCGGACTCCCAGGTCCGGGAGCATCTTCTGCATCTGCGCTAGGATGGCGTAGTCCCCGCAGCCCGGGCACCAGCGCACTTCCTGATCCGATACGAAGTCCTTCCTGGTAAGCACAGGCAGTTCTTCGTCGGTGCCCGCGCCGTTGGTCATTGAAAGTGTCATGTCCTAGCCTCCAGAGAGCGCGGCGCCACTGCCGAAATCGAACTCGTAGGCTCCGCGGAGCCCCAGCAGTTCGTCGATCTTCCCTTCGATCTCAGCGATCTTGAAGGGCTGACCGGCGATCTTGTTGAACGGTACGGCCGGGACCATGTACTTACCCCGCACCAGCAGCGAAAGCTGGCCGGTGTTTAGCTCGGGGATGAGCACATGCTTGTAGCTCGCCAGCACATCGCCGAGGTTCTTCGGGAACGGGTTCAGGTAGCGCAGGTGCGCCGAGGCCACACTCTTGCCGGCGCGACGGGCGCGCTCTGCAGCCGTCGTAATCGCGCCATAGGTGCCGCCCCAGCCGAGCACGAGCACGTCGCCCTCGGATGGTCCGGTGACCTCAAGGTCCGGGACCTCGATGTTCTGTACGCGACCGGTCCGCACGAGCGTCATGTTGTGGTGGTTCGCCGGGTCGTAGCTGATGTCGCCCGTCTCTGCGGACTTCTCGAGGCCACCGATGCGGTGTTCGAATCCAGCCATCCCCGGTACCGCCCACGGTCGCGCCAGCGTTACCGGGTCGCGGCGGTAGGGCGTGAACGTGTCGACGTCCTTCGCGTAGCTCCACTCCAGCTTCGGAATCGCGGACACATCAGGGATGCGCCACGGCTCCGATCCGTTGCCGAGGTACCCGTCACTCAGATAGATGACCGGGACCATGTACTTCAGCGCGATGCGGAACGCCTCGATGGCGTAGGTAAAGCACTCGGCCGGCGTCGCCGGCGCGACAATCGCCACCTGCGAGTCGCCGTTTCGACCGAACATCGCCTGGAGCAGGTCCGATTGCTCGGTCTTCGTCGGCATGCCCGTGCTCGGCCCCGACCGCTGCACGTCGATAACGACCAGCGGCAGTTCAGTCATCACAGCGAGGTTCAGCGCCTCACTCTTCAGCGCGAGACCCGGACCGCTCGTGCCCGTCAGGCCGAGGTGCCCACCGTAGGCAGCTCCGATCGCCGCGCCGATGGCCGCGATCTCGTCTTCTGCCTGCAGCGTCTTCACACCAAAGTTCTTCATCTTTGCCAGCTCGTGCAGCACGTCCGATGCCGGCGTGATCGGGTACGAGGCATAGAAGAGTGGAAGCCCTGCAAGCTCCGATGCCGCAAGGAAGCCGAGCGCCGTCGCTTCGTTCCCGCTGATATGCCGGTAGCGGCCCGCCGGGAGGTCCGCAGCCGGGACCTCGTACCGCGACTGGAACATCTCCGTCGTCTCGCCGAACGCGTGACCGGCGAGCAGCGACTTGGTGTTTGCTTCGAGTACTTCGGGGTTCCGGCCGAACTTCTCCTTAATCCACGCCATGGTCGTGTCCATCGGACGTCCGTACAGCCAGAGCACGATCCCCAGCGCGTAGAAGTTGCGCGACCGGAACTTCTGCTGCGAGTTCAGCGGCATCCCCTCGAGCGCGAGCTCGTTCTGCCGCGTAATCGGCACGGCGTGCAGCTGGTACTTCGAAAGGCTCCCGTCGAGCAGCGGATTGACGCTGTAGGCCGCCTTCTTCAGGTTCGCCGGATTGAACTCGTCCTCATCGACGATCAGCAGCCCGCCGTCACGAAGGTCGCCGATATTCGTCTTCAGCGCCGCCGGGTTCATCGCCACGAGGGCGTCGGGCTGGTCGCCCGGTGTCCGGATATGGCTGCTGGCGAACGAAATCTGGAAACCCGAAACGCCCGGGAGCGATCCCGTAGGGGCGCGGATTTCCGCCGGGTAGTCCGGCAGCGTCGACAGGTCGTTGCCGAACACTGCCGTAGTCTTCGTGAACTGCGTGCCGGCAAGTTGCATGCCGTCACCGGAGTCCCCCGCGAACCGGACAGTTACTCGGTCCAGTTCTTCAACCGCGGGCGTCGGTCTGCTGAGTGCGGATTCAGTCGTCATGAAGCTCGGTTAACCACCTTCTCGTGTCTCCATGACCTGGTGAGGCCGCGGAGGCAAGTTCAACAAATCCTCGGGATACGCTTCGACAAAATTCGTCACGATATCCGCGGTGCGGATGATACCGAGAACGGCATCGCCGTCCATCACTGGAAGTGTCCGGTACCGCCGCTGGTGCATCAGCGCAATCGCATCTGCCACCGTCCGGCTGCCTGCGATCACCTGGGGCTTGCTCGTCAGGGCTCCCAACGACTGTTCCCAGTCGAAACCCTCCTGCATACACCTCGACAGGACATCCCGTTCCGTGAAGATGCCCGTGAGCTTCCCCTCCTCCTCCGTCAGCACGCACGACTGCCCCGCCTGCCGCATCGCTGCAACGGCGCTCTGAGCCGAATCTGAAGAAGAAAGGGTGATAGGACGGACGAGTGGGAACTCGTCCAAACGCTGACTGACGAATCTGTCCAGTCGTGCGCGATCCATACGCTCGCAAATCGGCAGGCCGGAAGTAGCTCCAGCCCGGAACCCATAGCTCTGCCGCATGTGAGTGTACGTCTTTTCTATCCTCCTGTGCAGGTCGACTGCCAATCCGGATACATAGTCTGTCGCTATGGGTCGTTCGGCGATCCGCCCGCCGTCTATGGCTCCGTTCCCCCATATCGCCCAACACAGTCTCCAATGGCAACCCCATCCCACTCCACTCCCACTGCGTACCCGCCCATACCTGCCGATTCTTCAAGCATCCGCTCTCACTCTGTCCCCGGGGTTACGATGGCCGCTCATTCCAACTTCCAGACCATCCGCGCCGAATCCCTCGATCCGGCGTTGTACGAAGACCCCTCACCGGGCGTCCCACGGCTCTCTCTCGCCACCCTCATCACCGCGATGAGCCGCGCATTCGATCTCGCCGAGAATCGCGACCAGGGCCATGCCCAGCGTGTCGCCTACATCGGCCTCGAACTCGCCGCCGACGCAGGACTTGACCCCGAGTCCGTTAGCCACATCTTCTTCGCCTGCCTCCTCCACGATGTCGGCACCGCCGCCAGTCCTCTTCCGTTCATCGGCGAAGGGAACGGGCCGCGCGTTCTTGCGGGCGCGACCTCAGCCGCGGAGCTGCTCGCGAGCGTCCCGCGTGGCGGCTGGGCCGATGCCATCCGCGCAGTTCGCATTCATTGCGAGCAGGGTGCCCGCATCGCTCGCGAACTCGGACTTTCCGACCCCGTCGCTGATGCTATCCACGGCCATCACGATTGCTGGGATGGCTCCGGCATGCCCGGCGTCTTCCCCGGCGAAAGCGCCTCGATCGTCACCCGAATCGTCGCTGCCGCCGACCGCGTCGAATCGCTCATCGCGATCGACGGGTCGCCGCTCACCATTCGCCGCCGAATCGGCGGCCTGATCGCCGACATGTCTGGTAGCGAAATCGAGCCACGCCTCGCCGAACGAATCGTCGACGTGACCTCACGCGACGAGTTCTGGCTCGGCCTCTACGAAACAGACCTCGCCACGAGCCTCATGGCCCGCCACGTCGACGACCCGATGTCCCCCACAGGCCTCTTCGAGTGCGCGGCCGTCATCGGTGACATCGTCGATCTGCGCACTGGACGCGACGATGGCCGCGGGCGGCGCGTCGCAGACCTTGCCCACCGCCTCTCGGCCGCCGCCGGTCTTGGGCCCCGTCGCGCAGACCTCGTCAAGCTCGCCGCTCTCCTCCAGGACATCGGGACGCTCGGCGTGCCTGTCCAGCTCCTCTACAAGCCGGACATCCTCACCATCGATGAAATGGCCGTCATGCAGCAACATCCGACCTTCGCTCGCGACATCCTCAGCGAGGTTCCCGGCCTTGGCGCCGCCGCATGGTGGGTCGGCTGCCATCACGAGCGGGTGGACGGCAAGGGCTACCCGGGCATGCTCCAGGGCGATGAAGTCCCGATCGAAGCGCAGGTCATCGGCATGGCCGAGGCCTACGACGCCCTCACAAGCGACCGCCCGTATCGCCGCGCCATGCTCCCGACCGACGCCATCCAGGTGATGCGCGGCCTCGCTGGTACTCGTTTCACCCCACACCTGTTGGATCGCTTTGAATCGGTCGTATCTCTCTTCTGAGACGCGAGCGTCCGGAGCCCGCGACCTCCCGCACAATGAAGAAGCCCCGACACAACCGGGGCTTCTTCGTGTCCACTAGGATTCGGCGCTCCAGCCCCGGCTCGCCGGAGTAGCATGGCGACCACCAATCGGAGGGTCTGCCATGCTCAATCAGGATAAGTACTCCACGATTCTCATCGAAAAGGACGCCGGGCTGGCGATCCTCACCCTCAATCGGCCCGAGCGCTTGAACGCCGTCGACAGCCGAATGCACTCAGAGCTCACGACGGTGTTTCTCGATGCGCAGGCCGACCCGGATGTCCGCGCGATCGTCCTCACCGGTGCCGGCCGCGGGTTCTGCGCCGGTGGCGACTTCTCTCCCGGCCGCCCGATCACCGGCGAGGTCGTCGAACGCTCCACCGGCATGTCGATGATGCAGGAGGCCCGCCGCATCGTTGATAACCTGCTGGACCTCGAAAAGCCCATCGTCTGCGGCCTCAACGGTGCGGCGGTCGGCCTCGGAGCTACGGTCGCCCTCTTCTGCGATGTCGTGATCGCTGCCTCGAATGCCCGCATCGGCGATACCCACGTGAAGATGGGGATCACCGCCGGTGACGGTGGCGCCGTCATCTGGCCGCTCCTTATGGGCGTGAACCGCGCCAAGCAGTTCCTGATGACCGGCGACCTCCTCACCGCCCAGCAGGCCTACGAACTCGGTCTCGTCAACCGGGTGGTCGAAGAAGGCAAGGCCCGCGACGAGGCGGTCGCCTTCGCCCGCCGCCTTGCCGCTGGCGCGCCCTACGCCGTCCAGTCGACGAAGATCTCCGTCAACAAGTACATCAAGATGGTCTCGAACCTCGTTCTCCCCGTCTCTCTCGCTCTGGAGGAAGTCGCGATGACCAAGCCCGACCACCAGGAAGCCATTCGCGCGTTCCAGGAGAAGCGCGAACCAAACTTCACCGGCTAGCGGGCCGAGGTGCTAGCATCCCACCCCATGCGAGTGACCCGGTGACAGGGCAACCTCCTCTGCGCGTGCTCCGGCTCGACGACAGCAAGGACTCGGTCGGCAAGATCCCGGTAGGTCAGCGAGCTAACGAGATCGCTGAAGCTTTCCTCGCCGCGGGCACTGGCCGAACCGTGGAGACGACCAGCCGCCGTTTGTGGCCCTCGCCGGGCTTCCCGGACGTACTCGAGCGCTGGCTTGACACCTACCAGCCCAACATCGTCCTGGTCGTAGTCAGCTGGTACTGGACGGAGTGGGAGACGGTCGCGTCCCGCCTCCAGCGCTACGGTGTCCTGGGGAAGGCGATTGGCGAAATCGGCGATCGTGCCTCCCATGCAGACGTCCTCCGCACCAGATGGGCCTTCCGCCAGGCCCGCAAGTTCGCGCTGAACACGATCGGCGGCGACCCGAACTTCGAACCGCACGCCCTCCTTGCCACGCTCCAGGAGACCATTCGCCGCGCCGCCCAGCGAGAGGACGTTGTCGTCGCGGTCGCCAGCAACCCCTACGCGAGCGCGCTGGACCACGGCCCCAGAGGAAAGGCGCGAGCGGCCGCCCGTCGCGCGATCATCGAGCGCGGACTCCGCGAAACATGCGAGCGGCTACGTATTCCCGCAGTCCTCCCTGCGCAGGTGCCAGCCGCCTACCATTCCAGCACCTACGGCCCCGACCGCCTCCACTTCAGCCCACGATCGCATCGCATCCTCGGCAAGCTCGAAGGCCGCGCGATGCTGGATGCGTGGCGTGACGCAACGGGGTCCCGCCCCGCTGCTCCTCAGCTATAACCTGTCATCTCTCACCTGTACCCTTACTCAATGCCCGCATCTGACCTCGACACCATCGTTTCGCTCTCCAAGCGCCGGGGCTTCGTATTCCCCTCCGCCGAAATCTACGGCGGTTTCGCCAACACCTACGACTACGGTCCGCTCGGCGTCGAGCTGAAGCGCAACATCCGCGAGCGCTGGTGGCGTTCCATGGTCCGCGAACGTGACGATGTGGTCGGTCTCGACGCCGCCCTGATCTCGAACCCGGCCGTATGGGTCGGGAGCGGCCACGTCGCAAACTTCAATGACCCCCTCGCCGACTGCAAGGAATGCAAGCAGCGCTGGCGCATGGACCACATCGAAGAGGGCGCCTACGGTCCCGTGAAGAAGGACGCGAAGGGCCGCTTCGTTTGCCCCAACTGCGGCGGCGAACTCACTGAGGCTCGCAAGTTCAACCTGATGTTCAAGACCTACGTCGGCCCCGTCGAAGAGGACGCATCCGTCGCCTTCCTTCCGCCCGAAACCGCACAGGGCATCTTCATTAACTTCGAGAACGTCCAGACGACCATGCGCCGCAAGCTGCCGTTCGGAATCGCGCAGACCCGCGTCAGCTTCCGCAACGAGATTACCCCGGGGAACTTCATCTTCCGCACCCGCGAGTTCGAGCAGATGGAGCTCGAGTTCTTCTGCATGCCGGGCACCCACTTCGAGTGGCACGAGTACTGGCTAAGGGAACGCATGCGCTGGTACGTCGAAGAACTCGGCATCGACCCCGAGCGCCTCCGCCTGCGCCCCCACGCGCAGGATGAGCTCTCCCACTACAGCGCCGGGACCTCCGACGTGGAGTACCTCTTCCCATGGGGTTGGGGCGAACTCGAAGGCATTGCCAGCCGCACCGACTTCGACCTGAAGGCTCATGGCACCCACAGCGGCCACCCGCTCACCTACTTCGACGAGGAATCCGGCCAGCACGTCGTCCCCTACGTGATCGAACCGGCCGCCGGCCTGACCCGCACACTCGCTGTCACCATGCTTGAGGCCTACACCGAGGAGCTGGACGAAAAGGGCGAGAAGCGCGTCGTCATGAAGTTCAAACCCGCCATCGCGCCGATTAAAGTCGCGGTCCTGCCGCTTTCGAAGAACGACCAGCTTCGGCCGCTCAGCCGCCAGGTTTACGACCTCATCCGCCCCCGCTGGATGTCACAGTTCGACGAAACCCAGTCCATCGGTCGTCGCTACCGCCGTCAGGACGAGATCGGCACGCCGCTTTGCGTCACCGTCGACTTCGACTCGCTCGAAGACAACGCCGTTACCATCCGCGACCGCGACACCCAGTCACAGGAGCGCGTCCCGATCTCGGGGCTCCTCGACGCGCTCGCCGCGAACCTTCCCGGCTGCTAGCTGGCCACAAGCCCACGCAAACAAAGAGGGAGGGCGCCATGCGCCCTCCCCTCTTTCGTTCCTCTTATGAATCGCCCCGTTTTAGTTGCCCCGGGCGCTGCCGACCTCGCGACAGGCCTGGCCGAACTCGGCCAGTGCGCGCACGATCCGCTGCTCCGGCGAGAAGTCCATCGGCCCAAAGCGGCCATGCAGCGCCATGTACACGTGCTCAGTCGCCTTCGCGATCTCGTCCTCGCTCGCATGCCGGCGGTTCGCGTCCCCGAACTCGGAGATCGCGCGGACAATCCGCTGTTCCGGTGAGAAGTCCACCGGCCCGAGGCGCCCGTGCAGCGCCATGTACAGGTGTTCACTTGCCTGGTGCATCTTCTCTTCAGGGGTAAGGGTGCTGGTTTCTGTAGTCACGTCTGCTCTGCTCCTGCCCCGGTGTGGGCGTGTTACGTCTATGTTACCGGATGTTTCGTTCGTGTTTCAACTAAATGACATAACTAAACCACGGAACAGCCCCAGATTCGCATCGGGGGCTGCACGTGAGTCGGACGCTCGGTTCTGTTAACGAAACGCGGTGATTACCTTCTCCGACCATGCGTTGAGCGCGTCCCAGCTCGCTGGCGGGCGGATTGCGATGTTCACTCGCGCCGCCCCCGCGTCCATGTACTTTCCAACGCGCTCGATCGCCTCATCCGGCAACCCGACGATGACACCCCGGTCGCGCATCACCTCGGCGGTCGTCGGCCATGTCGCCCGGTATTGCTCCTCCACCGCCGGGAGGTCGGATGCCTTCGCAGCCATGTGGAAGCTCAGGTTCACGTTCCGTTCGATGGTCGAGGGGTCCCGGCCCTCCTTCTCACACCACATATCCAGCACCCCGGAGAGCCGCTTGAACTCGTCCACGGACGTGTACGGCGTGTTCCACCCATCCCCGTACTTCGCCACCATCCGCAGCGTCCGCTTCTCGCCGTTGCCCCCGATCCAGATGCGCGGGCGCGCCTGCAGCGGCTTCGGGTTGCATGCCGCGTTCTCCAGCCGGTAGTACTGCCCGTCGAAGTCCGACCGGTCCTGGGTGGTCAGCGCCCGCACGATCTGCACACACTCCTCCAGGCGGTCCAGTCGCTCTTTGATCGGCGGGAAGGGGATCCCGTACGCCCGGTATTCGGGCTCATGCCAGCCCGCCCCGAGTCCGATCTCCAACCGTCCCCCGCTCAGGTGGTCGATCGTGCAGAGCGACTTCGTCAGCACCGCCGGGTTCCGGTAGCCCATTCCTAGCACGAGCACACCAATCCGCACGTTCTGCGTTTCGCACGCGATCGCCGACATACACGAGATCGCCTCGAAGCACGACGAATCGCCGTCGATGTACGGCGCTTCGTAGAAGTGATCCCACACATCCACCCAGTCGAATCCCGCGGTGTCGGTCCACCTCCATAGCCGCCGGATCTCATCGATCGTCAGGTTCTGTTGCCCGATATGCAGTCCGAAGTTCATGTGCGCGCTCCCTCAGCGTGATGGGCCGGACTCTACGTCGTCCCCGTTAGGCATTGCCACCGTCGCCCCGCGGTGCTGGTCGCATCCGGGGTGCCCGCGATCGCCCCCTCCTCGGCGTCGCTATCCCGCACTCGTGACCCGGGGTACAATCCCGCCGAATCCAGCCAGCAGGTGTTCGCCCCCGCATGAGCAACATCGACGCCGTCAACGAGCTCCTTACGGCCATCCACTTCGACCGGTTCGCGGAAATTGAAGCGCGCCACAACCCGGATGCGACGTTCCACTCGTTCCGGGGGCCGAACCTCGCCGATAGCGTCTCCATCTCCGACTGGCACCGCGCATTCCTCAAGGACTACGCCGACTGCAACTACGGAGAGCTCGAGTACATCGAGGCGGGCGAAACCGTCGCTACGCGTGCAACCCTCACCGCGAAGGGTTACGACTGGCGCGAGTTCACCCAGCGCGTCATCGAAGTGTTCGAATTCGCTGATGGCGGCGTCCAGCGTCGCCGCCTCTATGGCATGGTCCCCAACGTCGAACTCGACAAGCCGACTACCGCCGCGATGACTGCCGCCACCGGTTTCAAGGGCGGCTCCGCAAGCGCCACGAAAGCGACCGTCGAGAAGTTCTTCGCCGCAATCCTTGGGGGCGACACCGATGCCGCTCGCGAACACCTCGATGACAAGGCCGCGCTTATCGATTCCGCCTACGCCATCGTCAACGGCCCCGACGCAATTCTCTCCCAGCTAGCCGCCCTCCCCCGCCCGGCCTTCGGCGCGTGGCGCACGACGAATGTTCTCGCTGGCGCCAAGGATGCACTCGTCGAACTCGCAATCGACCCCAACCGCCCCCGCGCCGCCGAATGGGTTCGCCTCGTCGAAGGTAAGATCAAAGTGATCGAGACCTACTGGATGTTCCGCGAGGTCGGCATCTCGCCGGACTTCCGGGGCGAGCGCCACCAGCGCCGCGCCATCCTCCCCATCTAACCGGGCCTCGGCCCAACATCCCCAGAAAACCCAACACGCCCCGGAGGCCTGACCATGGCAAAGATGTACTACGACGACGACGCTGATCTCTCACTCCTCAACGGTCGAAAGATTGCGGTTGTCGGTTTCGGCTCCCAGGGGCATGCCCACGCCCTCAACCTCAAGGACAGCGGCTGTGATGTCGTCGTCGGCCTCTATCCCGGCTCGAAGTCCTGGGATATCGCCGCAGCGGCCGGACTTCAGGTCGCAACCGTCGAAGAGGCGACCCGCCAGTCCGACATCATCATGATCCTCGCCCCGGACCACGTTCAGAAGTCCATCTACGAACACGGCATCGAACCCGGCCTCTCTGAGGGCAAGATGCTCATGTTCGCGCACGGCTTCAACATCAATTTCCAACAGATTCAGCCGCCCCCGTTCGTCGACGTCACGATGGTCGCGCCGAAGGGCCCCGGCCACCTCGTTCGCCGCGTCTACACCGAAGGCGGAGGCGTTCCCTGTCTCGTCGCCGTCCACCAGGACGCCTCCGAAGTCGCCCTCCAGGTGGCGCTCGCATATGCGAAGGGAATCGGCGGTGCCCGCGCGGGCGTCCTCGAAACCACCTTCCGCGAAGAATGCGAGACGGACCTCTTCGGTGAGCAGGTCATCCTCTGCGGCGGCCTCTCGTCGCTGATCAAAGCCGCTTACGAGACCCTCGTCGAAGCCGGATACCAGCCGGAAAGCGCCTTCTTCGAGACGATGCACGAGCTCAAGCTCATCGTGGACCTCATCTACGAAGGTGGCCTTGCGAACATGCGCTACTCGATCTCCGATACCGCCGAGTACGGCGACTACACCCGTGGCCCCCGCATCATCACCGACGAGACCAAGGCTGAGATGAAGCGCATCCTCAAGGAGATCCAGTCCGGTGCGTTCGCCAAGGAGTTCATCCTCGAGAACATGTCTGGGCGCGCGAACTTCCTCGCCACCCGCCGCCTCGAAGCCGAGCACCCCGTCGAAGCGATCGGGGCTGAGATGCGCGCGATGATGAGCTGGCTCAAGAAGTAGGCATCTCGAAGCCCCGGCGCAGTTCGCCCGATACACTCCGCGGGTGAACATCGACGCGTTCGACATCATCACGGTCCTTGACCGCATCGGCATCGTGGCGTTTGCCATTTCGGGCGTGCAGGTTGGTGTCCGTCGCCGCCTCGATATTTTCGGCCTCCTCGTCATGGGCGTCGTCACCGCGACTGGTGGCGGCGCCATGCGTGACATTGCGCTCGGCCGCATGCCGCTCGTCCTCGATCGGGTCGATTACCTGCTCTGGGCTGGCGCGGCCTCCAGCCTTGGGATTGCGCTGGTCTGGCGCAGCCGCGTCCTCCCGCAACCGGTGCTTCTCATCGCAGATTCCGCTGGGCTGGGCGCCTTTGCGGTCGCCGGGGCCTTTGCCGCGATATCCGCAGGCCTCCAACTCCCCGCAATCGTCCTGATCGCCGTAGTCACAGCCACCGGCGGTGGCGTCATCCGTGATCTTCTCGCAGACCGTGTCCCGCTTGTGCTTCGTGCTGAGGTGAACGCGACTGCCGCGGCCCTCGGCGGCGTCGCCGTGTGGGCGATCGAGCCTGCCTCAACCGGAGCCGCCGCCCTCGTCGGGCTCGGCCTCACGGCCGCGCTCCGTGCCGGCGGCTCGATGTACAACGTCAACCTCCCCGCCCCGGGCCGCCCCGTCAGCGGCGGCTCCTATAGGCCCGGCGCTGCACCGCCTCTGGATGTATAGGCTGGACGCTGTTTCCAAACTCATCCGGATTGTCCACAATACGAAACTGAGTTTTGTATAGCGACTACTGTTCGCGAGGAGAACCATGGAATTCCGCTTTGGCGAAAAGGAAGAAGCTCTCCGCCAGGAGGTGCGCACCTTCCTCAAGCGTGAGCTTGAAGGCGAAAAGAACCGCGACGAGTTCACGGCAACCAGCGATGAGGCGTTCGAGTTCGCGAAGAACTTCAACGTTGAGCTCGCCAAGCGCGGTTGGATCGCTCCCGCGTGGCCCAAGGAATACGGCGGCCTCGGCGCCTCGATCTTCGAGCAGATCGTCTTCAACGAAGAGTTCGGCTACCACGGCGCGCCCGACACCGGCACCCGTGGCTTCGGGGTCGGCATGATCGGCCCTACGCTCATCATCCACGGCAGCGAAGAGCAGAAGAAGCACTACCTTCCCAAGATCACAAGCGGCGAGCACATCTGGTGCCAGGGCTATAGCGAGCCGGGCGCAGGCTCGGACCTCGCCAGCCTCCAGACCCGCGCCCACCGCGACGGCGACGACTTCGTCATCAACGGCCAGAAGATCTGGACCTCCGGCGGCCACCGCGCCAACCAGATGTTCACGCTCGTCCGGACAGACCCGGAAGCTCCGAAGCACCGCGGCATCAGCTTCCTCCTGATCGACGACATCAAGAACACGCCGGGCCTCAGCGTTCGCCCACTGATTAACATGGCCAACCGCCACCACTTCAACGAAGTCTTCTTCGAAGACGTACGCGTTCCGGCGAAGAACCTCATCGGCGAAGAGAACCGCGGCTGGTACGTCGGCATGACCCTACTCGACTACGAGCGTTCGGGCATCGCCGTCACAGCCAGCCAGCGCAAGACCCTTGAGAAGCTCACCGCCAACCTCAAGAGCCAGCCCGCCGACGCCCGCGACCGCTATCGCACCCGTCTCGCCGACCTCGTCATCGCGAACAACGTTGGCAAGTACATCGGCTACCGGATTGGGCACATCCAGGCCAGCGGCGGCGTCCCGAACTACGAAGCCTCCGTTGCCAAGATCTACCAGTCCGAACTCGGCCAGAAGATCTACAACTTCGGCGTGAACATGCTCGGACTCTCCGGTCAGATGATGCCCGAAGAGTCCCGCGCCCCCATCAGCGGCGACCTCCCGGAATCGATGCTCCAGGCGGTCCCGTCGACCATTTACAGCGGCACCAACGAGATCCAGCGGAACATCATCGCGACCCGCGGTCTCGGCCTTCCGCGCGGCTAAACCCCGCGGCGCGACCCATACCTGAGAAGGGGCGCTCCGGCGCCCCTTCTTCGCGTCACGCTTGATCGTTCCTGCCCTTACCCCTCGTACTGTATGTACAACGACTCATCGGGAAGGTGCGCGCCAGTTGATCGGTCTCCTAGAAATTCGCCGCCGCAAGGTGCAGTTCGCGCTCATCACCCTCGTCGTAACCCTCATCTCCTACCTCGTCCTCATGATCAACGGCCTCGGTGTGGGCCTGAACGAGGCGGCCGGCAGCGCTCTCAAGAACTTCGATGCCGACGCCATCGCCTACTCTCAACGCGCCGGACTTAGCGTTATTCGCTCCGAGCTCGCTGAGTCAGACATCGAGGCGGTCGCCGCCGTCACCGGAGTGACCGCGAGCGCCCCGGTCGGTTATCTCGCGGTCAACTACGCCGCGGCCGACGGGGCCATCGACTCCGCCGCCTTCCTCGGCTACGACCCCGGCACCATCGCCGAGCCGCCCGTCGTTGATGGACGCGCCCTCACCGCGGGCGACGCCGACGGCCTGCTCGCCGATACGCGGTTCCTTCGAGCGTCCGGCATCGAAGTCGGCGACCAGGTCCGCGTGTCCCTCCGCCTGACCGAACGCACTTTCACCATCGTTGGTGAGGTCGACGAGGGTCAGTTCTTCTTCCAGCCCGCCGTCTTCCTCCTCCGCTCATCCTGGGCAGAGCTCAAATACGACGCGCCCGACCAGTCCCCCGTCGCCAGTATCGTGCTCCTGAAGGGAGACAACCTCCCGGGCGCCGACGCTCCCGGCCTCGACATCGTCAGCAAGACCACCGCTTTCGCGAATATCGAAGGCG
This sequence comes from Tepidiformaceae bacterium, assembly GCA_051306275.1. Taxonomy (GTDB): domain Bacteria; phylum Chloroflexota; class Dehalococcoidia; order Tepidiformales; family Tepidiformaceae; genus JBPPMX01. Next base: position 19,173 of record JBPPMX010000258.1, read on the forward strand.
TCTCTGGCCAGCAATCGACCGTCACCGCGCTCCGCGTCTTCGGATACGCGATCGGCGCGATGGTGATCGGGGTCTTCTTCTACGTCCTCACCCTCCAGAAGGTCCCCCAGATCGGCGTCCTCAAGGCGATCGGCGCGAGCAACTACTTCGTCTTTCGGCAGGTCGTCCTCCAGGTCCTCGCCATATCGATCCTTGGCCTTGCCGTCTCGGTCCCACTCGCGTGGCTCACCAACCGTGCCCTCCAGCAGATCCCGGATGGCGTCCCCATCGCCTTCACCAACGGGACGTACATAACGACGACGCTCGCGCTACTCGGCACCTCGCTCATCGGAACGCTCTTCTCGGGCCGCCAGGTGCTCAAGACCGACCCGATCATCGCCCTTGGACAGCAGCAATAATGACCACCCTGAAAGTGTCCGATCTCACCAAGACCTTCGGCGCCGGCGACGATGCTGTGCATGCCGTCCGTGATGTCTCGTTCGAGTCCGTGCCGGGCGAGTTCCTCGCGCTTGTCGGCCCGAGCGGCTCGGGTAAGACTACCCTCCTCGCCATGATTGGCGGTTTGCTCGCGCCCTCGGCCGGCTCGATCGATGTCAACGGCACCCAGGTAGCGAAGCTCTCCGGAAGCGAACAGGCCCGCTACCGCCGGGACCAGGTTGGCTACGTCTTCCAGTCGAACAACCTCATCCCATACCTCACTGCCCGCGAGAACCTGATGGTCGTCCGCTCGATCGGTGGGAAGGGTCGCGGATCTGCTGGGGATCGCGCCGACCAACTCCTCGAGGAGCTCGGCCTCACCCGCCGCGCCCGCGCCATGGCCACCGAGCTCTCAGGCGGCGAACGTCAGCGTGTCGCCATCGCCCGCGCGCTCATGAATGACCCAGACCTCGTCCTCGTCGACGAACCCACCGCCAGCCTCGACTCCACTCGCGGCAAGCAGGTTGTCCTCTCGCTCATCCAGGAGGTCAAGGACCGCGGAAAGCTCGGGATCATGGTTACGCATGACCTCGCCATGGCGGCCCTCGCTGACCGCACCATCGCCATGCATGACGGAGTTCTCGCCTCCACGGAAGCTGCACCCGATCCCGCCGCCCCCACGCCAGCCTGACGCCGGGCGCGTCACGAGATGCCTGCGTAGGATGGACGTGTGGGCGAACTTGCTGCGCTCGTCGCCGCTCTAACCTGGTCGGCGACCAGCGTCGTGCTGACTTCGCTCAGCGGCCGCACCTCGCCCGTTGCGCTCAGCGCCCTCCGTCTCAGCGCCGCAACGCTTCCATTTATCCTTCTTTTCTCCGGTCATGCTGGCGACATCGGCGAGGCTCCATGGACAGCCATCGCCGCAATGATCGGCAGCGGCTTTATCGGCTCCGCCGTCGGCGACACGCTCTACATCCGAAGCCTCGGCTTTCTCGGCATGCAGAAGACGTTCCCGATTTCTAGGGCGCTCTTCATCAGCCTGACCGTCCTCGGCGGCATCCTGGTCCTCGACGAACCCTTCAAGTGGGCACTTCTGCTGGGTGCCGTGCTGATCGGCGCCGGGTTTACTTCATCGTCATCCCGAAGCGCGGCACATCCTCCGATAGCATCGTCGTCCCCGCCGGAGCCGAGCCGGCCCTCGCGAGCATGGTCGTCGGCCGCGCCGGGCGCTGGCCCGCCGCTCATCCGCCCTTCGTGGGCCGATCGCCCAGGGCTACAATGGCATCCTTGTCGTCGGTGTGCTCTGGGCTGCTGCCTCACTCTGGCTTGCCGTCGGGCGCGAAGACCCCGGGGCCGTCGCTGCGGGCGCGCTCCGTACGCCCGCTGGAGCAGTCGGCATGGTCGCGTTCGGGCTCGCTACCCGCCCCCGCGACCTCATCGTCCCCTTCGCCGACCGCCGCCACATCGGGGCCATCGTGCTCGCCGGACTCGTCGGGACGGCCTTCGGCAGTCTTCTCTACGTCTACGCTGTCGGAGAAGCGGGCGCCGCCCGTACGGCGGTCCTCTCCGCCGCTTCTCTGCTCATGGCCCTCCCGCTCTCCGTCATCTTCCTGAAGGAGCCGCTCACCCGCCGCATCCTCGCTGGGACCGCGCTCTGCGTGGGTGGGAACGGCCTCGTCGTCTCCTGACACTGGCACCCGCCACGCTCCACCCTCTACGCTGAACACGATGCCCACGCTCAGCGTCCTCGACCAGTCCCCCATCCGAAAGGGCGGCACCGCCCAGCAAGCCGTCCGCGAATCCCTCGTGCTCGCCGAGGCCGCCGACCGCCTGGGCTACCAGCGCTACTGGGTCGCCGAGCACCACAACTCCGGCGGGCTCGCTGGCGCCAGCCCCGAAATCCTCATCGCTGCGATTGCCGCCCGCACGGAGCGCATCCGCGTTGGCTCGGGTGGCGTCATGTTGAGCCACTACAGCTCGCTCAAAGTCGCCGAAGTCTTCCGAATGCTCGAGACCCTCTATCCCGGGCGCATCGATCTCGGCATCGGCCGCGCCCCCGGTTCGGATCGCCGGACGGCTGACGCCCTCGCACACGGCCCCGGCGCCCTCACGCTCGAGCAGTTCCCGACCCAGCTCGTCGACCTCTATGCGTTCCTGGAGGGGGCCTTCCCGCCCGAGCACCCGTTCCACGGCATCCGCGCCATGCCTGATGGCGGTTCGACCCCCGAGCTCTGGATGCTCGGCTCCACCGGCGCGGGCGCGAGCTACGCTGCCGAGCTCGGCTGGGCCTTCTGCTTCGCCCACTTCATCAGCCCCGATGGCGGAGAGAACGTCGTGCGCGCCTACCGAAAGCATTTCGAACCGTCGCCCCAGTTTCTCGAGCCGAAGGCGGCCATCGGCATCTCCGTCACCTGCGCGGAGACGCGCGAAGAAGCCGAACGCCTCTCATGGAGTCGCTGGGCATGGCGGGTCCTCGCAAACCACGGTGCCCGCGAAGGCATCCTGTCGGTCGAAGAAGCACAGGCGTTCCCGTTCACCGAACCCGAGCGCGAGTACATCGAGTACCAGAAGGGCCGGTCCATCTACGGCACCCCGGCCGAGTGCCGTGACCGCATCCTCGCGCTCGGCGAAACCTACGACGTCGACGAATTCGTGGTCGTCACGATCACCCACGACTTCGCCGCCCGCGTGCGCTCCTACGAACTCCTCGCGCAGGCTTTCGATCTGCCCGCCGCTCCCGCGGATTCCGCCGCGCGCACAGCAACCGCCGTATGACGCCGGTCGTCTCAGCACTCTTCACTGCACCCGCTGCGGGCGAACCCATGCAGTCGCATCAGACCGTCGACCTTGTCGCCGGGCGTGGCATCCCAGGCGACCGCTACCTTCTCGGCACCGGCCATTGGAGCGACCCTCAGTGGCCCGACCAGGAACTGACGCTCTTCGACAAGTCGGTCGCGGAGCGGCTCGGACTCCCATCCGAAACCTTCCGCCGGAACATCGTCATCAGCGGACTTCCGGTGCTCGACCTCATCGGCCTCAAGTTCAAGCTCGGATCGGCCACCCTCCGCGGCGTCCGCCACTGCGACCCCTGCCGCTACCTCGAGAAACTTGTCCGGCCGGGGATCGTCGACGCGCTCGAACACGACGGCGGCGTCCGCTGCGCGATTATCACGAGCGGAACCGTGAGCGTGGGCGACGCCCTCGTCGTCTAACCCTCGGGTGCGAGCACCATCTGCGTCTGCGTGATCAGCGCCAGGAGCTTTCCCTCCGCTGACGTGATCCGGGTCTGCCAGACCATCGTCCTCCGGCCGCGGTGGAGCGGCGTGCACTCCGCCTGCACCTTCGTCCCGGCCTTTCCGGGCGCGAAGAAGTTCGTCTTCGATTCCAGCGTCGTCGTGCCATGTCCCGGCCGCAGATTCAGTGAGGTGCCCACCGCCCCAAGCTGGTCGGCGAAAGCCATCAGCGCGCCACCGTGCATCGTTCCGGGCACGGTGCACAGGTCGTCCCGCACCAGCACCTCCGCGCGCACAAGTTCCGGAGTCGCTTCGAGGTAGGTGATCCCGAGCAGGTCCGGGAACAGCCCCTTCGCACGTGCCTGCAGTGATTCTGTTGTCGCGTCCATCGTTCCCTCTTCCGGCATCAGTCTGCCCGGATCCGTGTATCATCGGCCACCGCCAGCCCGGGCCGGTGGACGGGAATCATGGCACAGCGGAGACGATCGGCGCCTCCGTCATCCGTCGGAGCGCGAGGTTCTTGGGCTCCGCTCCCAACATCAAGGAGGTACAACTTGGTTCTGAAGCGTCTAGACAACATCGGCATCGCCGTCGCCGACATCAAGCGCGCGATTGCGTTCTACACCGGCCCCCTCGGTCTCGAAGGCCAGGCCAACGATGCCGACGGCACCGTCACCATCGGCGACCTCTCGTTCTACGTCTTCGAGACCAGTCGCAAGGCTGACTCGCCTCCCGTCGGCCGGAGCGTCGACCTCTATGCGGACCCAGTTGGCATCGACCACCTCTCCTTCGAAGTCGATGACATCGACACGGCAGGCGCTGAGCTCGAATCCCGCGGGATCACCTTCGGTGGCGACATCGTCGGTGCCCCCGGCGAGTTCCGTTACCGTGGCTTTTCCGACCCCGATGGGAACATGCTCTACATCATCCAGAAGCCGTGACCCGCGGCTCCGGCATTCGAAGGCTGCCCGTGTGACGAGCGGCGCGGCTTCGGAGGCTCTTCCGCCCCGTGGCGGCCCCCGCGGCGCCGCTGAGCGCTGGGTAGACCGTACCTTCGATTCCCTCCGGATGCGGGACTATCGCATCCTCTGGATCGGCACGACCCTCTCCTTCATCGCTTTCCTCATGTCATCCACCGCCCAGGGAGTCGTCACCTACGACCTCGCCGGAAACAACCGCGCCGTCGGAGCCGTGCTTTTCGCCCAGAGCCTTTCCATGTTCATCCTTTCGCCCGTCGCCGGCGTCATCGCCGACCGCTGGCCGAAGCGGATGAGCCTTCTCATCTGCCAGGTCACTGTCCTCGCGACCTACCTCCTTATCGGCGCGCTCCTCGCCACCGACCGCCTCACCGTCCCCATCCTCGCGGCCAGCGGGCTCGTCATCGGCATCACCTTCGCCGCTATCCGCCCGGTCCGAAGCGCCTACCTCG
>JBPPMX010000259.1:0-16231 GCA_051306275.1 Tepidiformaceae bacterium
CCTCGTTCAGGCCCCAGCCCCGTCGCGGCGCTCCATCGAGAAACACGGAACCCGCCATCGCTGGCGGGCTCTCGTTCCTTGTCGCTGTGCGACGGCTGTCCGGAGCTACTCGCCCGGTGCGCGGTATTTCACGACGGCATCGGCTGCCTCGTCGATCTGCGCCGGCGTAAGAAGCGGGGTGACGTCGACCGTCGCGCCCCCCGCGGCTCCCACCGCGATACTCGCAGCGGCAGCGGCCACGTCACTCGGCATATCCATGATCACGAACACGTCGGTACTCCCGAACGCGAAGTAGAACGCCTCCACGCTGCCACCGAGGCCCTTCGCCATCTCCTCCACCGCGGTACGGCGAGCCGTCCCTCCGTCCTTCAGGAGCCCCTTCGATCCTTCTTCCGTGTACGTCGCCGCAATCAGGTATTTCGGCACTGCGTTTCCTCTTTCTCGCCTCTAAGGCAGACCGCGCACGCTAGCCTTCTCCCGTTAACGCGGCAAGCCACTCCGAAGCAATTCGCGGGCCAACGATCTCAGGCGGTGTACGCCGTAGGCCCGCTCGGCGCTGGCGCGTCGAAGGTCATGTACACCGTTGTCTGCTGGTTCGCGTTCGTCGGCCCGGCCCGTCGCCGCGATGGCTTTGCCATGGAACTCAACGATGACCCGAACGCCTCAGTCGGTGGTGGAGTGTCGTTCGCCGTCTTCGGCGCGCTCTTCGTCGTCGTCGCAGTCTTCATCTTCCGGCCGCTATTCCGAGCAAACCGATCCGAACCCACGAAAGGTCCGGAGGGGGTTGGCGAGCGCACCTTCGTCAGCCGATGATCCCTGTACTGGACCTCCTCAGTCGGCGGGGCGCCCTGACTGCCAGTATTGTGCAGACCCCCTGGCAGACAATAGAAAGTCCAGCGATTCGACGCTGCTTCGCCCGCGGAGGAAATTCCCCATGCTTCTGCTCCCCTCGATGGCACTGAAGCCATGTACGTAAGCGTCTCGCGTCTCCGCGTGCGACCCGAGTGCGCCACCGACCTGATCGAGGCCTTCCGGGCGCGTGCGCACCTTGTCGACAACTTCGACGGCTTCCAGGACCTCGAGGTCTGGCAGGCGTCGAGCGACCCGGAAGAGATTCTGATGGTGAGCCATTGGCGAGATCGGGCGGCATTCACCTCATACGTGAAGAGCGCGGAGCACCGGGTTTCGCACGACCGGATAGGCTCCGATCTGGAGGAGGCCATCGTGCTTGAGCGACTCGAACACCTCACCGGCTACGAGGTCGTGGGCCGATGACATCGCCGATCCCCACGTCCGACCCAACCTTCCCAGGCCACATGCTGGGCCTTGCCGAGTCGGTGTGTGCCGAGTTCTACCGCCTCTTTCCGAATACCGACGAGCGCTACGGCGGTCGCGGGCGGGCGTATTGCACCCATGACAACGCCTACCTCGCCGCGTGGATCGTGAGCGCCGTCGAGCTCGAGTCGCCGGCCACCCTCGCGCGTGACGTCACATGGCTCGCCGATCTGCTGGCTGCCCGGGAGTTCCCGATGGACCGCTTCGTCCGCAATCTCGAACTCGTGGCAGACGCGGTAGCAGCCGATGGCCTCGCACCCGCGTTGGCAGTCGAGACCATCGTCCGGCCGGTCGCCGACGCCATCCTTGGGAAGGCCAGCTGATGGCGCCAGCTGCCGACTCGCCCAGTTCCACCGATCCGTACCTCGACGCCCTGGTTCGCCCAGACCCCCGGGCCGCCAGGGCAGTCGTAGAAAACATGGTTAGTTCCGGACAGCCGGTCCGCGCCATTTACACCGAGATCCTGGGGCCAGCCCTCGTGGAGGTCGGTCGCCTCTGGCAGCAGGCACGCATCACTGTGGCCCACGAACACCTCGCGACGGCGACGACCAAGGCGATCATGGCCCGGCTCGCTCCGCTCGTCGGCAAGCTACCCTCCATCGGACGGCGGATCGTGCTCGCCTGCTCGCCGGGCGAGCTGCACGGCGTCGGTCTGCGCATGGTGGCCGACTTCCTGGAGGGCGACGGCTGGGAGGTTCTTGAGCTCGGGGCAGACACTCCGACCGCCGACTTGCTGTCCATGGTGGCCTCCGAGCGTCCAGATTCCGTCGGCCTGTCCACCGCCCTCTCCCTCCATCTGTCCGATGCCGCCGCGGCGATAGCACAGCTCAAGGCGCTCGACCCGGCTCCGTTCGTCCTCGTCGGTGGTGCGGCCTATGGCGGCGATGCGGCGCTCGCCACTCGCGTCGGCGCGGACGCATACGGCGCAGACGCTGGGACCACCAGCACCCTGTTGCGTGATCGGTTCGGCCGATGACACCCCCGCGATCGCTCGTTCATGGGCTGGGCGGGCTGCTCTGGGATAGCCACGCCGTGTTCGTCGCGGTGATCGGCTCAGACCTTGAGATCGTCGGAGTGTCCCCGCACCTTGTCGCCATCATCGGCCGGGATCTCACAGGCGAACCCGCGACCGTGCTGGTCGCTCCGGGCCAGGCGCAGGCCCTCACCGCCGCGCTCGCCGCCGCTGGGGCGGACTGGTCGGACCTCGTCGTGGGAATATCCAGTGCCGCGGACGGCGTACCCCTCGACTATCGCATCCGGCTCGCCACCCGCGACGGCTCAATCCTCATCGTCGGTGAGCCGTCTGTATTCGATGCGTCCGTCGTTCAAGAGCACCTTCTCGAGGTCACGGACGACCTTATCAGCGAGCAGCGCCGGATCACCATCGATCGCGATCGCCTCGACCGCCTGACAACCACGGACCCGCTCACCAGGCTCGGCAACCGACGACGCCTCGAAGCCGACCTCGCCCAGCGGCTCGCCGCCGCCTCGCCGGCCGAGCCGGTGTCCGTCGTCTTCGCGGACATCGATCGGTTCAAGTCCATCAACGACGCGTTCGGCCACGGTGTGGGAGACCACGTACTCCGCTTCGTCGGCGACGTGCTGGGAACCACCTGCCGGGCGGACGACGTGGTGGCGCGCTACGGCGGCGAGGAATTCGTCGCCGTGCTTCCCCGGACTGACCTGGACGGCGCCGCTCGCTGGGCGGAACGCGCCCGCTCCGCGCTGGCGGCGCGCCGCGCCCCGGAGATTGGCCGGGCGGTCACCGCGAGCTTTGGTGTCGCCGAGCATCGTCCTGAGGAGACAGCGGACGAACTGCTGGCGCGGGCCGATATCGCCCTTTACGCCGCCAAGGAGGCGGGCCGGGATCGCGTGGCTCGCGCCGCTGGGCACAATGAGACCGCGCCCACCGTCGTGGAGCCTGCCTCAGCCGACGCTCCGCAGGGTTTCGCCCATGCCCCGCGTCTCTCGGAGGTCATCTGGCAGAGTAAGGGTATCGGCGTAGCGGAATTCGACGCGGGGGGATGCCTGGTCGGCGCGAATGAAGCCTTCCAACGCCTCTTCGGCGAGAGTCTCGAAGGGCGAAGCCTGGGTGAGTTGGTCGCTGGCGGCCAGGCCGAAGCGATCGCCCGCTACCTCGCCACCGCCGGCCCCGACTGGGTCCGCGGCGAGTTCGGCCTTTCGACAGGCCCAGCAGCGGTGCCGCTCGATCGCGTGCTCTGGCTCCGCCGCAACGAAACCGGACTCGACCTCATCGTCGACGTAGACCCCGACCTCCCCGAGACGACCGTGGCTCCTTTGCTCGGCCTCGTCGACGACCTGATCCAGACCCAGCGCGAATTGACCAGCGCGAACCAGCTCCTCCAGCGAACCCTCGACGACCTCGCAGCCGCCTCCGGCGAAGTCCAGCGTCTTCGGGAGTTCGTACCGATGTGCGCCTGGTGCCACCGAATCAGGGTGGACGGCCCGGGTGAACCCGAGTGGCTCTCAACGGAGGAGTTCCTGCGCCGCGATCAGGTCGCCGTTTCACACGGCATCTGTAACGCGTGTCTCGCCGGGCAAGGCGTCGGTGACTACGCATCCCCCCAGCGAACCCTCGAATGAGCACCCGCCGCTACGACGCACCGACTACCCGGCTTCACTGCTAACCCGCGGGGCCCCTTCGGAGCGCAACAGACCGCTAATACGGGGCCACGAAGTGAAGCGCCATCAGCTCTCCCCCATACGCGATCGGCACGAGGATCACCGACGACGGCACCGCCTCGCCCGTCACCGACTTCCACGTCACCTCGACCGTTGCCGCCGCCTGGTGCTGCATCGCATGGATATACGTCGATACCAGCGCGTGCTGGCTCTCCGGCATCACGTACTGCTCAGTGAACGGCGCCGGCCGGTTCCAGTCCGCCGCTGATGCGTAGCCGAGCATCTCCGCGAAGCGCTCGTTGCACACCTTGTGCCCATCGTCGAGATAGATATACATGCCTTGCGGCGACCCACTCAGCACCGGCCCCATCTGCTCGGTAATCCCTGCCAGTATCGAAGCCCGGTCTGTCATTGCGCTGCCTCCCCAAAGTTCGTCGCGCGGAGTCTACGCTTGTTGCCCAGCCCCACGGCGCGATGCCTGCAAGGCTCGCGGGATCGCCTGGACTAGCCTGCAATGGCGACCCTGAGCGCCGTTACTCGACCGTGAGCGTCGTATGCATGCCCAGGTCGTAGTGCGCCACGATATTGCAAATGAGGACGTACCTGCCCGGCGCCAGCGTGAACGTCTTGCTCTCAGTATCGCCCCCGTCGAACTCCTCAATCTCGCCGATGATATCCAGGCCATCCTCGACGACCTTGTTCGATTCAACCGGAAGTGCGTCCTCGGCCAGGTCCGTGCGGATGACCACCAGTTCATGCACTTCGCCGGCAACGTTCTCCGCCTCTATCTCAACGACGCCTGCGGGGATCGTCGTGTCGCCAAGCTCGATGCTGTAGCTGTCCAGCGTCGCCGAGAGCTCGCGCGCTCCGTCGTCATCGTCATTCCCACACCCCGCCACGAGCAACGGTACTGTCGTCAGGGCGGACACAACCAGGGCCAGCCGGAACAAGCTTGATCGGGTAACCATTTGAACTCTCCATCTCTTCGGGGCAATCAGGCTCGGCCCGTTCAGCCCGCTTCACAGCCGAAGCCTGCCCGATGAGGCCCCGGCGACACAGGGCCACTCGGCCCGCAGGCGGTTCTCCTATCGGCAGGGATTCACCGGACTTGGGGATCGGGCCGGTCGCGCAATGCTTGTGGGAGGTCACAGGTCGACACAACACCAAACACGCCATCTCTGGCCCGCCCTCGTTCAGTAGCGCGTGGTGCCGACCCCGAGCCGGCTCGCGTGCCACACCAGCACGCGGCCTGTTAGCGTCACGAACGCCTCAGTCGGACCAGAACTGTGCCAGCGCCTCCGCGACTGCCCGGTGTTCTTGGATGGAGAGGCGCGGTGCGAACTCCCGCTCAACGTCGGCCTTATGCCGCGCGAAGGCTTCCTCGTACAAACGGGCGCCTTCGGTGGACAGCACCACCGAGACTCCTCGCCTGTCGCCAGGGACCTTCTCTCGGGAGACGAGGCCCGCTCGTTCGAGACGGTCGATGAGGCGGGTCATACCGCCGCTCGTGAACAGCGAACGCTCCTGGAGTTCCTGCATTCGCAGTCTCTGTTCGGGGGCGTCGTAGAGGCGGCTCAGGACATCGAGGAACGTGAGCGGAATGCCCGAATGTTCTTCTAGTTTCCGCTCGACGGCATGGAACACCTTCGCGTGGGCGAAGATGATGCCCCGCCACGCGTCGAACCAGGGGGCGTCGGGATTGTCGGATTCCTGCACGGCGTGAAGTTTACCGGGCAGAGTATTTTACCGCAAATATTGCGACGGAAGTAGTTGACAATGCAGAGATTGCGGTGGCAGACTCCGCTGACCGCCGCGAGACGATTGCGGCGAGTACCAGGGAGGCTAGCACCATGACAACCATGTTCGTCCGCCACAACGTCACCGACTACACGGCGTGGAGGAAGGTTTACGACGACCTCGCACCCGTTCAGGAGCGCTTTGGAGTCACCGCCAAGGCGGTCTACCGGTCGGCAGACGACCCTGCTGACGTCACCGTCACCCACGAATTTGACTCTGTCGATACGGCGCGGGTATTTGCCGCGAGTGACGAGCTGAAGACCGCCATGGCCAACGCAGGGGTCGCCGGTCCTCCGACCATCTGGTTCGCCGAGCATTCCTAGCGACGGCCTCGCCCAATTCAAACATGAAGGCCCGCCAGAGATGGCGGGCCTTCGTTCAGTAGCGTGTAATGGCGACCCCGAGCGGATCCGAACGCGCCTCAAGCCGCTATTCCACCTTCGAACTCCCCCGGCACAGGGCCGAGGTTAAGTACCCCGAAGCGCGGGCGAAGTGGCGTCATCAACCCAGGAGCAGTTGGAGGATTCGCTTAACATGTTCGTAGTCCCCGTCCGGCTACCAGATTGGCCAAATGTGTGCCCGGGAAAGCCTCCCCGCGATTGTCCGTCTGAAAGGCTCGTCGGCAGGACACGGGAGAATCGCGTAGTGATGCGGCAAGCTCTCAGCGCCCTCGTCCGGTGCGATTCGCGAGAAGGCCAAGACCGCGCGATCCCCGGATACGCCGCCCCCTTGCAGCCGGCCCAATAAGACCGCCCATGGCTCAGTTTGAGAGGTCAGGCCGAAGGGGAGACGCGGGTGCGATGACGGTGGCCTACGTAGAACGGAACCGGACCGCCCCAAACGCGACCGGTGCGCTCATCAAGACTCGCGTTTAACTCAAGCGAGCCACCCGGCGAACCGATCCGAACTGACCAATGACCACGCCCCTTGTACTCGGCGAGGGCATGCGCATAGGGGTCGTCGGCGGGTTGGACGAACCCGAACGAGCAGTCGACGGAGTCCTTGAATGTGACTTCGCCGCCTTCCATGGGGGCGGCCGCCACTGCCGATACGACCGCGGCGGACGATAATCTTGGTCGGTCCACCAAACGCCGCCACCAAACCCGTTCGGGAACAACGCGCAGGGGTCGATGGGGCAACTCCAAGGCATCGAGTACGTGCGTCACTATCAGCGCGACGTTCTCGAGGGAGTCGTCGCACCAGAGAAAGTGTGGCAATTGGTCGTCCGGCCAGAAGTACCAGCCAGTGGGCCGACGCTGGAAGGCGACATGCCCAACCGGTGAGACGAAATGTTGACCATAGATGTCCACTTCGACGAAGGTTCGGCCCGCCTGATAGAAGAAACAGATGGTCTCATCATCGTGATAATCGTCGAGGTCGCTGTGCTCTTCGGGACTCATGACCCCGCACCGTCGAAGCTCTTGGATAAGGGCGGTGAGTTCGTCCAGGCTGCCTCGCGAGTGCATTCGTTCGGATTCCCTCATCGACCTGACTATACGGGCCATCTGCTTCGCCGAGCGTTCATAACGGTGGCCTCGCCTAATCCAAACGCGAAACCCGCCAGAGATGGCGGGCCTTCGTTCAGTAGCGTGTAATGGCGACCCCGAGCGGATTCGAACCGCCGATCTCCACCTTGACAGGGTGGCATGTTAGGCCGCTACACCACGGGGCCGCGGGAGCAAAATGCCGTCCCAAGAGACTATCCCGGACCACCCCACCGGGCAACCGCCCAAAGCGCCCTCGTCACCCGTCACGCACCACTCGTCACGCCTACCCCACCCTCGGCGCAATCTCCGCCGCCAGGTACTCCGGCACCTCGTCCGAGTCGAAGTCGAAGTGCTGGAACTGCACCTCGTCCAGCCCGAGCTCCTCCAGCCGCTTCAGCTGCTCAACCACTTCGTCCGTCGTCCCCGTGATCATCCCGCGAGCCTTCGCCGCCGCCCGCTTCTCCTCTATCGAACCCTGCGCCGCCGGCCCGATCCGCCCCGCGAACCGCTCCACCAGCCGGTCCACCCCCGCCTGCGTCGGATGCACGAGCCCGAAGCACATCATCGACTTCCGGATGGTCGCCGGGTCGCGACCCTCCCCCTCGCAGTGCTGCGCCAGCACCGAGACCTTGTGTGCCAGCACCTTCGGCGTCATGTTCACCCCGTTCCATTCCGCCGCATACCGCGCCGCCATCCGCAACGTCCGCTTCTCCCCGCCACCACCGATGATGATCGGCGGCCGCCCCTCGCTCGGCTTTGGGAGACACTCCGCCCCTTCCAGCCGGTAGTACTTCCCATCGAACGAAGCCGGCCCCGGCGCCCACATCGCCCGCACCACCTGGATCCCCTCCTCCAGCCGGTCCATCCGCTCCTTCAGCGACGGAAACGGGATCCCGTAGGCCACGTGCTCCGGCTCGTTCCACCCTGCGCCGAGCCCCATCACGAAGCGCCCACCGCTCAGCAGGTCGATCTGCGCCGCCATCCGCCCCACGTCCACCGGCGACCGGAACGTCATCGGCGAAACCAGCGGCCCGAACCGGATGGTCGAAGTCTCCCGCGCCGCCATCACGAACGACAGGTACGCCTCCAGCGAATCCTGCTGCTTCCCGATGAAGTAGTGGTCCGAACGGAACACCGTCGGAAACTTCAGCCGCTCAGCAAGCGCCAGGATGTGGCTCCACCGCTCCCACGTCACCCCGTTCTGCCCCTCGACCATCAACCCGATACGCATGCCAGCCTCCCGCTTCGAACCTTCGCCGATTGTAGCGCCGCGCCAACACGAAGACCCGGCGTTTCCGCCGGGCCACTCGCGCGCCGCTCGCGTCAGCACGTACTCACTGCGGGAGCTCGTAGCCGACGGCCTCGTAAACGGTGGTCCGGCACGACTGGTACGCTCTGTGGAACGCGAGGTGCGTCGCGCGCTCTGCTCCGCGGGCGTCGCTCACGGCTCGCTGCAGCCTATCCCGGTCGTCGAACCGCTCGGTGAGTCCATGCCCTGCAAGGCATTCGTTCAGGTGCGTGAGGCTTTCGGCGATGACGCTTTGAGGCATGTTGGCCTGTTGGCCAGCCCATGCCACGCTAAGGTCTTCGACGTGCGCGAAGCGGCACTCACCAATGCTGGCCATGGCAGCCCGGACCGTCTCGGCGTCTGGGACACCGTCCGCGTCGCCGACGCGGTAGCCGAATGTACTCGGCCGTAGCCCGGCGGAGGGTTCGGATTCAGGCTCGATCCCCGCGGCGCTCACACACGCGTAGAACGACTGGATCGCGGACTCGTATTCGGCCAGCGTCACGACGCCGTCGGACATCGCCTCCGCCTGCGCTGGCGTCGTCGTATCGGTCACCAGCGCCAGGTATTCCGCTACGCTTGGGTACTTCGAGGTACTCGGCGGTGGTTCCTCGGCCTGCGTCCGAAATACCGTCGTCGCCGCACCCGCGAGTACCAGGCCGCCGACAACGGCCACCGCGAATCCGCCCATTCGCTTCGTCACATTCATAGTCATTGATTCGCTCCTAGCAGTTGGACTGAGCTCAAGGCTGGGTTTCGATTGTGGTGCTGTAGCTGCCTGCAGGTGCTCGGATCTGGTGGTACCCGTACATCAAGGTCGTCGAGTAATTCGTGTTTTCTCTGTATGCCTCGCCTGATGTCCAGGCACTGGATAGCCCGACGTAGCTTGATCCGTTCCATGTCCAGACCGACGCCTGATGATATGTGGCACAGCCGAACAGCGAGTCAGTCGTCGCGTCGGTCACTGGCTCAGCTGTGTCGTAGTGGCCGGCTCCGTGGAACTCGCAGCCGTTGTGCTCGTCGTATGCGTAGTCCGTATTGCTCGCCGCCTGGACTACCGCGACGGTTAGTGCCGCGAGCAGTACCGCACTGACCCCGCCCAGCCTTGCCCAGCGCCGAAGTCTGAGCCTTTGCATCTGTTCCCTCCGTAGGTGGTGTCCCTGCCAGTCAGTGAGACAGTAGACTCAGCGGGCCGGCTCCATATCCCCCGTCACGGGGGATATTTGCGAGCCAACTAATGCGGAAGCCGCCGGTGCCGCCGCCCGGCCTTTTCTTGCGCTTCCGACGGTCAGTCGTTCTCCCGGATCGTGGGACGGGGCGCGAGGAAACCGAACTCTGCCTCGGCAAGCAGGGCACATGCTCCGTACTCCTGGAGCTCGCTTTCGGAGACGACCAACCTGACATCGGCGCGATCGTACTTCGCCGTCGCATAGACGTCAGGGGTGAGGGCGCCGGCGGGGGGCGACGCCAGGCACTCCGCCATGAAGGAATACAGTGCATCGAGGTCGGCCTCGGAGGGAACGCCCTGCTTGGATGATCTGGCAACGCTGATCTCGCTGAGGTGCGCAGCGTCGCACCTGGCGAGAGTCTCAACCGCAGTCCTGACACTGTCAGCGTCCGGGACTCCGTCGGTATCGTTGAGGCGAATAGCTCGCTGTCGCTCACGCTTGCCCGCGCCTTCGGCGCCGATAACCGTGTACCCAGCGTCCTCCGCGCAATCGAGGTAGGCGTCGACGGCGTCTCCATACTCTTCGTCAGTCACGATATTGTCCGCGAGCGCCCCGCGCTGCTGTTGCGACGCCCCCGGGCCGGCCGAGGCGCTCAGCGCTTGCGCGCCCAGGACGCCGATCACGAGCGCGATAGAGAAAACGATGACTGCGCTAACTGGTAGATGTGTCCTATGCATGTGCGGCTCCTGCATTAGTGGTTGCTCGTGCGGCGCTTCTCATTGCCAGTCCGCGGACTCGAGAGTTGGGCCCCAGGAGTTGAGTGGCTTCCGAACCTGGGTGTAGTCGTACATCGAACTGGTGAACGACCCCCAGATGTGGCCGATCGGTTGGGCATACCAGCCCCATCCCGTCTCATACTCAACCCAATCATTCAATCCCGACGACCAGAAGAACGTGCGCCGGTGAACGACCGCCTGCAGTGCGTTGGAGCCGCAATCTCCTGCGGAGAACCCACCGTCCCCTAGCGCCGCACCGAACCCAGCCGTCGACTCAGTAAAGTAGAGGCAACTATTGTGGTACGTATCGTCATAGTCATCGATGGCGAACACGACCGAGGCACCGGCAGCGACGCCAATGGCCGCCGCAATGACGAAGATTCAGAGCGACTGGCCTCTCGCCTGAAGCAGCACCGCACTGATCCCGCCTAACCTCGCCCAGCGCCGAAGTCTGAGCCTTTGCATCTCTTCTCTCCGTAGGTGGTGTCCCTGCCGGTCAGTGAGACAGTAGACTCAGCGGGTCCGCTCCATATCCCCCGTGACGGGGGATATTTGCGGGTCATCCAACACGAAGTCCCGGCGTTTCCGCCGGGCCACTCGCGCGTTCCTCGATGTGTCCTATCAGGGGAGACTGTATCCGGTCTGTTCCTCCACCCACAATCGGCACGTACGGAGATACGTCAGGAGGAACGCGGTGTCACCCGCTGAGCTGTCCTTCGCGCTCATTAGCCGGTCCGAGACCGCCGTGACCGATGGAAATTCGGCATCGACGCCGGCGTCGGCGAGGCAACCTTCGACGAGCTTGAGGCTCTCGGCGACGGTGGTCGGATCCATGGTCGCTTGCTGGCCGGCCCATGCCACGCTGATGTCCTCCACATGGGCCAATCGGCAGTCGCCGATCTTGGCTGAGTAGTACGACACCGTCTCCTTGTCCGGCACTCCGTCCGCATCGGGGATGATCAGACCGAATGTGCTCGGCCGGAGGCCCTTCGCCGGTTCTGGATCCGGGATTATCCCGAACTCACTGACGCATGCGTAGTAGCGCTGGATTGCGCCTTCGTACTCCTCCAGGGTCACAACGCCATCGGACATCGCTTCCGCCTGTGCAGGTGTGGTCCTGTCCGCGACCAATGCCAGGTACTGCGTGACCGTCGGGTACTTCGACGAAGTCGGCGGTGGCTCCTCGGCCTGCGTTCTGAAGGCCGTCGTTGCGGCACCTGCGAGTACCAGGCCGCCGACAACGGCCACCGCGAATCCGCCCATTCGCTTCGTCACATTCATAGTCATGATTCGCACCTCACCATCGGATCCAACGACTCAGGCCTGGGTCCGATGGTGTGAAAGGTAGCCCCACGGAACGAGTGCCGTATCCCCCGTCACGGGGGATATTTCGCGGGTCATCCCACACGAAGGCCCGGCGTTTCCGCCGGGCCACTCGCGCGCCGCTCGCGTTAACCGGAGGTCTACGGGAGCTGGAACCCGGTGGCCTCCTGTGCGGAGAGCCGGCATACGTTGAAGTACGCGCGGACCCAGTTGCCGCTCTCAGGCCCGCCTCGAATCGCGGCGTCAATGTGCGTAGTCAGCTCGTCGACGGACGCCACCTCAGTCGTCACCCCGGCGTCTGCCATGCAGTCCCCAAGCAGCTCCAGCGTCGAGGCGACTACCTCCGGGGGCGTCGCGTCCTGCTGGATCGCCCAGGCGTTGTTGATGTCGTTCAGGTGGCTCGTGCGGCAGCCACCGAGAAGCACCCGGTAGTGGTCGACGGTGGCGTGATCCGGTACGCCATCAGCGTCGGGGATGATGACCTGGAAGGTACTCGGGCGGAGTCCGCGGGCAGGCTTCGGATCTGGGGTCATCCCAGCATCAGTTACGCATGCGTAGTAGCGCCGGATGGCTGACTCGTACTCCGCAAGCGTGACCGTTCCGTCCGCCATTGCCGCAGCCTGTTCCTCGGATGTCGTTCCCGCCACCAGGTCGTGGAAGCCTGCGACTGTCGAAGGGGCCTCCGTGGATCCCCGCTGCGGCTCGTCAGCGGCTGTGCTACGCGGGTCGCTCGCAGCAAGGATGCCCAGTATCGCGATGACGACCAGCAAAGCCGATGCACCGTACAGTCTGCGTAGAGTTAGTTTCATTCGATGCCTCCCTATGGATCCGTCTCAATGGTATTGCTGTAGTTGTTCGCAGGAGCCTGGATCTAGTGGTACCCGTACATCTGCGTGGTCGAGTAGGTGGTATTCGGCGCATAGGCGACGCTTGACACGAATCCCGTCGCTACTTTCGACGTACGCTGATCCGTTCCACGTCCAGTTCGACGCGGCGTGCTTGGTGGCGCAGCCGAACAAAGAGTTCGTCCGTGCGTAAGTTAGTTGCGTACTCGTGTTGTAGTGGCCCTCGCCGTGGAACTCACATCCGTTGTGCTCGTCGTATGCGTAGTCCGTGTTGCTCGCCGCCTGGACTACCGCGACGGTCAGTGCTACGAGCAGAACCGGACTGATCCCGCCTAACCTAGCCCAGCGTCGAAGTCTGAGCCTCACCATCCCGTCCCTTCCGTGTGTTTTCCCTGCCAGTCCTGGGACACGGTAGACACAACGGATCATTCCCATATCCCCCGTCACGGGGGATATTCCGGCGCCAAACTGGCGTGTCGCGGCAGCTTCTAGGGCATCCCGTAGCCCGTTTGTTCCTCGACCCACAGGCGACACCGTCCGAAGTAGGCCCGGTGGAACGGGCGGTCTGAGTCGTCCGGTACACCGGTCAACCTGTGTTGGACGGAGCCGATGGCGGTGAATCGTTCGTGAACTCCCTCGCTGGCGAGGCACGCCTCCAGCAGTCTCACGCTTTCCTCGACCACCGTCCGGGGCATCGCAGCCTGCTGAATCGCCCACGCCGTGTTCAGATCTCTAAGGTGCTCAACGTCGCATTCCGCGATCAGTTCCTGGTAGTGCGCGATCGTCCCCTTGTCCGGCACCCCATCCCCGTCAGGGACAGTCAGTCCGAACGTGCTCGGCCGTAGACCACGCGCAGGCTCCGGATTGGGCGTCATCCCCGCATCCGCGACGCAGGCGTAGTACCGCTGGATCGCCGCCTCGTACTCGGCCAGCGTCACCACCCCGTCCATCACCGCGAGCCTCTGCCTGAACGGCATCGCGTCGCCGACCGCTCGCGCGTACGCCGCAACCATCTCCTCCGCCTGCGGGTTCCGGGGCTGCTCCTCGCTCCCCGCGAGATGCGCCGTCAGTACCAGGTACAACGCCAGCAGTACGGCCGCCGCCGCCGATGCCGGCCAGCGCAGCAGGCCAACGGCAGCGGGCCCGCCGCTCGCCGTCCGCCGCGTCCCCGCGCCCTCCGCCACCCGGATCTCGAGAATTCGTCCGTCCCCCGTCCCGGCTCGCCCGCCGTTCCAGCCCCGAGATCGCCGGTACATCCTGCCCGCTTCGCGCCGGTCGACCGCGCCGAGCTTGTTGAGGATATTCGTGACGTGCGCCTTCACCGTCTCCGGCGAGACCACGATCTGCTCTGCGATCTCCGCGTTCGTCCAGTCGTCCGCGATCAGCGCAAGGACATCGAGTTCCCGTTCGGTTAGCTGTGCGATCCACCGATCTTCCGGCTGTCCCATCGTCGCCGTCCCCGCTCTCCCGCGTGGAGATAGCCCTGACGATAGGTAAACTGGCGGCCCGCGGTCAACATCTCCCGCCCCCGATACCTACCGCAGGAACTCCGTCAGCGTCATCCCGCTTCCCTTCACCTGCTCCGCCACACTCTTCCCCACATACCGCACATGCCACGGCTCGTAGTCGTAACCCGTGAGCTGCTCCTTCCCCGCCGGGTAGCTGATCACGAACCCGTACTTCCATGCGTTCTCCCGCACCCACGCCCCCTCCGGCGTATCCCCGAAGCTCTGCGCCAGCTCGTACCCCACGCTCGCGCTCGTCAGGTCCGCCGTCGTCCCGAGCTGGTGCTCGCTGTGCCCCGGTCGCGCACTCGTCCGGTCCGCCTCTTCCCTCCCATAGACCGACACCCAGTACTGGTACGTCGTCACCTGCTCCTGGTAGCTCCGGAACGTCGACCGCGTGAAAAGCGCGTGTCCCTCGGCTGCCGCTGCATCGACCAACTCGATGAAGGCGTCGGCCGCCTCGGCCCGCATCAACTGCTCGCCGCCCCAGCTGACTTCAGCGGGCAACGAAACCAGGTCCCCCGGCCAACAGTCCGAAGGCAGCTGGGTCTCCTTGCTCAGCGGGACGAGGATGTCGTTGCACGCGACCAGCGGCGAGTCGTCGACCCAACCGCCACCGGTCGGCGGCTCGGTTGGCAGCACCGGCGCGGTCGGCTCCGCCGTCGGGCTCGCGGGCTCTTTCGTCGGCTCGCCCGGCTCCGAAGTCGCACTCGCCTCAGCCGTCGCTGTCGGGTCCACCACCACATCGATCCCGCCATCGTCGCCGCTGCAGGCAAGGCTGAGCGTCACCACGCCCGCCGCGATCACCGCCCATGTCGCCAGCATTCTCAATCCCATCCGTGTCTCACCATAAACCGCCCTCCCGTTTCGCCCAACGCACGATTGTCTGGCCCGCGTAAACTGCCGCACCATGAGCGACGACCTCGCCCGCTACCGCCACACCGACCTCCACGAGTTCACCGCGCGCGTCCTCGAATCCCTCGCCGTTCCACCGGCCGACGCCATCACCGCCGCCGATGCCCTCATCCACGCCGACCTCCTCGGCATCGATTCGCACGGTATCGCGCACCTGCCCTGGCACACCGGCTACGTCCCCGGACTCCGCAATGGCCGCGTGAACCCGAGTCCCTCCTACACCATCGTCCGCGAGACCCCGACCACCGCGGTGATCGAAGCCGATGGCGCCATGGGTGTCGTCGCGGGCAAGCTCGCCCAGGACCTTGCCATCGAAAAGGCGGCCGCGACCGGTGTCGGCATGGTCGCGGTCCGGAACTCGCGCCACTTCGGCGCCGCCGGTCACTGGGCGCTCATGTCTGTGCCCCACGGCCAGGTATCGCTCGTCACCTGTAACAGCACGCCGATCGTCTCTCCTGCCGGTGGCCGGGACCGCGTCTGGGGCACGAATCCCATCGCCTTCGCCGCCCCCGCGGGCCACGATCACCCTTTCTTCTTCGACGCGGCCACCTCAGTCGTCGCCGGCGGCAAGCTCGAACTCGCGGGCTACGCGGGCAAGGACATCCCGTTCGGCTGGGCGAAAGACGCCGCGTTCGAAGACACCCACGACGCCCACATCCTCGGCAAGGGAGGCGTCATCCTCCCTCTCGGCGCCACCCCCGATGGCTCATGGCACAAGGGCCACGGCCTCGCGATGATGGTCGACATCCTCTCAGGCGTCGTCAGCGGGAACGGCCACTCGATGGCCCTCGTCCCCGGCGGCGAAGGCTACGGCCACGTCGGCCACTTCCACGCCTCGATGCGCATTGACGCCTTCCGCGACCCCGCCGAATGGGACGCCGAGATGGAAGCACTCTACGCCGACGTCCGCAACTCCCGCCCCGTCGATGGCGTCGACCACGTGCTCATCCCCGGCGAAAAGGAGCAGGCGATCGAAACCGAACGCCGCCTCACCGGAATCCCCCTCCCCCTTCGCGTCATCGAACAGCTCCAAGCAGTCGCCGCCGAAACAACCGTCCCGTTCACGGTCCCCGACTAGACTTCCCAACTACCAACGAACAACGACCCACGACCGACGACCGACGACCGAAGACCAACGTCCAACGACC
>JBPPMX010000260.1:0-5495 GCA_051306275.1 Tepidiformaceae bacterium
TCGACCACCAGTGGCGTCAGCACCGGGAAGATCGCCTCCTCGAAGTACGACGTTATGCGCTCGCGCGCCGGCGTATCGAGGTCGGCGAACGCGACGATCCGTACTCCGTTGGCGCGGAGTTCCGGCGCGAGGACCGTCGTCCACTCAAAGTCCATCCTCGTCCGCATATCGATGCACCGGTTTATGACCGCCTCAAGTTGTTCGGCCACCGTTAGCCCATCGACGGTCTTCATTCGCGGATCGGTCCGGAGCAACCGCTTGAGCCACCCGACTCGCTTCCCGTAGAACTCTTCCAGGTTGGACGCCGTAATCGCGAGGAATTTCACGCGTTCCAGCAGCCGGTTCCGGCCATCGCGCGCCTCGGCGAACACGCGCTCATTGAACTCGAGCCAGCTCAGTTCCCGGTTGAGGTAGAGCGCTGGGTCATCGAGTTCGAGCACCGGGGCGACGGCGGGTGAAGCGGCGGTCGTTTCAGTTTCCACGCAGGTTTGCCGAACTCCTCTGCCATTGCCACGGTAGGGACTCCCACCACGGCGCGTGACGCATATCGTAGCGATCTTCCTGCACCGGCGTTAACACAACGTCAATCAGAAAACGGCGCGAACCTGGTCCCTGCGGCCTCGTCGGAAAGGGCTTCCGGCTTCCGTCCGTCGACGATCCGCGTCGGCACCCCGAGCAGTGCGGCATGCACGCACGCCTCGACCTTCGGGATCATCCCGCCCGTGATCACGCCCGTGTCGATCAGCCGGCGTGCCTCCGCGAGAGTGAGTTCGGGGATGACCTCACCGTCCGCCCCCTGCACACCCGCGACGTCCGTCAGGAACAGCAGTTCACGCGCATCGACGGCGGCCGCCACTTCGCCCGCGACGGTATCGGCGTTGATGTTTACCAGCTGGTCGGCTCCCGTCCCGGGAACGTGCCCGATCGGGCCGATGACTGGTACGAACCCCGCGATTCGAAGCGCATGCAGCGCCGTCGCGTCGACCATGACCGGGTCACCGACGAACCCCAGTTCCGGCGAAGCCAGCCGGCACCCGATGATTCGTCCGTCGGCTCCGCACAATCCGACCGCCCGCGCCCCCTGGGCATTCAGCGACGCTACGATTCGCTTGTTCACAAGCCCGGCAAACACTGCCACGACAACTGGCAGGACTCTCTCGTCCGTCACCCGCAGTCCGCGCTCGAAGCGCGAAGGGATGCCCATCGCTTCGAGCCACTTGCTCGCCTCGGCGCCGCCGCCGTGCACGACAACGGGGATGTCCCCGACCCGCGCCAGCGCGCCGATGTCCCTGTAGGTGGTATCCGCTTCCCCGAGCGTGCTCCCGCCGATCTTTATGACGAGTGGGGCGCTCACGTCGTGTACTCGGCGTTGATCTTCACGTACTCCTCGGTCAGGTCGCAACCCCAGCCCGTCAGGTCGAAGGTGCCGGCGCCGAGCTCGATATCGATCACGACGAGATCCGCCTTCATGTCCCGCGAGATAGCCGCCGGGTCGAAGGTCGTCGGCCGCTGGTCCGCGAATACAAGGTGGCCGCAGAGGCGGACGCGCACGTTCTCCTCGTCGTAGGTCGCGCCAGTGCGACCGACCGCCGACACGATGCGACCCCAGTTCGGGTCGGCGCCATAGATCGCGCTCTTGATGAGATATGAGGTCGTAATCGTGTGGATGACGGTGCGGGCCTCGTCGTAGTTCAGCGCTCCGGTCACATTCACCTCGATCAGCTTTGACGCGCCCTCGCCGTCCCGCGCGATCTCCTTCGCGAGGTACGTGCACAGCTCTCGCAGCGCGAGGCCGAACTCCACCGACAGCGGTGTGCCCGCGAAGATGGCCTCGCCCCCGGCACGCCCGTTCGCCAGCAGGATCACCGTGTCGCTTGGACTGGTGTCACCGTCCACTGAGATCACGTTGAACGACCGGTCAACCGCGTCCCGCAGTTCGTCCCGCATGAACACCGGGTCGAGCGGCGCGTCGGTCGTCAGAAACGCGAGCATCGTCGCCATGTTCGGGTGGATCATCCCCGAACCCTTGGCGCATCCGCCGAGCGTGTACGGCCCCACCTTCACACTGGCGTGTTTCGGCCGTGTATCAGTGGTCATGATGGCGCGAGCGAAGTTCTTGCCGCTGAGCGGCGACAGCGTGATCGCGTCGATCCCCGCCTTCATCTTCTCCATCGGCAGGAAAGGCCCGATGACGCCGGTGCTGCAGACAAGCACATCGAACGCCCCAAGCCCGAGCTTCGATCCCACCCATTGCGCGACCTGTCGGGCATCTTCGAGGCCTTTCGCGCCCGTACTCGAATTCGCCACGCCGCTATTCACGACCACTGCCTGCGCGACGCCGTTGGCGATGTGGTCGCGGTTGATGTCGACTGACGCCGAGTGCAGGCGATTCTTCGTGAAGACAGCCGTGGCGACGCACGGGTCGACCGACGCCACGATCCCGAGATCGAGCTTCGCCTCCCCGTACGACTTCATCCCGGCGTAGACCGCTCCGGCGCTATAGCCGAGCGGTGACGTCACTGAGCCTCCCAGGTCCAGTTCGAAGGTCACGGGTACACCGCCGGGATATCCAGCCCCATCGACTGCGGGAGTCCGAGCATGAGGTTCATGTTCTCGATCGCCTGTCCGGCCGCGCCCTTCACCAGGTTGTCGAGCACGCCGATCGTGACCAGCATCCCGTTCCGTTCGTCGATCGTCGGGTAGACCAGGCACATGTTGCTACCGAGGGTGTGCTTCGTGTGCGGCGGCGCGTCCACGACGCGCGTGAACGGCGCGTCCGCGTAAAACTCGCGGTACAACTCACGTAGCTCCGCCCGCGAGATGTCCTTTACGAGCGGCGCATAGCAGGTCGCGTGGATCCCGCGCGTCATCGGGACCAGGTGCGGCACGAAGGTGACCTTCGGGCCGGGCGCCTCATGAAGCGCCCCCAGCTCCTGCGCCATCTCTGGCTGGTGGTTGTGCCCCTCGACCTTGTAGGCGGAAACGTCCTCGTTCACCTCGGAATACCCGAAGCCGCCGCCGCTCCCCCGCCCCGCGCCTGATATTCCTGATTTCGCGTCGACGATGATCTGGTCACCCGCGATCCCTTCGGCCACGGCCGGAGCCAGCGCGAGGATCGATGTCGCAGGGTAGCAGCCGGGGTTCGCGACCAGCTTCGCGGTCCGGAGCGCGTCCCGGTTTAGTTCCGGAAGCCCGTACACCGCCATCGGCAACAGATCGGGCGCCGGATGGTCCTGCCCGAACCACTCCCGGAACGCGGCCGGGTCCTTCAACCGGAAGTCGGCGGCGATGTCGATCACGGGCACTCCGGCCTTCACAAAGGGAGCGCACACCTCGGCGCTGGCCGCCGTCGGCATCGCCGACATCACGACATCGACGTCCTCGTCGATCTCGTCCTTGATCATCAGGTCGCCGTAAACCGCAAGGTGCGGAAACGCTTCCCCCAGCTTCTTCCCGGCGAGCGAACGTCCGGTCACGGCGGTAAGGCGCGCCTGCGGATGGGTCCAGAGGAGGCGCGCCGCCTCCATCCCCGCGTAGCCGGTAACGTTGATGATGCCAACTCGGTATGTCACCCGGGCATTGTGCCGTGCCAGTGCCGGGAAAGGGTAGGGGTAGCCCGCCGCATCCGCGTTCACACCCCATCCGTACAATCCCAATTCATGCCAGAGCTCGAACTCACCTTCCTCGGCACCGGCAACGCATTTGCACCCGGCGGACTCTGCTGGAACGGCTTCGTAGCGAACCGGACGCACCTGTTCGAGGCGCCACCCACAGCGCTCCCATCTCTCCACAACGCCGGCCTCGACCCGAACGACCTCGAAACCGTCGTCATCAGCCACCACCACGGTGACCACTTCCTCGGGCTCCCCTTCCTCATGCTCCACTGGAAGGAGCGTGGGCGGACAAAGCCCCTTCGGATCGTCGGCCCGCCCGGCACGGAGTCCCTGGCGCGGGAGATCGCCGCGCGCGTCTACCCTTCCCTGTTCGAGTTTAACTACCCGCTCGAATGGGTCGCGCTAAACGCCGGGGAGAGCGCGTCGTCCGCGGGCCTCGAACTCGAAACAGTCGAGATGAAGCACGACACGCGCCTCGCACTGAACCTCGGATTCCGCGCGAGCCTCGCCGGCCGGAGCTTCTCGTACACGGGCGACAGCGCCATCTGCGATGCGGTGCTCGACCTTGCCCGGGGTGTCGATGTCATGGTCGCCGAGTGCGCCAGCCGCGAACGCACCGCTCCCACCCACATGGACCTCGTCGACGACATCCCAATCGTCCGCGCCGTCATGCGCCCCGATGCGCGGCTAATCCTCACGCACCTCGGCCCGGGGATCACCGCCGGCGACCTCCCGAACACCACCGTCGCCCAGGACCTTGCCGTCTACCGCCTCTGACCCGGAACCCGCTCACTGCGGTAGGATCAGCGCGTGCAACCTGACGGCGCCCGCCTGAGCCTCACTCTCTGGACCACCGATATCGACGCCCTCGCGACCTTCTTCGAACGGGTCGCCGGTATGACACTAGAAGCGCAGCACCCCGGGTTTGCCGAGCTGAGCTGCGACGGGTCGACCATCCTCCTCCACGCCGACGAAACCTACCGCGGCCACCCGTGGTACGAAGCGCTCCAGCGAGACGGCGCCGCCCGCGGCATCGGGACCGAAATCCGCGTCGAAGTCGATGACGTAGATGCTGCCTGTGCCGCCGCCATGCGCATCGGAGCGCTCGTCGTTCAGCCGCCCTACAGCCCCGAACCCGGCCTGCGCGAGTGTCACCTCATGGGCCCGGACGGATACCTCGTCACGCCATGGGACCGCAGCCCGTAGGTCCGGCTACCAGGCCAGCCAGCCACCATCGACCGCCAGCGATTGCCCCGTGATGTAGTCGCTCGCCCTAGTCGCGAGGAAGATCACCGCGCCCGCCAGTTCATGCGGCGGACCCCATCGCCCCGCCGGCGTCCGCTCGGTGATGAACTACCGCCGCTCCCGGTCTTCGTACAACGGACTCGTCAGGTCCGTCTCGAAGTACGTCGGTCCGATCGCGTTCACCTGCACGTTGCGCGGCGCCCACTCGACCGCCAGCGCCCGCGTCAACTGCTCGACCCCGCCCTTGGCCGTCGCGTACGCCGTGAGCGCGTGAAGCGCCACGCGGCCCATCACCCTCGAGATGTTGATGACCTTCCCCGACCCGCGCTCACGCATATGCCGGCCCGCGGCCCGGGCGCAGTAGAAGTAGCCATTGAGGTTGTGCTTAGCACCCGCCGGTACTCCTCCTTCGAGAGGTCAACAGCGGGCTTGCGGATATTGATCCCGGCGTTGTTCACCAGGATATCGAGCTTCCCTGCCCATTCCACCGCGTCGGCGATCAGCGCATCGCACTGCACATCGTCTGTGATGTCGCAGGTGAACGCCCGCGCGTCTTTGCCCAGCCCGCGGATCTTCTTCCGCGAGCGACTCGATCTCGTCGGTCGTCCTCGCGCTCACCGCGACGTCAGCGCCGGC
>JBPPMX010000261.1:0-13676 GCA_051306275.1 Tepidiformaceae bacterium
CGGTGACGTCCGGGATGGGCGGCCCCGCGTGAAGTTTCGGAATGCAGGCTTGAACTCGAACAGTTGTTCTGTTTTGATGACAGCCCCCAGTACAATGGAGGACGAGCGATGACCCAGATGATCGAGCGAACAGAGGGAGCCGAAGAGATGCCCGGCAAGTACACGGCGATCCAGCTGAAGATCTTCCGCGATCGGTATGCGCTCGAGGGCGAGCAGTATCCGCACGAGGCGTGGAAGCGTGTGGCGGACGCGGTGGCGCGGAACGAGAAGGCATCTGAGGCGAGCACCTGGGCGCATCGGTTCTACGCGCTGCTGGACGACTTCAAGTTCGTCCCGGGCGGACGGATCCTGGCGGCGATGGGTTCGCGGGCGGGGGTGACGGCGCAGAACTGCTACGTGATCCCGTCGCCGGAGGACAGCCGGTCGGGGATCATGAACAGCCTTTCGGAGTGGGTGGAGATCCAGTCGAAGGGTGGCGGCGTGGGTGTGAACATCTCTTCGCTGCGTCCGCGGAACGAGCTGGTGAAGGGTGTGAACGGGACATCGAGCGGGCCGGTTTCGTGGGCGCAGCTGTTCGCGTTCGTTTCGCACGACATCATCATCCAGGGCGGGAGCCGGCGCGGTGCGGCGATGATCATGCTGGATGTCGACCACCCCGACGTGTTCGAGTTCATCCATGCGAAGGAGACGCCGGGCGTGCTCGAGGGCGCGAATATCTCGGTGTGCCTGAGCGATGCGTTCATGGAGGCGGTGAAGGCGGACCAGGACTGGGATCTGCAGTGGCAGGGGAAGGTCTACCGGACGGTGCGGGCACGGCAGATCTGGGACGAGATTTGCGCGGCGGCGTGGCAGAGCGCTGAGCCGGGCATCTACTTCATGGAGCGGGCGAACAAGGAAGCGAACTCGGGGTACTTCGAGACGCTGATTAGCACGAACCCATGCGGGGAGCAGCCGCTGGGAGCCTATGGAGCGTGCCTGCTGGGGTCGTTCAACCTGGCATCGTTCCTGACGACGGATGGGAGCGGGGCGCCGGCGTTCGACTTCGAGGGGTTCGCGCAGTACATCCCGTTCGCGGTGCGGTTCAACGACAACGTGGTGGACCTTTCGAACTACCCGCTGAAGGAGTGCGAGGATTCGCAGCAGTCGATCCGGCGGATGGGGATCGGGGTGATGGGGCTGGCGGACGTGCTGCTGACGCTGAAGCAGCGGTACGGCTCGCGCGAGGCGATCGAGACGACGGAGCGGATCTTCCAGACGCTGCGGGACGAGTCGTACCGGGCGAGCGTGCAGCTGGCTTCGGAGCGGGGTTCGTTCCCGAAGTTCGTGGCGTCGGAGTACCTGGAGCGGCCGTTCATCAAGCGGCTGCCGGAAGACATCCGCGACGGGATTGCGCGGCACGGGATCCGGAACTGCTACCTGCTGACGCAAGCGCCGACGGGGACGACATCGCTGCTTTCGGGTGTGAACAGCGGGATTGAGCCGTACTTCGACTTCGATTACCTGCGGTCGGACCGGACGGGCGACTACAGCGTGACTTCGGAGTGGGCGGACCTGTACGGGTCGCCGGAGCGGCCGGGCTGGCTGGTTGCGGCGAACGACATTTCGCCGGAAGAGCATGTGCTGATGCAGGCGGCGGCACAGCGGTACAACGACTCTTCGATTTCGAAGACGGCGAACGCGCCGGAGAGCCACACGGTCGCGGACGTCGAGGACCTGTACATGCTGGCGTACGACGAGGGGCTGAAGTCGATCAGCTACTACCGGGACAACTCGCGGCAGACGCAGGTGCTCTACCACAAGGACACGAAGGTGGAGGACACGGCGCCAACGGCCGAGGAGGCTATCGCGGCGGCGCAGGCGCTGCTGATGACGCACGGCAGGCCGATCCGGCGGCGGCTTTCGGACGAGCGGGCGGCGATCACGCACAAGTTCCGGGTTGGGGAGCAGGAAGGCTACATGACGGTCGGCCTGTTCGACGACGGGACGCCGGGCGAGGTGTTCGTCCACGTGAGCAAGCAGGGCTCGACGGTGAGCGGCCTGATGGACACGGTGGCGATGCTGACGAGCTATGCGCTGCAGTACGGGGTGCCGCTGGACGACCTGGCATCGAAGCTGAAGACATCGCGGTTCGAGCCGAGCGGGCCGACGACGAACCCGCAGATCCCGTTTGCGACGAGCATCGTGGACTACGTGTTCCGCTGGCTTGAGCTGAAGTTCGGCGGTGGCCGGGTCGCGGTGCAGCCGATGCTGCTGCAGGCGGAGCAGGTTATCCCGAGCACGGCGGTGGACCTGCCGATGTACGAGTCGAAGGAGCAGTCGCCGAGCGGGATCGGGTGTCCTGAGTGCGGCGGGGTGCTGTTCTACGGGGAGGGGTGCTTGAGCTGCCGGAGCTGTGGGTACACGAAGTGCGGGTGAGGACGTAGTCGACACCGATAACACACACAAACCTGTTATACTAGATCTAGGACACAAGAGGGAGGTTCCGTCAATGAGATTTCTCACCATAACCCCGTTAACCAGGAGACCACGATGCAGGATTATGTTCAGAATGCGCTAATCACGATCCGCGAGCAGATCGCAGCGACTGATTCAGCACTAGCTGAGGCGCGAAGCCGCCGCGATCTGGTACTCACCAAAGCAAAGTCGATTGTGAGCTCCGACCGGACGTTCACGTCCGGCTCACTTGCCCACGGGACCGTTAACCAACCGGTGAACGATGCTGACTGCGGGATCGTACTCCGGGGAGAAGACTATCCCGACCATGACCCAGAGCAGACCACCAGCGACCCCGAGATCCTCCTCCGGACAATCCAGGATCAGCTCGGCCCGATCACCCGCGCATGGTACCCAGACGCCCGAGTCCGGGTAACGAAGCGTGCCATCAAGGTCGAGTTCCACCAGCCCCTGGATGATGTCCAAGATCCATCCGTCGACCTAATCGTTGGATTTGATCGAGTCGGAGAGCCCGGCCTGTGGATTCCTAATACCGATCAGGCACGCTGGGACCCTTCCGACCCCGAGCGACACACCGAGCTATTCCGGCTTCCCGATGAGCCAACGGCCCGAGTACGTCGCCGGGCCATCCGGCTCGCAAAAGCATGGAACCGCCAGTTTTCAGAGCCGTCATTCTGTTCGTTCAACATCGAGGCGTTCGGGCTGTACGCCATCGACCATGGGATGTCCGAATCCGACGCTCTACGCAGGCTGTTCGCCTGGGCCGAATGCGACCTGAAGCGCGGGCTCACCCGCGATCCGGCGGGCGTCTCTAGGCCGATTAAGCTCACCGGAGATCGCACCCTCGCGATTCAACGCCTGGAACTGGCGAGCGCACGGATGCTCGAGGCGCTCGGCGCGTCCGATCCAGCTGCCGCCCGGGCCGCCTTGGAGAGGATCTTCTGGACATTCGAGCTGCCGGGAATCGATGGCTCAAGTAACCCCTCGGCTGCTTCCGTTGCACGATTGTTGGTGGGCGGGGGTACCAATGCGATGGACGCTAGGTCCGTCCTCGGCCCGTCAGCCACAGGTCGTCAAATTCCTCCACGACGAGCGTTCGGTGAGTAGGTCCACGTTCCGGGTCGGGGGCGCATCTGCCCGGCCGTTCTGGGCCGATCGACCGGCTGAACTCCAGCGGTTCGAACGTCAGCTAAAACGGTGGTACCCGACCATCGTTCGCGTCGGACCAGAGCGGAGTGATGACATTCGGACTGTGCGTTGGGAAGGCGCAATCGATGTGCCTCACTACGAATCCCGGGCGCTCTCGATCCGATTCCGTAGCGATGCGCCAACGATTCCTTTCGTCACGTGCGACGGTCCATCCGACTCACCGCACCGGTACAAAGACGGACGACTTTGTATGTGGGATCCCGAGGATCCGGTGCATCTGACTTGGGATGTCGCGGACGGACTCGTCTCTCTGATCGACGCAGCCCGGCTCCATCTCTTTCGCGAGCACTGGTGGCGGGATACAGGCGAATGGGTTGGCCCTCAAGCGCCGCACAGGGCGGCCTGACGATGACCGAATGGGGTGACCCGGTGGTTCTAACAGCTGGCCTCTCCGCGGCGACGCCATTAACGGTGTGGGCATTCGGGACCATATATGGGGCACGACGCGAACGACAGGAATCCGCACGGCAAGAGTTCGCGCAGGCCTACATGACCCTTGTCGAGTATCTGGAGTTCCCGTTCGTTGTGAGGCGGCGCGATGCGACCAATCCACCTGCGGAACGCCTTAGGATCTCGGCAGACCTTCATCGCGTACAGGCCCGACTCGCGTATCACGAGGCGTGGATCGGCACTCGATCCCAACGTGTCGGAACCGCCTACTCCGCGCTCATCGAGGCTGCTCGGAAAGCCGCAGGCGGCGCGATGAGAGTCGCGTGGGAGGGAGCCCCAGTATCATCCGATGCGGAAATGAACACGACTGGATTGATCGACCTGTCGCCAGTCCAGCCGTTCAAGAAGCTCTACCTAACCGCGGTTCACGATCATCTCTCCTGGCAACCTCGCCCTCTTCGCTCGGCAGCACGCTCGATCGTCCGTCGAGTGCGCCGAAACGCACGCGGAACCTAAGGCTTGCCACCGAACTGGACGGTTGGGGAAGCGGGAGGACACCGCATGGCAGTCGTCGGCGGGTGGTGGGAGGAGGAGGATCGGGGTGGAAGATTCGCGCAGGAGGTTTGTGATGGTGGTGCGAGAATTCACGGCGGAAGAGGCGTTGGGGGTGGGGAAGGCGATCGGGATCCAGTTCGGGGTCGTCGACCTGGAGCAGTTCAGGCGTGGGTTGGCGGTTGAGCTGGAGCATGGGACGCGAGATGTCGACACGAACGTGACGAACGATGACCTGGTGATGACGGGCCGGATTGCGCTGGCACATCTGCGGGAGTTCCCGGATTACTACACGCGCTTGGAGCGGATGGAGAAGGAGCTGGAGGCGGTGCGATGACTACGCCACCGGGTTGAGGAGGGCTGTTGGCTGATGGCTGATGGCTGATGGCTGATGGCTGATGGCTGATGGCTGATGGCTGATGGCTGATGGCTGGGAGGGTAAGCGGTCAGCGGCGGCAGTGGGCCGCGGCTACGGGTGGGATGCGACGCGCCGGCGCTGTGTGCGGATGCCCCCGGCCACGGGGGGCCGAGACTCCGGTTGTTCTGAGTACCGGGACGGTAAGCCCGTCAGCGGTCGCAGTGGCCCGCGGCTAATGGGGGTGACTCCGGGCGTGAGGCGGATGTCCCCGGCCACGGGGGGCCGTGACTCCCTGACTGGTGGGTTAGCTGGCGAGGGAGGTTGGGGTGGCGTGGAGGCGGGACTGGAGGTCGGAGCGGGCGGCGGCGAGGAAGGCATCGAGGCCGGGGGTTTCGCGGGCCCATTGGGCGGCGCCCCAGCGGGCGCGGTAGGCGATGGCGACGGGTTCGACGCGATCGAGGAAGGCTTCGGCGGACCTGAGGTTGGTGGAGGTGAGAAGGGCGCCGAGTTCGCGGTCGCCGACGCGGGCGAGGGTGTCTTCGGTGCGGAGGCTGAGGGTGAGGTGGCGGGCGATTTCGCGGACAGCGGACTCGACGCCGAGGGGTTCGCGTTCGGAAGGCAGGCGGAAGACGACGAGGGTGAAGTGCTCGCCTGAGCGCTTGAAGCGGGCGGCGGCGATCGTGAGGTCGCGGCGGAAGCGCTGGATGGACGAGAGTCCGGTTTCGGGGTCTTCGGCGAGCGCGCGTTCGAGGCGTGCCTTAAGCTCGTTCGCTTCGGCGCGGATACGCCGGCGGTCGAGGACGACGATGACGGTGAGGGTAATGAAGGCGACTGTCGAGACGAGCCCGGCGAAGAAGATGAGGACGGGCGCTGACTGGGCGGCGACGAAGCCGAGGGTGGCTACGGACGAGACAACGAGAACCGAGGCAACGGTCTTCTCAAGCACTCCCCATGCACGTGCGCGAAACATGCCCAGTGGTCCTCCTGAGATAGAAAGTCGTCCGGCAGGGGTTCCGGAAAAGGGTGGTAAACCGGAAGAATCGGGTGCATGGGAGGGTGGTTCAGGGGCGGCACGGGCCGGAGCGAGGCATTAGACTGGGCTGATGGGCTTCTACTACAACCCGGGTACCCCACCGGAAGACGAGAACAAGCAGCCATCGATGAAGGAGACGGTCCAGATCATCTGGGCGGTCTTCAAGGCGATTGCGGTGCCGCTGGGGTTCATCTTCGGCGGGCTTGGCTACCTTCTGCTGGTGTTCTTCCTGTTCAGTGTCGCGACGTGGGCCGGGCTGGCGGCGATCGGGGTGGCGGTTGGGGCGCTGGTCGCGCTGGGCGTGTGGGAGAAGCTGCATCCGCCGGACATCGAAGAGCTGCACAAGTACCAGCGATGACGGTAGCGGCAGGGGTGGAGTCGCGGCTGCTGGCTGTGCGGTCGCGGATTGTTGTGGCTGCTGAGCGTGTGGGGCGCGACCCCAGTGGCGTGACACTGGTAGGGGTGACGAAGGGGCAGCCGGCGGCGGTTTTGGGGGAGGCGATCCACGCGGGACTACGCGATATCGGCGAGAACCGCGTACAGGAGGCGAAGGCGAAGCGGGCGGCCCTGGGGGAGACGGCGGACGGGGCTCGATGGCACCTCGTGGGGCATCTACAGACGAACAAGGTGCGGGCTGCGCTCGGGTGCTTTGCTATACTGCAGGCCGTCGACTCGGCCCGTTTGATGCGAGCAATCAGGGAGGCGGCAGAGGGGCCTCTCGACGTGATGGTTGAGGTGAATGTGAGCGGTGAGGCGACGAAGTACGGCGTCCGCCCGGACGAGATCGAGGGTGTGCTGGCGGAGGCGGGGGGTGATGTGCGCGTACGCGGTCTGATGACGGTGGCGCCGCTGGTGCGGGACGCGGAAGCGGTGCGGCCGGTATTCCGGGCGCTTCGGGAACTGCAGGAACGGCACGGGATGGAGTGGCTTTCGATGGGGATGTCGGACGACTATGAGGTCGCGATAGAGGAAGGGGCGACGCACGTGCGGGTGGGTCGAGCACTTTTCGGGGAGCGTGGATCATGAGGGTGGCACTGATCGGCGGCGGGGTCATGGGCGAGGCGATCCTCGCGGCGGCACTGGAACGCGGGGTGCTGAGCGCGGAGAACATCACGGTCGCGGAGATCTACGGGCCGCGGCGGGAGCAGCTGGCGCATGTGTACTCGGTGGCGGTGACGGCGGACAGCATCCAGGCAACGGACGGCGCGGACCTCGTGATCCTGGCGGTGAAGCCGCAGGACATGCATTCGGTGCGCGGTTCGTTGCGGGAGGAAACGCTGCTGCTTTCGATCATGGCCGGCGTGCCGATCCGGAGCATTTCGGCGGAGTTCCAGCACGAGCGGGTGGTGCGGGTGATGCCGAACCTGCCGGCGGCGGCGAATGCGGGCATGAGCATCTGGACGGCGACCGGGAGCGTGAGCGCGGAGCAGCGTGACCTGGCGCGGGAGCTGCTGGGCGCGATCGGGCGGGAGGCGTACGTCGAGGACGAATCGAAGCTGGACATGGCGACGGCGGTAAGTGGGAGCGGGCCCGGCTACGTGTACATGTTCATGGAGGCGATGATCGAGGGGGCGGTGGCGATCGGCCTGCCACGGACGCAGGCGGAGGACATGGTGCTGCAGACCGTCTACGGGGCGGTTGTGTACGCACAGGAGAGTGGGCACAAGCCAGGAGAGCTGCGGGCGCGGGTGACTTCGCCGGCGGGTACGACGGCGGCCGGGCTGTTCGAGCTGGAGAAGAGCGGGATGCGGGCGGCGATGATTTCGTGCATCAAGGCGGCGCATCAGCGGGCGAAGGAGCTGGGCGAAGGATGAACGAGACGGTAGCGTCGCTATTCATCGCGTTTCTGTACGTGCTGATGCTCGCGATCGTGGCGCGGTCGCTGATGAGCTGGTTCCCGGTGGACCAGCGGAACGGGTTCGCGCGGGTGTTGTACCAGGTGACGGAGCCGATCCTGGACCCGATCCGGCAGCTATTCAACCGGATTGGGCTGCGATTCGGGATGATCGACCTGAGCGGGATGGCCGCGATTATCCTGCTGATCATCGCGATCCGGGTGGTCGAACAGGCCGCGAACGCCTGAGATTTCGGGGGAGGGCTTCACGCCGGGTTTCCAGGGTCGTTTGTTATGATGGTGGAGTGGCGCAAAGCGCGCGCCAGCATGGAGTCGCATGAACCCGTACGTCGCCGATTTCACATTCTTCTGGCTGCAGATGCTGACGTGGGCGGTCATCGCCCGGTCGCTGCTTAGCTGGTTCCCGATCGACCAGGGGAGCACGATCTATCAGCTGCTGTTCCGGGTGACCGAGCCAATCATCGAGCCGTTCCGGCGGATAATGCCCCAGACGGGGATGATGGACCTGAGCCCGCTCGCCGCGATCATCATGCTGATCGTCATGCGGCAGATGGTGTTGCAACTCACGGTCTCGTAGGGATCCGGGCGGCAACGGTGCCGGGCGGCAGGTCGACTTCGAACTGCTTGATGCGGGCTGTGTGGCCGGCGATGAGTTCGAGGTCGCGTCCGGGGATTTCAAGAGCGCGGGCGAGCAGGCGATGGACGGCGGCATTGGCGGCGCCATCGGCAGGAGCGGCGGTGACACGAACATGGATCACGCCATCGCCATCGCGGCCGGTGACTTCGTCGCGGGAAGAGCGAGGCGTAACGCGGACGGTGATGCGGGTGGGCACAGGGCAAGGATAGCGCGTGAGGGGCGCGGGATTTCCAAGAACTAGAACATTTGTTTCTCCCCGTGTACAATCCGGCAAGCGAGGGCACCGGCGGCACGATCGGAGCCCAGGAGCAGATGCGATGAGTGAAGCCGACCGAACGCGGGCGCTAGAGCTGGCCCTGGGACAGATCGAAAAGCAGTTTGGGCGGGGCGCCGTGATGCGACTGGGAGAAGCGCACGCACTGACGCTGGCGGTGGAAGCGATCCCGACTGGATCGCTGGCGGTGGACATCGCGCTGGGGATTGGCGGGATCCCGCGTGGGCGTGTGACGGAGATCTTCGGGCCGGAATCGGCGGGCAAGAGCACGCTCGCGCAGCACATCATTGCGGAAGCACAGCGGATGGGCGGGACTGCGGCGTACATCGATGTTGAGCACGCGCTTGACCCGGCATATGCGCGGGATACGGGTATCAAGATCGAGGACCTGCTGATCAGCCAGCCGGACACAGGCGAGCAGGCGCTGGAGATCTGCGAGGCGCTGGTGCGCTCGAACGCGGTCGACGTGGTGGTGGTGGACTCGGTGGCGGCGCTGGTGCCGAGGGCGGAGATTGAGGGGGAGATGGGCGACGCGCACGTCGGGCTGCAGGCACGGCTGATGTCGCAGGCGCTACGGAAGCTGACGGGCTCGATTTCGCGGACGAGTACGGCGGTGATCTTCATCAACCAGCTCCGCGAGAAGGTCGGCATCGTGTTCGGGAACCCGGAGACGACGCCGGGCGGCCGGGCGCTGAAGTTCTATTCGTCGGTGCGGATCGACCTGCGGCCAGTGGAGTCGATCAAGAAGGGCACGGACGTGACCGGGCGGCGGGTGAAGGCGAAGATCGTGAAGAACAAGGTTGCGCCGCCCTTCAAGGTGGCGGAGTTCGACATCATGTTCGATACGCCGCGCGGGATTAGCCGGAGCGGGGACGTGGTCGACCTGGGGGTGGAGTACGGGATGCTGACGAAGTCCGGGGCGTTCTACAGCTGGGGCGAGATGCGCATCGGGCAGGGGCGCGAGAATGCCAAGCAGTTCCTCGACGACCACCAGGACGTGCGGAACGAGATCGAGCGCGAGATCCGGCGCGAAGCTGGCGTCGGGAACTCGGCGGTGGCCGAGGCCGAGGCTATCGCGGCGGCATCGAGCTAGGCGGCTATGGACGACGAACCTCCGAGTGGGCCGACGATCGTGACCGTCCGTTCGACAGCGAACGGACGGCAACGGTTGCTGTCCTTAAGTGACGGGCGGGAGCTGCTGTTCAGCGACGAAGCGTGCGAGCGGGCGGGGATCAGGGAAGGGCTCGCGGCGAGCGAGGAGTTGCTCCACAAGCTCGAAGAGGGTGAGGAGCGGGTCGTGGCGCATTCGGCGGCGCTGCGGCTGCTTTCCCACCGGGCGCGGAGCGAGACAGAGATGAGGACGCGGCTGGGAATGCGGGGGGTGGCGCCGGCGACGATCGATTACGAGATCGAGCGGCTGCGGCAGGCGGGGCTGCTCGATGACCAGAAGTTCGCGCAGTCCTGGGTGGAGGACCGGAAGCGGTTCGCGCCGCGGGGAACGCGGATGATGCGGTACGAGCTGTTGGGCCGCGGGATCGACCCGGAGTCGATCGACCATGTCACGGCGGGCCTGGACGACCGGGAGCTCGCACTGGCGCTTGCCCGGGAGAAGGCGACGAAGGCGAAGGCGGAGACGTACGAGGCGTTCGCGGGCCGGATCGGGGGGTTGTTGCGGCGGAGGGGGTTCGATTACGACGCGGTGGCGTACGCGGTACGAACGACGTGGGAAGAGCGGGCGGCGGCGGCGCGGGATTCCGAGGGAGAGTAGCGGCCAGGGGTTTGCACGGTGGTGGAAATTTCTTTGACGGGCTGGAAAGCGCGGATGTACGATCCCGGCAGAATCGACCCCGGCGCCCTTGCGCTGGTTCTTTACTAGCCGGTTCCAACTGACACAACTGGAGAATCCCCCATGTTGCTGGCGATCGTTGCCGTAATCGCCGGCCTGGAAGCCGTACTCCTGGCGGTAGGCGCGTACATGTATGCGAACCGCAAGAAGAGCGATGTGAGTTCGCTGCAGGAGGCCGAAGCCCAGGCCAGCCGGGTCCTTGCGGACGCAGAAACCAAGCAGAAGGAACTGCTCCTCGAAGTTAAGGAGGAGACACTCCGACTGCGGAACGAGCTTGAGGCTGAGATCCGCGAACGGCGCGGCGAGGCCGCACAAGTTGAGCGACGGCTTGCGCAAAAAGAGGAGAACCTCGACCGGAAGGTTGAGGCGCTTGAGGCGCGGGAGCAGTCGCTGCGCGACCGAGAGACGCAGATCGAGGCGATCCGCAGCGAGGCGGAGAGCCTGCGGCAGCGCCAAGTGGACGAGTTCGTCCGTATCAGCGGGCTGACGCGAGATGAAGCGCGGGCCGAGCTGATGGCCGCGGTCGACATCGAGATCCGCGATGAGGCGGGGCGCCGCGTGCGGGAGATGGAGAAGGAAGTGGAGGCGACGGCGGGCCAGCGTGCGCGCAAGATCCTCGCGACTGCCATCCAACGGTATGCGTCGGAGGTAACGGCGGAGTCGACCGTATCGGTGGTGCAGATCCCGAGCGAGGAGATGAAGGGGCGGATCATCGGTCGCGAGGGCCGGAACATCCGGGCGATTGAGGCGGCGACGGGTGTCGACCTGATCATCGATGACACGCCAGACGCGGTGACGGTGAGCGCGTTCGACCCGGTGCGTCGCGAGATCGCTCGGGTTGCGCTGTCGAGCCTCGTGCAGGACGGGCGTATACACCCGACGCGCATCGAAGAAGCCGTGAACAAGGCCAAGCGCGATGTCGAGACGACGATGATGGACGCGGCGGAGGCGGCGGCGGTCGAAGGCGGCGTGCTGAACCTGCACCCAGAAGTGCTGAAGGTGTTCGGGCGGCTGCGATACCGCACGAGCTACGGCCAGAACGTGATGCGGCACTGCATCGAGACGGGGCACATCGCGGCGATGATCGCGCGGGAGATCGGGGCCGATGTCGAGGTCGCACGCGCGGGCGGGTTCCTTCACGACCTCGGGAAGGCGGTCGACCACGAGGTCGAGGGGACGCACGCGATCATCGGGGCGGAGATCGCGCGACGGCACCGGGTGAAGGACTCGATTGCGCACTGCATCGAGGCGCACCACGAAGAGGTGGAACCGCGAAGCGTGGAGGCGGTGATCGTGATGATGGCGGACGCGATCAGCGGCGGCCGGCCGGGAGCGCGGCGGGAATCGCTGGACGCGTACATCAAGCGGCTGGAGACGCTCGAGAACATCGCGCGGAGCTTCAAGGGCGTGGAGTCGGCGTTCGCGATCCAGGCCGGGCGCGAGGTGCGGATCATCGTGAAGCCGGAGCAAATCGACGACCTGGAAGCGATGCGAATCGCGCGGGACGTGAGCCAGAAGATCGAGGAGACGATGGAGTACCCGGGCCAGATCAAGGTGACTGTGGTGCGGGAGACGCGGGCGACGGAGTTCGCACGGTAGCGTGAAGCTGCTCTTCCTGGGCGACATTGTCGGGAACGCCGGGCGCGAAGCGGTGGTGCGGAGCGTGCCGGGCCTTCGGGTCGAGCTCGGGCTCGATTATGTCGTCGCGAACGGCGAGAACATGGCCGGCGGTCGCGGGATCACGGAGAAAACGGCGGAAGAACTGTTTCGCGCGGGAGTCGACGTGATCACGGGCGGGAACCACACGTTCCAGCATCGCGAGGTGTACGGGTACCTTGACTCCGGGAAGCCGCTGACGCGGCCAGCGAACTATCCGCCGGGTGCACCCGGGTCCGGCGTGGCGCGGGTTCGAGACCTCGTCGTGGTGAACCTGATCGGGCGGACGTTCATGGGGTCGGACTACGACGACCCGTTCCGTGCGGCGGACGGGCTGCTTGCGGAGATCGGCGCTGAGCGATTCGTGCTGGTGGACTTTCATGCAGAGGCGACGAGCGAGAAGCAGGCGCTGGGGTGGTACCTCGATGGGCGAGTGAGCTTTGTCGTGGGGACACATACGCATGTGCCGACGGCCGACCATCGCGTGCTCCCGCAAGGGACCGCGTACTGCAGCGACGCGGGGATGTGCGGTGCGAAGGATTCGGTGATTGGCGACGACGTGCAGGCGGTGCTTTCGCGGTTCCTGACGCAGATGCCGACGCGACTGCCGCCCGCGGACGGGCCGGGGATGATCAACGGGCTGGTGGTGGAGCTGAACGACGCGACGGGGCGGGCGGTGAGCATCGTGCGGTGTGACCGGGACGTTTGCTGATGGCGACGGGGGACTTCCACCTGCACAGCACGGCCTCGGACGGCGTGCGAAGCCCGACATGGGTGATGGAACGGGCGGCGGCGAACGGTGTGCGGGTGCTTTCGCTGACGGACCATGACACGACGGCGGGGCAAGCAGAGGCGCGCGCGGCGGCGGAGCGGCTGGGGATGCGACTGGTGCCGGGGGTAGAGCTGAGCACGGACCTTGGGACCTCGGACGTGCATTTGCTGGGGTACGGGTACGACGCCGAGGCGAAGGCGTTCCAGGAGTTCCTTGCGTGGCAGCGGGAAGGGCGGATGGGCCGGACGGCGCGGATCGTGGAGATCCTGGCGGAGAACGGCGTGCCGGTGCGGCTTGGGCGGGTGCTGGAGATCGCGGGGGACGCGACGGTTGGGCGACCGCATGTGGCGCGCGCGCTGGTGGAAGCGGGTCACGCGGCGAGCGTGCAGGAGGCGTTCGACCGGTGGCTTGGAAACGGAAAGCCGGCGGACGTACCGCGGCCGAAGCTCTCGCCGGAGGACGCTATCAGGACAGTGCACGAGGCAGGTGGCGTGGTGTTCATCGCGCACCCGGTGTTCATGGGCGAGCGGTACCGCGAGATGATCGGGCAGCTGGTGCAGTGGGGGGCGGACGGGATCGAGACGTACTACAAGCACTACGAGACGGACACGATCGCGCGGCATGCGGCGATCGCGAAGAG
>JBPPMX010000262.1:0-8104 GCA_051306275.1 Tepidiformaceae bacterium
CCGACTGACCGCCGCGCCTACATCTCCACCGCAGCGATGAACGGGTAGAGCGGCTGCCCACCCGCGATCACCTCGACCTCCGGCCCGCTGAACCGCCCGCGCCTGCACCCCATCCGCCGAACGGTTCGCCGCCGCCACCGTCACCTCGACCGTCCGCACCAGCGTGATCGCCTCGCGCATCCGCTCCAGGTTCGTGTTCGTCGTCTCGTGGATGCCGAACGCCAGCGCAGCCGCGATCCCCTGTGTGATCGACTCCGTCTCGATCACATGGATGGTCGACCGCGCCAGCTGGACCGCCTGCAGCGCCGCCGCGACCACATTCTTGTGGTTCGGCAGCACGATCACGTCCGGCCGCCGCATCGCGTCCGCCGCCGCCGCGATCTCCCCTGCCGGCGGCTTCACAACCTCACCGAGGTCGGACACCTTCGCCCCCAGGCTCTCGAACACCTCGGTCAGCCCCGCCCCTCGGCTCAGCGCCAGCAACCCGATACGCGCAGTCGCCCCGCTCCCCGTAGCCTCAAACGCAACGTTCTGCGCCGTCATGTCGTCGACCTTCACCCGGCTCACCACCCCAAGCGCCCCCGCCAGGGCAAGGACACCGTCGGGGTCAGCTGTATGGACGTGTACCCGCGCCGCCTTCTCGTCCCCCACCACGACTACCGATGTGTTCCCTTCTGCACTCACCGCCTCCCGCACCCGTTCGACCTCCAGGTCCCACTCGCCCGCCTCGATCAGGAACTCCGTGCAGAACCCGAAGTCGCCCTCGGCATGCCCCGCCATCTGCGCGATCGGCCGCTGCGGGATGCTCGGCATCTCCGGTATCTCCCCGTGGAACGCCGCATCCAGCCCGCGAAGAATCGTGCAGATCCCCTCGCCGCCCGCGTCGGGCACCCCGGCCTCTTGAAGCGCCTGGAGCTGGTTGATGGTCTCCGCTTCCGCCGCCTGCGCCGCCTCTCGCGCCACCCGCATGAGCGGAAAGCACGGCTGCCCCGCGCCACCATCCGTCAATTCCGCGTTCGCCTCAGCGACAGCCTCGGCGCTCACCCGGAGCACCGTCAGCATTGTCCCTTCGACTGGCTTGCTCACCGCCCGGTACGCCCCCACCGCCGCCCCGCTCAGCGCCTCCGCGAACGCCCGCGCATCGAAAAACCGCCCCGCTGGGCACCCCTCCGCCAGCCCCCGCAGCGCCTGCGACAGGATCACACCGGAGTTCCCACGCGCCCCGTAGAGCGCGCCCTTCGCCAACGCGGCGAAGACTTCCTTCGGTGTCGCATCCTCCGGCAGCAGCAGCGCGAGGTCGACCGCCTCGGCCAGCGTCGCCGCCATGTTCGAACCCGTGTCCCCATCCGGGACCGGGTACACATTGATCCCATCGATCGCCGCCGCGCACTCGCGCAGGTACGCTGAAGCCGCCGCAAACGCCGCCCGGATATCCTCGCCCTCGAGCAGCGCCCTCTCCGTCACAGGCGCGGTCAAACGGCGTCACCGTGCTGTCCCCTTTGGCGCATTCCCACCCCTCGTGATACCCTCAGGTTTCCGTATTCTTACATAGCAGGATTTAAACGCATGGCCAGTGGCGCTTGCGACGTTTGCGACAAGACAGTGAAGTTCGGGCGGCACATCCGCCACAAGCACAGCGGCCGCTGGGAGCGCAAGGCCCCCAAGAAGAGCCGTATGTTCAAGCCGAACGTAAACAGGCATCGCCTCTTCGTGGACGGGACCTGGGTGCGCGCCAACGTCTGCACCCGCTGCCTCCGCACCCTCGTCAAGATCGCGTAGTCGCCCCTACCCTCGTTCGGGCACTCACATCTATGCAAGAATGTCGTCAATGCGGCATTCTCTTTCGCGTCCGGTCCTCGTTGGTGCGCTGATCGCCCTTGTGCTCGTTGCGGGGGCAACGCTCGTGCTGTTGTCGAGCCGCCCAACCGATCACGTCGTCGCCCAGGATGTTGGCGCTCCCCATCCGCCGTTCAACCCCTGGCTAGACGATTCCGGGCGCTTCTATTCTCCGATGTACGACGACCGTCGCTTATCCGCGGAACAGAAGGCCGCGAACCCCGTCTTCAACCCGCAATGGGAGCCCTTCGCCAGCTGCATGGAGACGGCCGGCGTCGCCGTCCGAGCGCCCGCTGAGCGTTTCGCCCAGTCCCACCTCGATGCGCTTTTCGTTCGCTTGAATGAAGAGAATCCGGACCCTGAAGCGAACAAACTCCTCGACATGAACGACGACCCCGGCGGACTCACCGGGGCGTTTCTGGTCTGCGCTCGCGAAACGCTAGCCGCCTGATTCGCCGTACCCCGCCCCCAGCGCCTCCCGCAGCGCCCGCACGTTCTCCGCGACGCTCGCCGTTGCGTTGAATACCGAACTCCCGCACACCAGCGTGTCCGCCCCCGCGTGCGCGCACTGCGCCGCGTTCGAAGCCTTCACCCCGCCATCGATCATGATCTCCGCCGCGAATCCCCCCGCATCGAGCCGCCGGCGTATCTCCGCCACCTTCTCCAGCTGACGCGGGATCATCTGCTGCCCACCCCAGCCCGGGTTGATCGTCATCACCATCACCTGGTCAGCGTCCGGCAGCGCCTCGTCGATCGCGTTCACCGATGTCGCCGGGTTCAGGCACACGCCCGCCTTCGCCCCCAGCTTCCGGATCGAGTCGAGCGTCCGGTTCAGGTGTGGCGAAACCTCGACGTGCACATTGATTGTGTCCGCCAGCCCCGCGAACGCCTCGATCTGCCGCTCTGGCTCGACCACCATCAGGTGGATGTCGAACGGCAACGACGTCACCTTCCGCAGCGCCTCAACCAGCACCGGCCCGAACGTGATCACCGGCACGAACCGCCCGTCCATCACATCGAGGTGCAGCAGGTCGACGCCCGCTGCCTCAGCCGCGCGCACCTCATCGGCCAGCCGCCCAAAGTCAGCCGTCAGGATCGAAGGCGCCAGTTTCACCGTTCGCATGCCCACATTCTACGACTCATTCCGCGTCCGGTTATACTGGAGGGCATAGGCGCCTGATCAATTATGACCGTTCGCATCATCACCGATTCGACCTGTGACCTCCCGGCCGAACTGACCGGGCGGCTCGGCATCACCGTCGTCCCCCTCCGCGTGATCTGGGGCGACGAAGCCCTCCGCGATGGCGTCGATATCGACGCAGACACCTTCTACACCCGGCTCGTCGCTTCGAAAGTCCACCCCCGCACGAGCCAGCCGCTCGTCGAGGACTTCGTAGCCGCCTACGAGGCCGCTGGCGCGGACGGCGACGAGATCGTCTCCATCCACATCTCCTCCCGCCTCTCCGGCACCCTGAACTCCGCCCAGCTCGCCCGCGAGGAAGTCTCCCACAGCATCCGCATCGAGATCATCGACTCCTACAACGTCAGCCTCGCCCTCGGCGGCATCGTGCTCGAAGCCGCCGAGGCAGCCGCCCGTGACGCGACGCTCCAGGAAGTCGCGGCCGTCGCCCGGAAGGCGATGGAGTCCGTCCGTCTCCTCGCCGTCCTCGATACCCTCGAATATCTCCGCAAGGGCGGCCGCATCGGGCGCGCCTCCTCGCTCATCGGTTCCGTCCTCAGCATCAAGCCGCTCATCCACGTCGAAGATGGCGAAATCGCCCCCTTCGAACGAGTCCGCACCCGTGCCAAGGCGGTCGACCGCCTCGTCGAACTCGCCATGGACGACCGCAATGCAAAGCGCCTCTTCGTCGCCTGCGCCGGAAACGATGACGAAGCACGCGCACTCGTTGAACGCCTCCGACCCTCCTTTCCCCACACGGAGTTCGTGGTCGGACAGTTCGGCCCCGTCGTCGGCGTCTACACGGGCCCGAGCGCCCTCGGCGTCGGGACGATGAAGCGCTTCTGAGATGACCGCCCCGACCACCGAAGCCGACCGCATCCGCCGCGTCTTCGAACTCGAACTCAGCCGCGGCTGCGACGACCGCTCCGTCATCGGCGGGCTCGACC
The DNA here is from genome assembly GCA_051306275.1 of Tepidiformaceae bacterium. Taxonomy (GTDB): domain Bacteria; phylum Chloroflexota; class Dehalococcoidia; order Tepidiformales; family Tepidiformaceae; genus JBPPMX01. Next base: position 3,964 of record JBPPMX010000262.1, read on the forward strand.
GCATGCTCATCCAGATGACCGAGGACGGCCACGTCCCCGCCGATCACCCACTCCGCCGCCGCACCAGCGCCCTCCCACCCGCCGGCTATCGCTCACTCAGCCCCGCCGAACGCCGCACCTGGCTCACTTCCACCCTCGCATCGCTCACGAGTGCGACACCCGCGCCTCCATCTGCCGCACGCCCGTCGCCAGCGAAATCAACGGCAGCCACCGCACGAGCAACGGCCCGCCGCGCGCCCGCACCTCGCCCGGCCCCAGAGCCCACGCGCCTCGAACCGCACTCGCCCGTCACCCGCCTGCCCGGCGTCACAAAATCCGTCGCGGCAAAGTTCGAGAAGCTCGGTGTCACCTCCGCGGGCGACCTCGTCCAGCTCTACCCCCGCCGCTTCAACGACTTCAGCCAGATGCGCAAGATCCGCGACCTCGAACCCTCCGCGATCCCGGTGACCGTCGCCGCTAGAGTCGTCTCCGCGGGCGAGATCCGGTTCGGCCGCCGCGTCAAAGGCTCCGAAGCCCTCCTCACCGACGGTACCGGCGTCCTCCGCATCACCTGGTTCAACATGCCCTACATCTCGAAGGGCCTCCACGAAGGCGACACCCTCGTCGTCTCCGGCAAGGTCCGCCTCTACCGTGGCCGCCTTCAGATGGAGAACCCCGAGTTCGAACCGATGGACGACGAACTGCTCCATACCGGCCGCCTCATCCCCGTCTACCCCGCCACCCAGGGGCTCGGCCAGCGCACCATCCGCCGCGCCGTCAAAGCCGCCGTCGACGAACTCGCCCCCCAGGTCGCCGACGCCATCCCAGCATGGCAGCGCGATGCCCGCCGCATCCCCGCCGCATCGGCCGCCATCCGCACCTACCACTACCCCGAGAACTTCGGCGCCGCCGAAGCCGCCCGCCAGCGCCTCGCCCTCGGCGAATTCCTCGGCATCCAGGCCGCCGTCCTCATCCGCCGCGCCGAATGGCAGGAGAGTACGACCGCTCCCGCGCTCTCCCTCGGCACGCGCCTCGACCCCTTCCTCGCCTCCCTCCCCTTCCCCCTCACCCGCTCGCAGTCGAACGTCCTCGACGAAATCCTGCGCGACATCCGCGGCCCCCGCCCCATGCTCCGCCTCCTCCAGGGCGATGTCGGCAGCGGCAAGACGGTCGTCGCCCTCGCTGCCATGCTCTCTGCCGTTGCCTCCGGCCAGCAGGCTGTCCTCATGGCCCCAACCGAGATCCTCGCCGAGCAGCACTACCGCTCCATCGCCCGCTTCCTCAGCGGCGGCGAACTCAGCGCCCTCGATGGCGTCTTCATGCCCGCCTGGCTCGGCCGCCCCGTCCGAGTCCTCCTCGTCACCGGCTCCCTCACCGCGAAACAGAAAGAACAGGTCCGCGCTGATGCCGAACACGGCGGCGCGGATATTCTCGTCGGCACCCACGCCCTCCTCGAAGCCGGCGTCCGCATCCCCCGCCTCGGGCTCGCCGTCGTCGACGAGCAGCACCGCTTCGGCGTCCTCCAGCGCGCCCGCCTCCGCCAGAAGGGCGAGAACCCGCACCTCCTCGTCATGACCGCCACCCCGATCCCCCGCACCCTCGCGCTCACCGTCTACGGCGACCTCGAAGTCTCGACCATCGACGAACTCCCGCCCGGCCGGCGCCCGATCATCACCGATTGGGTGCAGCCCCACGAACGCGACGAGGCCTACCAGTTCATCCGCGAGCGCCTCGATGCCGGCGAACAGGCTTTCGTCATATGTCCCCTCGTAGAAGACTCCGAGGCCCTCGATCTCCGCTCCGCAGAAGAAGAGTTCGAACGCCTCCGCCACGGCCCCTTCAAGGCCTACCGCCTCGCCCTCCTCCACGGCCGCATGCCCGGCAAGCAGAAAGACGAAGTGATGGACGCCTTCGCCCGCCACGAAGTCGACGTCCTCGTCTCCACCAGCGTCGTCGAAGTCGGTATCGACGTCCCGAACGCCACCGTCATGCAGATCGAAGGCGCCGAGCGCTTCGGCCTCAGCCAGCTCCACCAGTTCCGTGGGCGCGTCGGACGCTCCGCGAAGCAGAGCTGGTGCCTCCTCTTCAGCACCGACGAAGACCCCGGCCCCGACGCCCGCGCGCGCCTCGAAGCGATGGTCGAAACGAACGACGGCTTCCGCCTCGCCGAAGTCGACCTCGAGATGCGCGGCGAGGGCGAGGCCTGGGGTCGCATCCAGAGCGGCGCCAACAGCATGCTCCGCGTCGCCCGCCTTACCGACCGCGATGTTCTCGCCCGCGCCCGCTCAATGGCCGAGGAAATCCTCGCCCGCGACCCCGCCCTCAAGGCACCCGAACACCGTGCCCTCGCCGTCGCCGTCGCCCCATTTCTCGAGAAAGCGACCGAGGCCAACTGACCATCGCATAACGGCCCCGGATGAAGTTCACGTAACCCAACCACGCTCCCTTCGTTAACGGGGTGTAGAATCGAAAGATGGAACCGCTCACAAAGCCGAACACTGACGCAGCTCCGGGAGCGCGGTTCCTCCTCCGGGCCACCAAGTACGACGGCACCGCCCACTGGATCCAGCCCTTCCGCGTCGTCTCCGACGATGGCAACCTCCTCGTCGCCCAGTACCGCGCCCGCACGCCGATCTTCACCAGCCGCGGCGAGTTCCGTTCCCCCTATGACTCCCGCGTCTACTTCTGGCGCGACCGCTGGTACAACGTCTTCCGCCTCTCCCGCCCCGGCTGCGAACTCGCCCTCTGGTACTGCAACGTCACCACACCCCCGACCTTCGACGGCCGCCAGCTCGAATACGTCGACCTCGACCTCGACGTCGCAGTGAAGCCCGACGGCTGCGTCAGCCTCCTCGACCAGGACGAGTTCGAACTCCACCAGCGCCGCTACTGCTACCCCAGCGAAGTCATCGCCTCAGCCGAAGCCGCCGCCGGCCAGGTCTCCCGCCTCGCCCTCGAAGGCGGCTTCCCCTTCAACCAGGGCTAGGCGACGCAAAGCACCCACCCCCCTGTCACCTGTAACCTCTCACCTCCAACCTACTTGAGCCGCTCGCCCGACCCGCGTATACCCATACCCCGACAGCACCGCGGAGGGACCGCCATGACCCAGGCCACGAAAGTCGAAAGGCTCACCATCAACTGGGGCCAGTCCGATACCCCCGAAGACAAGCGCCACCACTGGATGGCCGTCTGGATCGTCGACCCCTCCGGCATGGAAGGCGACATCTTCTACGACGCCAAAGGCGGCGCCACCACCACCTACACCGTCCCCCCCAACGCCGTCGGCTTCCGCCTCCGCGCCTGGGTTCACGGCCAGCGCGACGCCACCTTCACCCCCATCCAGCTCTTCGCCGACACCGCCCCCTCCGAACTCCACTTCGAAGCCATGTCCCTAAACCCCTGATGACTCAGCACACCCCGGCGTCGATCCCATCCGAGCCTGCGCTCCACGCCACTCGGCCCCCGCACCGCCGAAGCTGTCCCCTGTGACCTGTGACCTGTCCCCTCAATCCGCCACCTTCACCCCCATCCAGCTCTTCCCCGGCACCGCCCCCTCCGAACTGAGCTTCGAAGCCATGTCCCTAAACCCCTGATAACTCCGAGGACCCCGGCGTCGATCCCAATCGAGCGCTCCACGCCGCCCGGCGACGCACCGCCGAAGCTGTCCCCTGTGACCTGTGACCTGTCACCTCAATCCGCCACCTTCACCCCCGTCCAGCTCTTCCCTGGCACCGCCCCCTCCGAACTCCACTTCGAAGCCATGTCCCTCAACCCCTAGTCCGTCTCTGAAAGCTCCTGCCTCGACCGTCCAAACCTGCGCTCCACGCCGCCCGGCGCCGCACCGCCGAAGCTGTCCCCTGTGACCTGTGACCTGTCCCCTCCTATGACCTGTCACCTATCACCTGTAACCTACCCAAATGCCGGACATCCGCACCATCCGCGCCCACCTCGATGCCCTCGTTTCCGGTGCCGTGCGCGCCGCCATCGCCGCTGGTGACCTCCCCGATGTAGCCGTTCCCCGGTGCCGCCATCGAGCGCCCCAAGGACACCGCCAACGGCGACTTCGCCAGCACCCTCCCCCTCCGCCTCGCCCGCGCCGCGATGAAGCCCCCGCTCGAGATCGCCGCAGTTATCGCCCGCCACATCCCCGCCTGTCTCTTAT
>JBPPMX010000263.1:0-2650 GCA_051306275.1 Tepidiformaceae bacterium
GTGGCGGGGGGGACCGTCGCAGGCGGGAACGAATACCACCTCTGGCGCTGGCAGGCTGACACCTTCGCATCCTCTGTCTTTTCGCTGGTGGGCATCGGCCCTGACCCCGCGGAGACGGCGGGCGACGAGGCAATCGAGCAGTACTTCCGCCTGACGAGCGAACTCCGGGCCGCGGTCGAAGCAGAAGCGATCGATCTCGCGCTCGTGGACACGCTGACCTCCGAGCGCGCCATCTACGAGAACGACGTCGAGCGGACCCTTGAGCGGCGCATCGGGGATGCCGTAGCCAGCGTAGGCCTGACGCGCGGACTTCCCCTGTTCAACGACGCGACCATCACCTGGCCACCGGTGAACATCGAGATGACGAGCCCACCCCAACTCCTCGTCCGATCGCCCCGGGACCGGATCGAGCGGAGCGGTGACACCCTCCTGAAGAACGACCTCTCGGTGCGCGAGGTCGAACGCATCGAAGCCGACGCCGAAGGCGACGACACTGTGGCGCTCGTGGTCAGCATCGGAGGTCTCGCCGCATACCCCGCGATCGTCCGCGACGACCGCTCCTACGACTCGCTGCTCGAAACCTCGGCGCACGAATGGGTGCATCACTACCTCGCCTTCTACCCGCTCGGCGAGATTTGGGGCGACGGTGGCGATGCCGAGACCCTCAACGAGACAGCCGCCAATATCGCCGGACGCGAAATCGCCAACCTCGTCCGCGCCGCACATCCGATCGAACTCCCGGCGGGCGCAGACGGCCGGGCTCCCGCCGCTCCCGCGCCTACGGCCGACTTCACCCAGGTCATGCGTGCCCTGCGCTTGGAGGTTGACGCACTGCTCGCGGCGGGCGATGTCGTCGGCGCCGAAGCACGCATGGAGGAGCAGCGCCTCTACCTCGCCGACAACGGGATCCACATCCGCAAACTCAACCAGGCGTACTTCGCCTTCTACGGGACCTACGCGGACGGACCCGCCTCGTCGAACCCCGTTGGCCCCAAGATCGAAGAGGTCTGGACGCTCACCGGTGACGTCGGCGTATTCCTCCGGACGATGCGCGACGTGACGACGGTGGAGAAGCTCGACGCCGCCCTCGAACGCCTCCGGGAAGCAGCACCTTAGGCAAGGCTTTCTTGCGAGGTTCGGCTTGTCGTGCGACGCGGGAGCGCCTACCGTATTGGTAGGACAGAACCCACGGCACAGATGACACCAGCAGCAATCCTTTGCGACCAGGTTTCGAAGCGGTTCGGCGCGACTATCGCGGTGGACGCTGCCTCCGTGAGCGTGGCAGACCGCGAGATCGTGGCGCTGCTGGGCCCCAGCGGGTGCGGCAAGACCACGCTTTTGCGACTGATCGCCGGCTTCGAACACCCGGATGCCGGGATCGTATCGGTGGGCGGGGCGCTCGTCGCTGGCGGCAAGACCTTCGTACCCCCGGAACGCCGGAAGATTGGCATGGTCTTCCAGGACTACGCCCTCTTTCCCCACATGACGGTCGCGAAGAACGTCGGCTACGGTGTCGAGCGAGCAGTTCGCGAGCACCGGGTCGCCACAGTCCTCGATCTCGTCGGACTCGGCGGGCTCGGCGAGCGATACCCACACGAACTTTCCGGTGGGCAAGCGCAGCGCGTCGCACTCGCGCGGGCCCTCGCTCCCGAGCCGGCCGTCGTCCTCTTCGACGAGCCGTTCTCGAACCTCGACAGCCGCCTGCGTGTGTCGCTCCGCGCCGAGATTCGACGGATCCTGAAGGGGGCGGGGGCGGCAGCGCTCTTCGTCACCCACGACCAGGAAGAAGCCTTCAGCCTCGCCGACCGCGTCGCCGTGATGTGGGAGGGGAAGGTCGTACAGTCCGGCCGGCCGCCCGATGTCTACCGGGTCCCGCAAACGCGGGAGTTGGCCACGTTCCTCGGGGACGCCGACTTCCTCCCGGGCACGGCAGCAGGTGGCCGAGTCGAAACAGAGATTGGGTGCGTCGAGGTTGGCACCGGCCCACGCGATGGCGCCGTCGACGTGATGCTCCGCCCAGAAACGCTCTCCATCCGCCCCGGCGGCGGCGATGCCGTGGTCGTCGGCACGGAGTTCTTCGGGCACGACCAGCTGATCGCCGTGAAGCTGCCATCGGGACGGGCGGTCCACGTCCGCGTTGGGCCGGAGTACGACCTCGCGGACGGCGAACGCGTCAGCGTCGGGACGGATGAGCGGGTCGTAACTTTCGAGGCGGTCGCGCGGAGCTAGCACAGCTCCGGCGAAGCCGGTCAGTCTTCGATCGAAAATGCCCAGGCCACGTCTACAGGGCCAGCTGCCAGCTGCGCCACCGCGACTCCACGGCTGTCGGCAGGTTCGCGTTTGCGAGTGCGTGAGCGCTCTTCGAGGTAGTCGGTCAGCGCGAGCTCCGCGCCCCGGCCTGCGAAGTGCACCTTCCCGCAGCAACAGTGCTCAGACCCCGCCGTGGCGTCAGTCGGGACGGCGGTCGGGGTGCAGGGGCACCCACACGTGTAGGTAATCCCCTCGCCCGTGCCGGTTTGAATCGCCCTGAAGTCGGGTGCGAACACTAGCTGACCGCCGCGGCCACCCGCGTAACGGAGCCGGTCTCAACGCCAATCCCCGACAGCATCGAGTGGATTCCGCGAGCGGTCTCGATGATGCGCTTCGCTTC
>JBPPMX010000264.1:0-3077 GCA_051306275.1 Tepidiformaceae bacterium
CCCGCTGGAACAGCACCCCCGGCGCCGTCGCGAAGCTGATCAACCGCGCCTCGCCGACCGAACCCGCCGCGACGATGCCCGGCTGCCCGTTCAGCGCCTCGCAACGCGACGCAAGCAGCTCCTCGCCCTCCGGCGCCGAGACTACCGCCACATAGCCGCCTGCCCGCGCGTACTCCTCCTGGAACCCGAGCAGGTCATCCGCATCCCGCAACTCGAGCAGCGCCACCGAAAGCAGCACCGCGAACACCGTCCCGCCCGCCACCGCCAGCCGGATCGCCCCCGACCGCAGGTTCAGCGCCGCCTCGCGCAACAACGCCCCGTTCCGCCACCTCATGGCGCAGCCGCCGCACCGAGAGCGACGCTCACCCGAGTACGCCTGCCGGTCAGGCTGTACCACCGGGTGCTCCGCTCATTCACGGACGCCGCCACGCAGTTCAAGGTCGATCGTGAGGATCTCTGACGACCGGTTCTCTATGCGGAACTCTGCACAGCCCGTGACCCCGTGCCCAGTCGGCCCCGGTGCGAGTCGCTCGGCCCGACCGCCCTCCGGCTGGACCGTGACGCTCATTGCATCCGCCGCGACCCGCGGCGACGCTCGCCACTGGTAGGCAATCACGAGGCTGTCACACGTCGGCGCAACTGGTGTTCCGAGCGGCGTCACGAGCGTGGCCGGGACAACGCTCCCGATCGACCCGATCCGCGCGGTGGACTCCGTCATGATCTCGCCCGGCGCAAGGACCTGGTGCGAGATTGGTGCCCCGCCAGCGAACGCCACCACACCCGGCGGCAGGACCCCTGGTCGAAGCGTGGCCGTTGGCATTCGCTGGTCGCCCCCTGCGCCCGAACAGCCAGCCACGACCGCGGCCACGGTCACTGCGAGCGCGGTGCTGAGGAACCGGGTACTCATTCGCTGCCCAGCAGCACGCCGGTTTCCGCGTGGACCGTGTCAATGCACGGCTCGAATTCCTCGCGCAACCCCGCCGAATCCAGCCACGGAAAGAACTCCGGACTGTTGAAGGCCGGGGAGGGAGAGGGATCGTATTCCGCGAGGCAGTCGTACAACGCCTCCGCCGCTTCCTGCCACTCTGCCTCAGTTGGGCCGTTCATGGTCGCCCAAACATACTCCACGTAGTTCTGATACTCGTCATAGCACCTCATTTGAATCTCGGCGGTGCGCCCTACCGCAGCGAGGTCCGAACCCGCGTACACGGCGAAGGTGATCCGCCATCCCGTCTTGTCGATTGAAGGCTCGCGCCGGGTCCGAATCCCTTCACCAGTCACGCACCGGTACGCCGCCAGGACCGCGCTCTCGTACTCAGCGAAGGTGAGTTTGCCATCCCGCAGGAGCGCGCGTTGCGACTCCGGCGCGTACTCCCACCCGTCCGCGACGCCCTTCGAGAGCGCTGCGATCGAGGGGGGAACCGAATCCTGGGGATCCTCGCCGCATGCGAAGACCCCCAGGATCACAAGCCCCAAGAGAACCTTGAGTGACTTCACTCAGTCACTCCACGCTAGCCGCCGCTCGTCTGCGTCGTGTAGGCCCACGAGTTCGGCCCGTACCTGTGATAGCTGAAGACCGGCGTGACGACACTGACGGAATCGTAATAGCTGGTGCTGGCCCCAGCCTTGAGCCCCTCATCCTCGTAGTACTCGCCGAGGACAGGGTCATAGAAATACGCCCAGACGGCCAAATAACCGCACGACTGTTGGACAGCTGTCTGTCCGTAGCTGTGTGTGGGTGAAACCTGATACGACTGCCCGGTCGCGTTGTAGTACGGGCACGATCCGTGCGATACGGATACCGAGCCCGCAGATGCCGGGATCACTTGCGCGACCGCAAGGGCCGCCAGGGCTGCGACGGCCAGTAGCCGCCTCTTCATCGTGAGTTTCATTGCTCCCTCCCGGGTCCTGGGGGGCGCTTCGGTCGCGATCCGCGTCGCCCCGATATATCCGGCACGTCAGGCCTTGCCGTCCGGACATTCTGGCCGGAGGCCCGCCGTTCCGGGCGATCGGATCGATCGAATAACTGTCCATTTTCGAAATCTTCCGCAAGGAATGCCAGGCAGCAGCGTGTGTGGATGATGCACCAGCGCATTGAGCGGTGCTGGTCCGGCACGACCTCCGTCAGGTCGAACAGGATATGACCGCTCCGCGCGAGCGAGGCGCGCACGGTCGGCTCACTGACCCCCGCCTCGAGCGCGACTTCCGCGACTGTGCCGCCCGATGCATATGCCATGAGGATCCTCGCCTGGCGGTCCGGCAGCCGCGCGTGGCGGTTGTCGATGATCTGCCGTATCTCAATCAGTTCCAGCATGACTTCACCCCCCGTCCGGATGACGCGTGTGAGCCTACTATTCCACGCCAAAGATGAACAGATGTCCCCCACCTCACGGCCGCAACCGCAGTTCGCCGTCCGCGATTTCGAAGACGCGGTCGCAGCGCGCGGCCACGAGCGGGTCGTGCGTCACAATCACGATCGCCGTGCCGGGCGAGCGCCCGCGGATGATCGCGTCGACCACCTCCTCCGTCGTCGAGCGGTCCAGCTGGCCCGTCGGTTCGTCCGCCAGCAGGAAGCGCGGCTTCGATGCGATCGCCCGCGCCACGCAGAGCCGCTGCAGTTCGCCACCCGAAAGCGAGTGCGCCGGCCGCTCCATCATCGCCGCCAGCCCGACCGTCACCAGCGCCGCGCGGGCCGATTCGCGCGCCTCTTCGAGCTTCGCCCCGCGCGCCAGCAGCCCCAGCGCCGCGTTATCGAGCACCGTCCGCCGCGAAAGCACGTTCACCGTCTGGAAGACCCACCCGTAGAGGCTCGCGCGGATCGCCGAAAGCCGCCCGGCCGCCCGTGGCAGCGGCTCGCCATCGATCAGCAGCTCGCCCTCCGTCGGTCGCGTCAGCAGCCCGAGTATCGTCAGCAGCGTCGTCTTCCCCGAACCCGAAGGGCCCACGATCGCCTGCACCGCCCCCGGTTCGATCGTGAGCGCAACCCCGCGCACCACCGGCCGCGACGCGCCCGCGGACTGGGGGGAGACCCCCCGCCGCTCGAGGGACACGCCGGGTCCGCCCGCCCGGCCGCCGGG
>JBPPMX010000265.1:0-2801 GCA_051306275.1 Tepidiformaceae bacterium
CGCCAACGGCCTCCGTCGCAGCACGACCTCGAGGGCGTCAGGCCCCTGGCCAGCGCTCCTGTGGAGGCGGCTGACCAGGGGCTTCGCTCGTAGCACCCCCAACGGGATTCGAACCTGTGCCGCCACCTTGAAAGGGCGTTGACGAATGTGGCTTGGGTCGGCTCGCGACCGCTGGGGTCCGAGGTCACAGGCCCCGGCCGTCGCCTGAGCCGGCTCCCGTGCCTGGGGCCGGCTGGGGTGGAGGAGCAGATGGAGTAGCAGGAGGGGCGCGTCTCGCTATCTGGGTTGTCCCGACACCGCGCTTCATGGGACGGTCCAGTCCCGCGGACTATCGCCGGTTCTTCCGCGGGTGGAGGTGTCCGGAATCGTCCAGGGTGGCCGTCGATAGGTGCGGGCGGCGCGTTGACACCCGAGGGAAATCTAGCCATACTTCTAGCCATGGCGTTGAGTGAGCAGCTGTCTCTCGCAGACGTGAAGAACCGGCTGTCCGAGGTTGTCGACAAGCTCGAACGCGAGCACGGCCGCGTCGTCGTGACGAAACACGGACGGCCCGCGGCGGTGATGCTCAACGTCGACGATCTGGAGTCCCTCGAGGAGACTCTGGCGATCCTCAGCAACCCGACGCTGAGGGATGCAATCCGCGAAGGCGAGGCTGACCTCGCCGCCGGCCGCACGGAGCGACTCTCGAAGGACCAGGCCCTGGCTCGCGTCTCGAAGAAGTGACGACAGAGCCCTTCGCAATCGAGTGGACGTCGAGCGCGTTTCGGGCGCTCGATCGTCTACCCGAGAAGATCGCGACCGCGTGCGTCGAATTCGTCCACGGCGGCCTCGTGGAGAACCCGCGCCGAGTCGGTCACGCACTCCGGTTCGACCTCGAAGGCAAGCACAGCGCTCGTCGCGGTGACTTCCGCATCGTCTATGAGATCGACGACGACCGACGGGTCGTGACGGTGCTCGCGGTAGATCACCGAAGCGATATCTACCGGCCACGCTGATCCGCCCTATCGAGCGACCCGAAGACCGAGGTGCGACGGGGTGCGCTACGCACCGATCGGCGCTTCGCGCGGGCTCAGTCAGCGGTTGGAGAACGCGGGTGTGCTGACGCGAGCGGTCGATAGCCATCGATGGCGGGGCGTAGGCCGCCGGCCTTCTCAGGAGGCCGTTCACTGCCCGAACTTGATCATGTTTCCGTCTCCGTCCAGCACAGCGAACTCGCGTAGACCCCATGGCTGGTCTGTGAGCCGGCCCGTTTGGGTGGACGACGCCGGACGCGTTCATCTCCTCGTAGAGCTGATCGATGCCGTCGTCGTCGACCCGGCACGACGTTGCCTCGGGGATGTCGGCGTCGTCCGTGAGCCAGAAGTGGATCTGGACGTTGTCACGTTCGACGATGCCGTAGTCGGGTTCAACGAGGCCCCACCACGCTCCATCGCGAAGAGCCGCTTTGCGATCAGACACGGACAGCCGTGCGGTCACGCGCTGAGCCGTGACGCCAAGGCCTCACGGACCTGGCAGGTCCGTGAGGCCCCGAAGGTGCCGTGCTCATCGCGGATGAAAGGGCCCGGTGATGTGCCAGATCTCGTCGATCTCGGGCGCGCCCTGAACGAGGCGCAGCAGCAACGACGAGAACGGACCCGGGAGTTCGAGGAACTCGTCGACGTCGAGGTCCGCGAGCCAGAACGTACGGTCGTCCTGGTCACCGTCGACCACCACCGCCATGATGTAGCCACCCGACCCGTTGGACGTCACTGGGAGGAGCCTGGATCCAGGTCCCGGGTACGGCTGAAGTGGGAGCGGGTGGCGACGGAGATCAGGATCTCTCATGACCCGGAGCACCGCATCAACGCTGAGAGGAAACCTGTCGGACCGCGGATCGAACAACATCGTTCCGGACTCGAAGTAGCCGAAGCCGTACGTTTCCACGACCGCTCGATAGTCGGGCGCGTACGACACGCCCAGACGATCGGTGACGCTCATCCAATCGGAACGGATGCCCACGTCATGCGGCGGGTTTACCGCGGCAGCGAGTGCCTGAACCGTCATGGCCGGTCGTCCTGCCTGTTCAGGATCAGCATCGGGTTCTCACCGAAAAGGATCGTGCCGGTGTCGGTGTGAGCCTCGTAGGTAAACGAATCGGCAGGAAGCCGATTTCGAGCAAACAGCATCTCCGCGGTTTCGGAGCGGTCGTGGTAGTTGACGGTGACATCAACGAGGACCTCGTTGCAGTCCTGTTCGATGGCGCTCTCGACGGCGTTCTCCGCTTGCCTGTAGGGACCGAGATTGGTGGACTCCCATTGCGCCACCACATTTTGCACGCCATCAGGTCCGCCGAACTGCCGAGCGATCAAGTGGCCGCGATGGGTGCTGTCCGGATCCCACCCCACGGGGGTGAAGCGCGCGCGTTGGCCTCGCACCGACGGGTTCGTCGTGTCGGTGGCCGTAAGTAGTGCAGCGGCGCCGGTGGCGGCTTCCCTGTCGCCCGTCGCGTCCGGGAACGTTGTCGTCGGTCCGAGTTCGATCTCGTTAGGTCCGGTCAAAGTGTCCCTGCAGTCGTCGTCTTCATCAGGCGGTGAAGGAGGCTCATCCGGCAGCGGCTTGGGTGGGTTCTTGGGACGGGGTCGCTCCTCCGGCTCCCTCGGCGCCGGAGGTCGGTGATCCGCAGGAACTCGGGTGGAGATGCTCGTCGCAACGACTTCGATGGCTTCGTCGAGGGCGGCCACGGTGGTGATCGTGACCGTGCCGGCGACTGCCCATTGCAGGAGCATGGCGTACTCGCCGAGGACGCCGCCTCCACCTCCCCC
>JBPPMX010000266.1:0-12698 GCA_051306275.1 Tepidiformaceae bacterium
GCACCCGCATTTCCGGTGCGAGCGTCATCACGCCGGTGAGCGATTCGGCCAGCCAGAGGACGTTCGGGCCCATCGTCGCTTCCGCCATCAGGTCGACCGGGTAGGCGGCGGAGCGCGGGAGGCTGGCTGGCGGTTCGAAGGGGACGCTGGTCATGCGGGCAGGATATCGCGCGTCACGAGGGCGTGACGATGTCGAGCGAGCGCCAGAGGTACCAGCAGGCGACCGACGAGTACGGCCGCCAGGGTTCGCCGATGCGCCGGACATCGTCCGGCTTCGGCATGGCGGGCAGTTCGTAGAGTTGCTTGATCGCTTTGTTGATGCCGAGGTCGTTCACCGGCATGACGTCCGGCCGGCCAAGCGTGAAGAGAAGGAACATCTCGGCGCTCCAGCGGCCGATTCCGCGGACGCGGACGAGGTGGGTGATGACGGCTTCGTCGTCGAGCGAGGAGAGGTGTTCATGGCTGAGTTCGCCGGCGGCGGCGTGGATGGCGAGGTCGCGGACGCTGGCGGCCTTCGCGTGAGACAGCCCCGCGGAGCGCATCCTCTCGTCGTCGAGCGCGAGGACTTCTTCGGGCGTCGGCAGACGCTGGCCGGTCCGCACCCACGCCGGGCCTGCGGCGGCGGCATCGAAGAGCGCGAGGAAGCGCCCGAAGATCGTGGATGCCGCCTTTCCGCTGAGCTGCTGGTAGACGACCGCGCGCATGAGCGAATGGAATGGCTCGTCCGGGCCATCGTCCGCCCATGTGAACGGGATGCGCTCGATGAGCGCGGCGAGGCGCGGGTCGGCGGCCCCCAGGTGCGTGATGGCATCGGCGGGGTCGTAGAGGCGCACGGCGCAAGGGTAGCGGGCCGCCCCACGATCTCCAAGACTCGGAAGACACCCGGGTGCTCCCGGCGTCCGACGACCAAGAGAAGACGCCCGGTTCACGCGGGCGTCTTCCTGGAGTCGCGCGGCCTGGAGCTACCCCTTCGCGAGCCGTTCGTCGGTGAAGTACGCCTTTCGGAACGTTTCAACGTTCGTCGCGTAGGTCGACTTCAGGTAGGCGTTCTTCGCCCACGGCTGGATATAGCTCAGGCCCCCCGGGTTGACGGTGGGCACCCAGAGCATGGACTCGGCCATCTTCTTCTGGATGTCGTGGATATATTCCGTGCGTTCCTCAAGGTCGAGCAGGGTCCGTTGCTTGAGGAACATAGCGTCGAGTTCCGCCATCTCCTTCGGCGGCGTTGACGCCTGCCAGTTGTGACGGGCAGAACCGGACCAGTAGCACGTCAGGAAGATGTCGTCCGGATCGAGGACCGTCCCGACGATCGGGCCAAGCATGACGCCCTTGGGGTCGGTGATCTTCCCGAAGTAGGTCGACTGGATGTACGCGCCGTACTCCTGGTAGACGTTCTGCGCGTTGAAGCCGGCTTCCCGGATGGTCGATGCAACGAGTTCCCATTGCTGCTGGGATGATGGGCCGTAGCGGTCGACGTTTGAGATGATGTTGACGTCGAGGCCGTCCGGATAGCCCGCCGCGGTGAGGAGTTTCTTCGCCTCGGCGATGTTCTTCTCGAAGTACTTCGCACTGTCGCCGAACTTCGCCTTGTCACGCGGGTTCAGGTAGTACGGTGTGAGGGCCGGGCCGAAGAACGAGTTCCACTCCTCGTTCGGGGTCGGGTCCAAGAGCTTCAGGAACCCGTCCCGGTCGAGCGCCATGGAGAGTGCCTGGCGTACCCGGGCGTCGTCCCAAGGCTTGTTGTCATAGTTGAAGACGAAGCTGTTTACGGAGCCGGACTTCGAGAAGTTCGTCGTCCCGTCTTTGGGCAGCTTGCTTTCGATTTCAGAGATCTGCGATGGAATGAGCGACGAATAGTCGAGTTCGCCTGACTGGAGCGCGGCCATGATCCGCTGTGGGTCGCGGACGAGCGTCGCGTCGACCGCTTCGAAGTACGGTTCCGGGCTGTCGTGGTATTTCGGGTGGCGCTTCCAGGTCATCCGGACGCCGGTCTCATACCTGTCGAACGACCACGGGCCAGTGCCCACCGGGTCCGTCTTCACCTGGTCGTTGTTTATGGTCTCGACCGGGATGAACCAGATGCCCTGGTCCGAACCAGCGCCGTTCACGAGAAATGGCGCTGTTGGTTCCTTGAGCGTGATCTTGATCGTATTGTCGTCCGGTGATTCGAGCGCAGTGATGACGTTGTTGAAGCGAGCGGCGTTGATGGCGCTGCCTTTGAAGAAGTCCCACGTAGCGAGGAAGTCCTTCGCGGTTGCTTCGCGCCCGTTCATCGGCGCCTTGTCGTGGAAGAAGATGTTCGGCTTGAACTTGAAGATGTAGGTGACGTCGTCCGGCTGTTCGGGGAGGTTCTGGGCGAGGTCGCCCTCGATGCTGGTGAAGTCGCTGCTCTCGATATCCGGGCCACTCGCCCCGCGGAGCAGGCGGCTGTAGTGGTAACCGGAGATGGTCTGCACCTGGTAGGAGATATTCTCGTACGGGTAGAGCGTCGGCGGGTCGCCAGAACTGATGCCGAAAATCGGCTGCCGCCATGTGCCGCCGACCTTCGGCTGGCCGGCGCTGGTCGGCTGTGCGCCGGCCTGCGTTGGTGCGGAGGTGGCGTCGCCACCGTCGTCGTCGTCGTCGTCGCCACAGCCGACGAGCGCCATGCCCGCCGCGCCGAGTCCCGCCATGCCTGAGCCTGCGACGAATCGCCGCCGTCCTGACCGCATCCGCGCGTATCGTTCCCAATAGCCTCCTGGCATTTTGACCACCCCCCTCGTGGGCCTGCCGTATCGGTGCGGGCCCGAACAGCGACATCCTACCCACATCGATACCAGAAAGTCGATACCTCTATCGATATCAAGGATTGCCGGACCATCCGGGCCGTGGCTTACTGCGCGCGTGACCGCTCCGGATTTCTCACTCGAAGGACGCACGGCGATCGTGACTGGTGGGTCGCGGGGTATTGGCTTCGCGATCGCGGGCGCGTTCATCGCGCTGGGGGCACGGGTGGTGATCACGGCCCGGGGCGAAGCGGCGCTCCGCGAGGCCGAACGAGCGCTCGGCCCGAATGCGATCGGGAAGGTCTGCGACAACGCCGACGCCGATGCGATTGCGGGGACAGCGGCCGGCATCTGGGCGCTCGGGCCGGTCGATATCCTCGTGAACAACGCTGGGATCAGCCCGTACTACAAGCCGATCGAGTTCTACACGGTCGACGAGTACGACAGCGTGATGGACGTGAACGTGCGCGGGACCTACCGCTGGAGCGTCGAGATCGCGACGCGAATGTTCGAAGCGGGCAGGCCGGGTTCGATCGTGAACATCAGCTCGGTGACGGGGACGATCCCGCTGGAGCGTGTCGGCGTGTACGCGGCCAGCAAGGCCGCCGTCGACCAGGTGACGCGGATGATGGCGCTGGAGTGGGCGAACCGCGGCGTGCGGGTGAACGCGATCTCGCCCGGCTGGACAGAGACCGACTTCACGGCCGCGCTCTTCTCCAGCCGCCACGGCGAGAAGCTGCTCGCCGATATCCCGATGGGCCGGTATGCCCGCCCTGAGGACGTCACCGGCGCGGCCGTCTTCCTCGCGAGCGAAGCGAGCGCCTACGTCACCGGCGCGGTGCTGCTCGTCGATGGGGGCCGCTCGCTCCGCTGAGGCCCGCGAAGATTCGGCGGCCGCCTTTCGCTCGGGCCGCGGGATGCCGTAGTAAACTTCGACGATACTCGCGGCCAGGCCCAAAGGAGAACGGCGTGCGGCTCCGAATGCGCAGTGACCGGCACCTCGAAGCGGTGCCCACCCCCCCATCGAACACGGTTCCCGAGATTGCGCCCGAGCCGGTGCCCGAGCCGCCGCCCGGCCTCGCCTCGCGCGCGCTCCGATCCCAGCTCACCGGCTCCGATGCGCGCACCGAGCGCCTCGTCCGCCAGGTTCGCGCCGAGATCGATGACCTCCGCGCGCTGCTCGACACTTCGGTCGAAGCGCGTGACGGGCTCTATCACCTCGATTACGAAGCGATCGTAGGTGACCCGGCGGCGGTGGCCGCTCTCCCGCACGAGACGCTGACCCGCAACCTCATCACCGCGGCCCGCCGCGTTGTCGAACTCGAACAGGCGGCTGAAGCGCGCGAGCATGACATCGATTCGCAGCGAGCCACCATGGACGAGCTCCGCCGCGACGAAGCGTGGATGCGCGGCCGTTACGAATCGCTCACCGATGTCATCGGCGCACTGCATGGCAACCTCGAGGACCTCCGCCGCTCGCGCGATGCGATGCTCGGCCTGCCGGCCGCCTCGGAGCGACCGGGCATCGAGCCGCCGAAAACCCGGGGCGAAGGATGAGCTTCCCGGCCGCGCGCGAACCCGAACCCGCGGTCATCCTTGATATACGCCGCCTCCGCGCAGACGCGGAACGTGCTTACTCCGAGACCGACCTCGTCGTCGCGGCGCTGCGGGACAACATCCGCGACCTGCGCATCGAACGCGACCGCCTTGAGGCGGAGTTGACGCGCCTCCGCGACGAGGTTCGCCGGACGAACACCCCGTGGCTGGCCCGCGGAACCAAGCCCAATCGCTGATCACCGCGCGATCCCCGCTCCGGGTGTACGCTCGGCGGCGTGACCATCTCACTCGGTTTCCACGGCGGCGCCGGCACCGTCACCGGCTCACGATTCCTCATCAGCGCGGACGAGCGGCGGCTGCTGGTCGACTGTGGCCTCTTCCAGGGGCTGAAGACGCTGCGCGAGCGCAACTGGCAGCCACCGTCGTTCGACCCCGGCGCGGTCGAGGCAGTCGTCCTCACGCACGCGCACATCGACCACCTCGGGTACCTCCCCCGCCTCGTGAAAGAGGGCTTCCGGGGCCGAGTCTTCTCGACACCCGCCACCGCCGACCTTGCCGAGATCCTGCTGATGGACGCGGCGAAGCTGCAGGAGGAAGACGCGGAGTACGCGAACCGCAAGGGCTTCAGCAAGCACCGTCCCGCCCTCCCGCTGTTCGATGCGGACGATGCGCGACGTGCGTTGCGGCTGTTCCGGGAGGTCGACTACGACGTGCAATTCGAAGCGGCCGGGATGCCGGTGCGCTTCCGCAACGCCGGGCACATCCTTGGCTCGGCGACCGTCGAAGTGCGCCCGCGCGTCAAGGAAGTCGAGACGACGCTTCTCTTCAGCGGCGACCTCGGTCGGTACAACGTACCCCTGCATATCGATCCCGACCCACCGCCTGCGTGCGACACGCTGATGCTCGAGTCCACCTACGGCAACCGGACGCATGACCACACTCCGCTCGGGGAGCAGCTCCTCGAGCCGCTCAGAAAGGCGATCGCGCGAGGCGGGACGATCCTCATCCCCGCGTTCGCGGTTGCACGCGTCCAGCTTGTGACGCTCGTGCTTCGCGAACTGATGGATGCGGGCCGCCTTCCTGATGTGCCGGTTCACATCGATAGCCCGATGGCCGTTGACGTGACGCAGATCTACGGCCGCTACCTCCATACCGGTGAGCTGGATGAGGGGCTCGGCCGCGGGATGAAGCTCTTCCCGCAGAGCGTCCAGTTCCACCGCACGGTGCAGCAGTCGATGCGCCTGAACGAGCTCGCGGGGCCGCGGATCATCGTGTCATCGAGCGGGATGCTTACGGGCGGTCGCGTGCTGCACCACCTCCGCCGCCTGGGTGCGGATCGCAAGAACCTGATCGCGCTCGTTGGCTACCAGGCTGTCGGCACGCGTGGCCGCGCGCTGCTCGATGGTGCGCGGACGATCCGGATGCACGGTCGCGATTTCCCGGTGAACGCCGAGATCGTGACCCTCGGCGGATTCTCGGCGCACGCCGATTCGACCGAGCTCGTGCGCTGGATGGAGGAGGGCGAATCGCCCCCGAAGACAATCTTCCTGGTCCACGGCGAATCAGAAGCATCGACCGCGCTCGCGACGAAGCTTGCCGCCCCCGGCCGAACGGTCACGGTGCCTAAGGCCGGGGAAACGTTCGAACTCGTGCCGGGTTCGCTCACCTGGGAGAGCGAGAGCGGCCGGCGGGGTTAAGCCGCTTACAACGCCACTCTTCGATGCGGGGTACGCTCGATCCATGCTTCGAGCCGGTACGACAGCCCCAGACCCACAGCTGACCTCTCCAGATGGTCAGCCCGTCCAGCTTTCGAGCGCCTGGGCCGAGAATCCCGCGCTCCTCGTCTTCATCCGCCACTTCGGCTGCGTGTTCTGCCGCCAGCAGGTGGTGGACCTGCGTTCGAACGAGGCGAAGCTGCGCGGCCTCGGCGTGAACCTCGCCCTCGTCACGATGGGCGAGCCGGCGGAAACGGCGGACTTCGTCGCGAAGTACCGCTGGCCGGGAATCGCCTTCTGCGACCCCGATCGCGTGGCCTACCGCGGCTTCGAACTCACCAACGGCTCGCTCGGACAGCTTGCCGGCCCGGGGGCGGCCTTCTCCGCGATCAAGGCGACCGTCGGCGGGACGCTCCAGGGCCGCGTCCAGGGTGGCGACCCCAAGCAGATGCCGGGGCTCTTCATCGTCGGGACGGATGGCGTCATTCGCTATGCCCACGAATTCAAGCACGCCGGTGATCAGCCGCCCTCGCGTGACCTCATGCGGATCATCCCCGCCGCCCTCGAACCTGCCTCAGCCACCGCGTAGGGCGTCGAGGCGGTCCGTCAGATCCACGGGTGTGACTCGGCCCGAGAGCGTCATGAGATATGCGAACGGGCGGTTCGCGCCGGCTTCCACGGCTTCCAACCAGGGCCATCGATTGAGCAGGAGCCTCATCACACGGTGTGCGCGTTGGTTTCCGTTGGTGAGGAATACGATTCCAACCCGGTGCTGAATGAGGAGCTCGAGTTCCCGCTCGTTGTCGAGCATCGCGCGGTTTTGGGAGAACACCAGCCATCCTTCCCGGCCGACCCGCGGGATCCACTCCACGTCCTTCGCGCCCTTCGAGATGAGCGCGCCCGGTTCGTTCGTTGGGAAGTAGATGCGCGTGGTCGGGATCCGCAGCAGCCGCAAGGCTCGGGGGATCCCCGTGCCGTTGTCCTCATCGAAGAAAATGTTCACGCAGCCTGAAGGGCATGTTCGATAGACGATGCGTCGAGTTCGAAATCGTCCGCGAGCTCGGCAATGGTCTGGCCTGCGTGCCAGCGTTCACGCAGCGTCTCGATCCGGACGTTTGAATTCGTCATGACGGGCTGGCCGGCCGCGTGCTCTGGATCGACGACTACGGCAACGTGCTTCCCGAATGGGTACCAGCGCTCCGCAAGGCCGTCGGCGTCGTCGAAATCAAACAACGAGAGTGCTTCGCCGAGTTCGATAGGGAGCACATAGTTCCCACCGGCATCGACCGCGAGGGTGCCTGGACCCGGGTTCGTGGATTCGAACTCGTGCAGGATGTGTCCACCCTCAACGCGGAACCTCCCGCTTGCAAACGGATGAGGGATGCCGAGTCTCTCCCTCGCGAAGGCGTGCGCTGCCCGCAAACGCGCGAGCGGTATCTGATCCCCGCTCCCAGCCCGAAACCGTGCGATGACAACGATTTCAACGAGGTCGAGGAACGAAAGCCGTGGCTGGTCGTTGCGAGTCCCGAGCACCGGACGCATCGCGTGACCCGGCGCCGAATAGCCGAACAGCCAGCGGCGCACGTTTTGGGGGCTCGTCTTCGCCAGGCGAGCCGCGTCCCCAATCGAGTAGGTCAGACTCTCGCGTGCAGGTACCTTGTTGCTCACGAGCGGATGGTACCGCACGATGCCCCATCCCACATCCTGCAGCGCCTACACTGTGGGCGTGAAGCCTTCTGTCGAGTTTGCCTACCACCTTCTCGGGACTGCCGGGGAAAAGTTCGCCGACGTGCGCCTGCAGTCCGAGACGTATCGCGAGGACCATGGCGGGTTCCCGTACACCGCGAGTCCGCTGGGCGCGCGCGAACTCCAGGTGATCGTCCGGGTCGCGCGGGCGCGGTACGTGCTCGAGGTTGGTGGTGCGCTCGGCTACACGGGCCTGCACATCGCCTCGGAGTTCGGGCACACGGGGCGGCTGGACACGGTTATCCCGGACACGAACGCCGCGGGCCTCGCCAGCCAGAACTTCGAGCGTGCCGGGTTCGCCGAACGTGTGCGGATCTACACATCGGAGGCAGCGCAGGTGCTGCCCGGGCTCAGTGGGCCCTATGACGTCGTTATCCTCGCGGGCGACCCGGCGAGCTACGCCGGAATCTACGAGGATGCGGTGAGGCTGGTGCGAATCGGCGGGACGCTGCTCGTCTACAACCTGTTCGAGCTGGCCTGGGCACTCGATGGCGAGTCCGCCCTCCCGTCCGCCCCCGAGCCGCTGGCGGCGTTCGTCACGCGACTCGCGGAAGACCCGCGCTTCGTCACCCACATCCCGGTCTCGCTCGAACGCGCGGTCGCTGCCCGGGTGCGTTAGCCCTCGAGTTCGGCGGTTAGTCGGGCGCCGCGGAAGCCGGCCTGGTAGATGACGCGCCGGGGGACGACGCAGTACATCGCGGCGCGCTCGGTGAACGTAGCAGCCATTTCGTTCTTCGCGCGCACTTCTTCGATCCACGGCCCGTAGCGCGGGTCGCTCCGCTCGATGCGCTCGGCGCGGCCTTCGATCACACAACGGGTGAAGCTATCGGGCGCTGAACGGATGACTTCGCGGTTGTCCCAGAGGAATGAAACCTCGGGAGTCGCTTCCATGTTGCGGACGTGCTGGGGCTTTTCCGGGCTGCCGAAGAGCACCTCGCCGGTCGCCAGCATGTGGGCGAGGACGTAGGTCACGTAGGGGGTGCCGTCTTCCGAGTGCATGGTCGAGAGGGTGCCGCCGGGCTGCGAGTTGGCGAGTTCGGCGGCTAAGCGGAGGATGTCCCCGTCGGTTGGCTGCTGGTCCATGGCGGGATTTTACCGCGTGCTAGCTGACGGCGGAGTAGGCGGGCTGCGGTTCGTACCCGGGGACGAACTTGCGCCACTCTTCCTGGTTGTCGAGGTACTGGAAGAAGCCATGGTAGATGGAGACGCGCGGGGCGCCGGGCTCGCGTCGCATCGCCATCCGCGCTTCGTCCGGGGTGCGCCCGGCCTTGTGGTGGTTGCACGGCTTGCAGGCGCTGACCAGGTTCTCCCACGAATGCCCGCCGCCGCGGTGCCGCGGTAGGACATGGTCGAGCGTCAGGTCACGTGTCTTGCGCCCGCAGTAGACGCACGCCCAGCCATCGCGCGCGAAGATCTCTTTGCGGCTGAGCCGGACCTTCGGCCGCGGGCGGCGGATCATATGGACGAGACGGATGACCGACGGGAGCTGGAAGACGAGGGTGGCAGAATGCAGTGCGCCGCGCGCCGTTTCGAGGACTTCGGCCTTGCCGTGAAGGACAAGCACCATCGCGCGCCGCACGTTGCACACATTGAGCGGCTCGTAGTTCTGGTTCAGCACGAGTACGGATGAGCTCAACACCCGTTCGCCGCCTTCCTTGCCGGATCGTAGCAGGGCGGATTGAACGCATGCAATCGCATAGCCGGCTGATCCGTTAGACAGGGAGAGCGAACCCGGCCCTTGCGCGGCGCTGGGGAAGCCGGCGACCACCGGCCTGAACTCCACCTCTGACGTTCGGCAGGGAGAGGAAGGTCCCCTCGCTAATGCCTTTCGCCGCCAGCGCACCGCGCCGCAGCGGTCCGCCCAGGGGGCGAGAGGACGGCCCGGGGTGGGAGCCGGGCCGCCCTCTCGCAAACTGGCGTAGAGCTACTTCCGCGAGATGTAGTAGTAGTTGAAGACGTCGCCCTCGATCTCCTTCACCTCGGTCGCGCCGAATCCGGCTTCACCGAGCAGTTCGAGGGCGAGTTCCTTCCCCCACGCGGTGCCGAGCCCCTCGCCGCCCTGCGCCAGCGAGACGGTCATGCAGTGCATCAATGAGAGGACGTACAGCCCTCCACCGAGTGGATGGTCGAGGTTCTCCTCCAGGTTCGAGGACGCCTTGAAGTCGGCCATCAGGTAGGTCCCACCGGGCCGGAGCGCCCTGTGAATGTTCGCCAGTACCGCGCGGGGGCGTGCCTGGTCGTGAATCGCGTCGAACGCGGTAACCAGGTCGAAGGCGGCCGGCTCTCCGGGCTCTGAGATGTCACGAACAACGAACTTCGCGTTCGAGAGACCCCACTCCGCCGCTTCCCGGCGAGCGATCCCGATCCCCTCGTCGGAGATGTCGAACCCGGTGAAGCGGCTGTTCGGGAACTCCCGCGCCAGCAGGTTGACAGCGTGGCCCGCGCCGCATCCGACATCGGCCACGTCGATCCCGCGCTCGAGTTCGGCGCGAAGCCCCGGTACAAGGGGGATGACCTGATCGATAAGCGCGGCGTCGAGCACCTGCGCGCTGTCTCCCCGCTGGATCTCCTGGAATCCCGGGTAGGCGTCGTAGCCGAGGCCGCCGCCGCTCCGGAAACATTCAACGATCCCGGGCTCGACCGTCCCGAGGAGCCCGATGTACTGCGTGTAGTAGGCGAAGTTGTTCGCCCCGGCTGGACGGGTGAGGAAGGCGGCATGTTCGGCTGGAAGCGTGAACCGCTTTGTAGCGGCGTCATACTCCAGGATCCGGCCCGTGGTCATGGCCGCAAGCCACTCACGGACATAGCGTTCGTTCAGCCCGGTGGCGCTGGCAACTTCGAGTGAGGTCGAGGGTGGGAGCGTCGCGAGCGCGTCGTTCAGCCCTGTCTGATGGCCGATGCTGAGCGCGTACGCGAGGAGCGAATCGCTGAAGATGCCGAGTACCCTCCCGGCGAACGCCTCAGCCTTTGCTTCGTCGATTGCTGGCGTGATCTCGATCGTGGTCATGAGGGTCTCCCTGGTGTTCTACCGGGCCCGCCGGGGGCGAGTGCGCCCGGCGAGTGCGGCAGGGGAAAGGTACCGGCGGCGCGGAGCAGCCTTCGTCCGTGCCAGCACGTAACCCGGCGACGCGACACACGCAGATTCGGCCTAGGTGCGCGTCAGGAAGGCGTGTGAGACAGCGCCCAGGCGGTCGCGGCGGCGCGGGCCGCAGGGCCATCGATGCCGAGCTTCAGGTAGATGTTCGAGATGTGCCGTTCCACGGTACGGACACTCAGGACGAGGTCCGCCGCGATCTGCTGGTTGCTCCGCCCACTGGCGACCAGGTCGAGGACCTCGCGCTCGCGTGGGGTGAGGCCTCCCGAATCCGACGCTCGCGCGCTGGTCGTCGTAGCGCGGAGGGCTTCGAGAAGGGCGTTCGCCCGGGCCAGTTCGCAGCTCGCACCGAGGCGTGTGAGCGTGTCGCGCGCACGCGCTGCTTCCAGCAGGGCGCCTTTCCGGCGATCAAGCCTGGCGAGAATGCGAGCAAGCGCGATGCGTGCCCTGGCGGTTTCGAAGTGGGATCCGGCCCGCTCGTAGCACTCGACCGCGTCCTCCATCGTTTCACGCGCGAGTTCTGGCGCGGCGGTGGCGGTCGCGACCAGCGCACGAGCGAAGGTTGCCGCGGCGATCAGCGCGGGCGTGCGCACCAGTTCTGCGGTCGAGGAGAGCTCAGTGCTTGCCTCCGATGCAGCGTCGATGGCGCCGCGGTGCAGTTCGAAGCGGACGAGCGCTTCCAGCGCTGCTGCCCGTTGGGCGATGTCTTCCTCGGGCACGCGCCGAAGCGCCCTCCGCCCGAAGTCGACTGCGCCCTGGACATCGCCCCGTTCGTACGCGAGCTCGGCCCGGCCGAGATAGGAGAGCGGGTCGCCCTCGGCCTCCGCGAAGAGTGCGTCCGCCTCGTCGAAACGGCCCTGCCGGCACCGCAGCTCGGCGAGCCGGACGACGCTCTCGGCGGCGAAGCCCGGGCTGACCGCCCGGAATTGATCCGCTGCGGTGGTCAGTTCGTGCTCTGCGCCGGGCCAGTCACCGCGCCAGAGCAGGACCTGGGAGTAGTCCGCCCGGCAAAGGAGATAGAGATCGCTGATGTTGAGGCGTTCGCAGACTTCGTACATGCGGCCACACCATTCGGCGGCGCGGTCGTAATCACGCACCCGGCTGCAGGCGCCGATCATGCAGCAGAGCACTGAACTGATGATGTCCCGATCGCGCAGCTCGCCACTGCTGGCGGCCGCAGAGACCTCGTCGAGTTTGCGCATCCCCTCGCGCACCCGTCCGATTGTCACCAGCACGAGCCCTTCCATCGCGCCGGCCATGCACTCGAGATCGGCATCGTTATGAGCAGCCCCGATTGCGCCGGCTTCGCCGCAGAGCTTCGCCGTCAGGTCGAGGTCGTTGTCGACGTTGAAGGCGAGGATCGCCTCGGTAAGAGCGGCCCAGCCGAGTTCCACGCCGGGCGGGAACGGTTCGAGGAGCGTCCGCGCGCGGGCGATCCATCCGCTCGCGACGGCGCGTTCACCGCGGAGAAGGAATCGGTCGTAGCCGTAGAGGATGGCGATCCGGGCGGCAGTGCGTTTGTCGCCCGTCTCCCGATAGAGCGTGTAGGCGCGTTCGCGGGGGCCAAGCACCTCCGGGGCGCGAAGCCAGTAAAGCGCGACCGCCAGTGCATCCTGAAGTTCGGCGGCGTGTTCGAGGTTCGGTGCCGATTCGAGGATCGCACGTGCCTTTGACCACTCGGCAAGGTCGAAGGCAGCCATCGCCGCAACGAATGCCGGGTCGTCAGATGTGCCGGCCGGGTAGGACCACACGCCAGTACCCCATGCCAGGTCGAATCCTGTTCAGTCTACTGGGAGTTAGCCCGCGTGGGCGGTGTGCCGG
>JBPPMX010000267.1:0-3567 GCA_051306275.1 Tepidiformaceae bacterium
CGCTGAGGCCGGCGGAGTAGAAAGCGAGGAGGTAGGTCGCGGTCCAGGCGTCGCCGGTGGTGGCGGATGTGGTGGCGGCCAGCCCGAGGATGCCACCGAGGATGGGGCCGATGCAGGGGGTCCAGCCGAGCGCAAAGGCGCCGCCGACGAGTGCGGAGCGGGTGTAACCGACCTTGCGGTTGCGGGAGACATCGACCTGGAGGCTGCGGGAGAAGAAGGCGAGGTGGATGTAGCCGGCGAAGCGGAGCCATGTGAGGACGAGGGCGGCCGCGACGAGGAAAGCGCGAGTGCGGTCGTCGCGGAGGTTGGCGAGTTCGACGAGGGCGAGGTAGACGACGGTGAGGGCGATGAGGAGGAGGGCTGACTTGAGGGGAGAGCGGCGTCCGTAGCTCGGGACGAGGAGGACGCCCATGAAGACGAGGAGGAGGCCGGCGAACTGTTCGAGCTCGCGCTGGTTATCTCGGAGGACGTAGGAGCCGAGGAGTCCGACGCTGGCGCCGAGGGCGATGAAGACGACGGAGAGGCCGGTGATGAAGGCGACGGCGTGGGCGAAGGTGACGCGGCGGTCGGAAACGACGCGGCCGTTGGCGATGGAGGCGCCGGAGATGTGCGTTATGTAGATCGGGACGATGGGGAGCACGCAGGGGGAGACGAAGGAGAGGAGGCCGGCGGAGAAGGCGAGTGCTGGGCCAGCGGGACCGTGGAGGTCGAAATCGGTGGCGTCGACGCGGGCGATGCCAAAGATGACGACGGGGATGAGGGCGGCGAGCACGAGCGCGGTATAGGCCGCGGTGCGACTGGGGCCGTGGTGGAGGGAGCGGGTCGCCACGGCCTCAGGTTACACGGCACAGGGGACAGGTCCCAGCAAGGCGCGCATTCATTCGGGCGGACGGGCGGGCCGGTGGAAGAACGCAGATAGGCTGGCGGGCGAGGGGTGCGGGGCCCGCTGAACGCGGCCCGCCGGACCTTAGTCGTCGCCGCCTATTGAATCAAGGAGGTTGCTGAAGAAGCCCCTCTTCTTCCTGGGCGGGGCCTGGGTTGTGGAGCTCCCACGTCCCGAGCGGCGGTCATCGTCGTCGTCGTCATCATCGTCGTCGTCGTCGTCGTCGTCATCGTCGTAGTACTTCCGATACTTGCCGGAGCGGCCGGCTTCGATGGCTACGAGCTTTTCGAGTTCGCCGTGGTCGAGCCACATACCCTTGCAACTGGGGCAAACGTCGATGATGACGTCTTCTTTTTCGCGCTCGCGCATTACGGTCTGACAGGCGGGGCAGTTCATGTCTTCGCTCCATGAGGCCGAAATCTGTGGGACGGCCGGTTGAACCAGTTTAGAGGGCCAGGTTTTCGCCGGCGCTACGAGGTAAAGGGGCGTTGTGAATCAGCGGAAGGGGTTGGAGCCGTCGGTCGGGGTGGCGAGGGCGTCGTCTTCGATTCCGAGGAGCATGAGCCGGGCGGCATCGTACTTCTCCTTGGCGCGGACTTCGCGGTTGAGGAGGCCCTTGAAACGCTCAGGCGGGAGGGGTTCGCCATCGAGGAGGACGCGGTGGAGGTGTTCGAGTTGCTTCTGCCAGTCGTCCCAGGCCTGGCGGTAGGCGGCGGCGGTGGGTGAATCGACGGTGGGCATGTGCGGCTCCGGTGGGATGGTGATCCGAGAGTAGCGCAGGAAGGGTTGCGAAAAGCAAGTGTCGAGCCTGTAAGGTGGGAATGCCGGATTCGGCGGAGGAGTGACGATGAGCATCGAGAGCACGCCGGGCACGCTTGACGAGGAGCTGGGGCAGCTCCGGGAGGCCTCGGCGGCGAGGACATCGCCCGAGTTCCTTGCGGCGCGGGAGAAGCTGACGGAGGAGCTGGAGCGGACGGTTGTGGCAAACGCGCTGGCGGTGGGTGAGAGCGCGCCGGACTTCGTGTTGCGAACGGCGACGCATGACCGGGAAGTGCGGCTTTCGGACGAGGTGGCGAAGGGGCCGGTGGTGCTGTGCTTCTATCGGGGGCAGTGGTGCCCGTACTGCAATCTCGAGCTGCGGGGTGTGCAGCGGCACAAGGGTGAGATCGAGGCGCTGGGCGGGCAGGTGTTCTTCGTCGGGCCGGAAACGCGGGATAACTCGATGAAGATGGTTGAGAAGACGGAGGCGGTGGTGCCCGTGCTGTACGACATCGATGGGGTCGCGATGGATGGCTTCAGGCTCTCGTTCGAGCAGCCGGAGTCGTTGCGACGAGCGGGGGCGGAGGCGTGGAACCCGGGCACGGGCTGGCGACTACCGATCCCGGCGACATATGTCATCGGGCGTAACGGGAAAGTTGTGGCGCGGTTCGTGAACGCGGACTACCGGTACCGGATGGAGCCGGCGGAGATCGTGGAGGCTGTGCGCAAGCTCGAGTAAGCCATGGGGCGCGGGCCCGCCGAGGTCATCGGCGGGCCGGTCCTGCTCTTGATAGCTCGACCTTAGGCGGCGCCAGCGCAGAACTCCTTCACGAACTTGTGAAGCTCGCCGACGCTGACCCTCCGTCCGAAGAGTTCGCTCGCGAATCGGGCGAACTCTTGCTGGGTCCTGCCGCCTTCCTCTCGTACGATGGAACTGACGATCTGGCCGTGACAGGCTTTGGCGTTCGGCGAGCCGCCCTTGTCGGCGACGGCGGAGCCGGTGAAGGCTGCGAGGGCGAAGGCGGAAGCGAAGGCAACGCTCAGGATTCGTGTCTTCATGGTCTGTACTCCTATGGGTCGGCGATGTGCCGCACAGGGCAAAGACCCGTGTAGACGGCGGGACGTTACGGCTGCGGGGCGATATTCATGAGAATGTCGCAGGGGCGCGGGCGGCTACGGCGCGTTGACGGTGTGCGCGGTACCGTTGAGCGCATGCGTGGCGTATCTGTGGTCGAGACGAGGGTGGTGGAGTGGGACGTGGTAGCGCATAGGGGATTCGAACCCCTGATCTCCGCCTCGAGAGTTCGATTGCATCGGTCCCGCTGCGGCCCAAGGCGTGCTAGATCGTAACTCGGCGATCTGGTCCGGGGCTCCGCTTGTCGTCTCGTATCTCGGAATCCCATCTCGTACCAGCGGAGATGGCCACGAGATGGCCACGCTCAGCGAATCTGACGGCCCATACCCACTTTGGGTCGAGGGCTGGCCTAGTTGTAGTTCCCACTGTTCTTGACCGCTCGACGCTCTCTCGGACCCAGCGCCCATCGACCAGGACGCCGTTCGTGCGCGTCGCCGCATAGATCACGGGGACGCCGCCTTCGACCCGGATAAGCGCATGCTCGCGCCAGCATTGCGGGTCGTCGACAACGATGTCGTTGCCCTGGCCCCGCCCGATTCGAACAAGATCCCCCGCCGAAAGGATCGTCTGTCGCTCCGGCCGCGAGCGGAACTCAATCCACGCGAGTGACCACTGCGTGGGAGGCACAAGCCTATCCTCACTCAGTGCTCGACCGGGGTGCGAATCGAGTGACGAAACAGCTGACTAACAAGGGATTCGTAGGTCGCGGGCGGCGTCGCCATCCCCTGGATTCCTGCGGCGGCTCAATCGACAGAGCAAGGGGCATACGGCCGGGGTAGTTCAGCGTAAT
>JBPPMX010000268.1:0-3376 GCA_051306275.1 Tepidiformaceae bacterium
TTGTCGCCGGCCGCCCGGGCTTCGCGCGCCTGGTAGGCGTAGTTGGGCGCAAAGGGGCCGAGTTCGACGATCGGGACCACCATCGGAATGCCCAGCACTTCGAAGTTGCGGAAGGGGTAGAGGCTGACCGCGAGGACATCGGCGTCCTCTATCGCCTGGCGCCAGCGCTTCTCGAACCGGTCGAAAACGAAGTGTTGGCCCTGGTTGATGACGACGGGCCGAGCCTCGGGGTCAAGCGTGCGGATGAGTGCGACGAGATCCTTGATGTACGCCTGGTCGAGTGCCCACCAGTTCGCGCGTTTCGAGGGGACGTAGGGTTCGTTCTCGGCTCCCCAGGCGTCGATCGCCGGCGAGTCGGCGGTGTGTTCGAGGACGGCGCGGGCCATGCGGAGCGCGGCCCTGCGGACGATGGGGTCCTCAGAGACGACGGCGTGCTCGGGGAGGTCGATGCGGGCGATGAGCCAGCCGGGGAGGTAGTACTCGGGGTGGCGCTGGGCCTTCATACCGACGGTGAGGAGGACGGAGAATCCGCGTCGCTTGGCCTCGTCGAGCATGGCATCGAGCGCGCGGAAGTCGAACTGTCCCTCGATCGGTTCGACCTCCGCCCATTCGACGGAGATGCGCGCGTAGTCGAAGCCGAGTTCGTCGTGGAGACGTCCGAGGGTTTCGGCGCACCAGGCGGCGCGACCCGGGCGGTCGTCGGGGATGTGGGGGCCGCCGGGCTCTTCGAGCAGGAGGAACTCGGCGTGGTTGCAGGAGTAGTTGATGCCGAATGCGGGGTCGCCGAGCGGTTCGGTGTGGGGCCAGCTGAGCGCGACCATCAGCCAGCCCATCCCGATGACGGCTGCGAGTGCGAGTAGCGCACCGCCGCCGAGGATCACGAATGCGCGGCGGGCGCGAGGCGGATCTGGGGGATCGTCGGGATGCGGATCGGGCGCGAGGGTCACGGTGGCAGGGTAGCGGGGATATGCGGCAGGGGCTCAGGCGCTCGCGCGGAGTGCTGCCGCAGTTTCTGCGGCGTCACTGAGGAGCGCAGCCTCGGCCCGGGCGAGGGCGCTCCCCACGAGCACGGCTATGGCGGAGCTGGTGGAAACCATCCTCGCAGCGGCAGGAGCAACCTCGAAATCGGCTTCGAACCCGGAAGCGGTTACAGCATGAATCTCCTCGATGGCGGGGGCGAGCGTTTTCTCCAGCGCAGGATGGACGAGCTGCAGCTCGACGAACCCGTGAAGCTCAAGCCCGACCAGGCGGTCGTCCACCGTTCGGACGTACCAGCCATCCCCGACCGGGTCGGTATCGGCGCTCTCCGGCTCGCCGAAGCGAATCGCGAGGATGTCGAACTCGTGGTCGTACTCAAGGACCGCGGTGGCGAGGTCGTCCATCTGGAACGAGGGAACAACAACGGAGTTCATGGCGTACCTCGCGCGAATAGGATGACATCACCAGGTCGCAGGCGTCGCCGGATGAAGGCGGTTACGACCGTACCGACAATGCCGTGCTCGGTATAAGTGTACTGGACGACGACGGTCACGAAGGCGCCCGAGTCATCGCGCCACAGGTGGTGACGACGGCGAGCGAACTCGCGGTCCTGCAGGACGACATCCGGGAGTTCGATAGCGCGCACCACGTCGGCGAGCCGATCCAGCATCTCGGGATGGCTGCCGCCAATCTTTGTCCGCCAGCGATCGGGGGCAAGGCTGACCGGAACGCCATGGCGGTCCACGGCGATCGGATCCTCGAACGGTTCGGTCATGCCCCGGTCACAGGCTGGCGCCGCCGTCGATATCGATGAACTGACCGGTGACCCAGGCGGCTTCGTCCGAGGCGAGGTAGAGGGCGGCGTAGCCAACATCGGCGCCGTGGGCGGCGCGGTTGAGGGTGGCCGGGGGTTCGGCGAAGTCGGTTTCGCCCTGGGAGCCGCCGATTGCGCCGGGACAGATGCAGTTCACGCGGACGCCGTCGTCGGCGAGGCGGCGGGCGAGGTTGGTGGTGAGGCCGAGGAGCGCCTGCTTGGCCGCGGCGTATCCGGGCGAAGCGCGCCGGCGGATGTTCGGGCTGGCCGAGACGAAGATGGCGCTACCCCGCGATTCGCGGAGGGCGGGCAGGGCCGCACGGAGAGGGGCGAAGTTGCTGGTGAGGTTCACGTCTATAAGGAAAGTCCAGGCGTCCTCGTCGAGGTCTTCGATCGCGCGGTCGCCGAAGGCGGCGTCGCCGACGTTGCAGAAGAGCGTGTCGATGCGGCCGAAGCGCTCAAGGACGGCGGAGATGACGGCGTGGTTGCCTTCGGCGGTAGTGGCGTCGCCGGTGGCGGTCGCGATCTCGCCGGCGCCCGGCCCGAGGTGGGGGCGGATGCGTGCGGCGAGCTCTTCGAGCGGGGCAGGGCGGCGCCCGGTGATGACGACGTTCGCGCCCTCATGCGCGAAGAGGTACGGCACGGATGAGCCCATGCCTCCCCCCGCCCCGATGACAACAGCGACTTTTCCTGCGAGACGACCCGGCATGTGTAGTGCTCCACGTGTGATGTGGGGTGAGCGTAGCGCGACGGCGGAGTGCGCGCGTGTTCGGTAAGGTGGGCCGCACGAGTAGTAGGTAGCATGGAGCACCCGATCCGGGCGGACGGAATGGCGCTGACGGCACAGCACGCGGGGATCCCGCTATCCGCGGAGCAGCTCTGCGTCGAGTACAGCGACCGGGTCTACCGGTTCGCAGCGATGATCTCGCGCGGTGACGTCGAAGCCGAAGACCTCGCCCAGGAAGCGCTCGAGCGGGCGATCCGATACCTGCCGTCATTCGACCCCGCTCGCGGAGCCGTCGAAGGGTGGCTCTGGAGGACGGTCCTGAACGCCGCGCGGGACGCCGGGCGGGCGGCGAAGCGGAGGCACCTGCTCGTCGAGCGGCTTCGAAGCCTTCGCGGGCCCGACCCAACACCGGCCATCGAGATCCCGGACGCCGTGCTGGACGAGACAATCGTTGCGGGTCTGCGGGCGCTTGGGCCGCGCGATCGGACGCTCCTGGCGCTGCGCTTCGGGGCGGACCTGGACCATCGCGAGATCGGACGAGCCCTGGGGCTGTCGGAGGAGGCAGCAGGTGTCGCAGGACGCCGCGCGCTCGCAAAGCTCCGGAAACGCGTACTCAATCCAACGGAGGAGTTGAGCCATGAATCGAACGCTTGAGGACCGGCTAACCGGGCTTCAGTTCAGTCGGCCACCACTGCTAGCCGAACGCGCGCTGGCAGGCGCCGGGCGGCGCGGCGCCGTGCATCACGGGCGAGGTGGCCGCGCGGCCGCCGTCGTAGTGGCTGGCGCCGGTGTAATCGTCGGGGGGAACTTCGCGGTGGCAGCGATTTCACCCGCGTACGCGCGGGTGCTGGCGGATA
>JBPPMX010000269.1:0-3082 GCA_051306275.1 Tepidiformaceae bacterium
TCAAGCTCTCCAAGGACCCGCTGTTTGTGGAGAAGGTCCGTGACATCGTCGGCGTCTATCTCGACCCGCCCGAGCGCGCCGTCGTGCTCTGCGTCGACGAGAAATCCCAGGTGCAGGCGCTCGACCGCACCCAGCCGCTCTTGCCCATGCGACCCGGCCAGGCGGAGCGCCGCACGCATGACTACAAGCGGCACGGCACGCTGGCGCTGTTCGCCGCGCTCGACGTGAAGGTCGGAAAGGTCATCGGCCAGTGTTTCCCGCGCCATCGCGCCCGGGAGTTCCGCCGCTTCCTCGACACCGTCGAGCACAATGTGCCGGCCGACCTCGACGTCCACCTCGTCATCGACAATGCCGGCACCCACAAGACCAAGCTCATCCGCGATTGGTTCGCCAAACGCCCGCGTTGGCACATCCACTTCACCCCGACCTCGGCCTCCTGGATCAACCAAGTCGAGCGCTTCTTCGCGCTGCTCACCGACAAGCAGATCCGTCGCGGCGTCCACAGCTGTCAAGCGACACCCACCTTTACGAGCTATGGCGACACCCAGTCTTACGAGGGTGTCGCGCAACGGTAGCGGCCCCGGGGGGCGCGCTGACCGCCAAGAGTCAGAGCGCGCGCCCCGGGGCCGCGGGCCGTGTTGCTGTTTGAGGTCGGTCAGCCCTTGAGAGCTTCTTCGAGGTCGCGCAGGCGATAGCTGCGGCCCTTGATGTTGAGGACGTGCGCGCGGTGCAGCAAGCGATCAAGAATGGCGGTGGCCAGCACCTCGTCCCCGGCCAGAAGCTCGGTCCAGTCGCGGATGCTCTTGTTGGTGGTGATGATCATGGCGCCGCGACCGTATCGGTAGCTGACGAGCCGGAAGAACAGGCTCGCCTCCTCGCGGGTCATCGGATCGAAGCCCATCTCGTCAACCAGCAGGAGGAAGCTGGACATGTATTTCCGGCTCTTGATCCGGGCCGGGGGCAGATGGGCGTCGACCCTCAGCGCGGTCAGCAATTCGTCGAAGCGGAAGTACTGAACCGAGAAGCCGAGCTGGATGGCCCGGACGCCGAGACCCACGAGAAGATGGCTTTTTCCGACCCCAGGCGGGCCTTGCATCAGGACGACCTCGGCGTTCCGGATCCAGGCGCCGGTCGCCAGGGTTTCGATCCGGGAGCGCTCGATCGCCGGCTGGAAGGCGAAGTCGAAGTTCTCGAGCGTCTGGCCCGTCGGGATCTTCGAGGTCTTCAGCATGGTCCTGATGCGCCGCTCCTCCCGGCCGGATCGTTCCGCATCGAGGAGACGATCGAGGAACACGTGGGCCGCCAGCTCGCTGCGCACGGCCTCCGCCAGCAGCCCCTCCAGAGCGTCGACGGCGTGACCGAGACCGAGCAATCCCAGCTTGTCGCGCGTCGAGTCGATGTCGAGCCGCACATGCGCGGCGTTCATCGGGCCACCTCCGCCAACTGGGCGTAGATCTCGATCGAACGGTGCTGGACGTTGGCCGCGGTGATCTCCTGAAGGCGTCGCCCCATCCGGCCGAGCGGCATCGGCGCCCGGACCGAGGCGGTGCCGTCGCCTTCAAAGTGGGTTTCGTTGTACAGGAGCAGCGCGGCCGTCGCCCGGGGATGCTCGGCGATGACCTGGCAGTCTTTGAGCACCTGGACCCGGCCCGACAGGCCGCGTACCTCCACCTCCTGGTTCACGAAGCGGAAAGGCACGCTGTATCGCCGCCCCTCGAAACTGATCATGCAGTCTACCCCGACCGGGCGGCGCACGACGATGTCGAAAGGCTCGGGAAGCGTCTCCGGCAGCGGGGTCAGAAGGCGGCGCTCCTGCTCCCAGGCTTCGGCGACGCTGGCGCCGGTCGCCGGGCAGCGCAGGTGCGTCGCACGTTCCTCCAGCCGGGCGTCGGTCCAGGTCTGCAGGGCCTCGAGGCTCTCGAAGACCAGGCCGGAAACATCAAACGCCTCGCGCTGGTCGCGTACGCTCCGTTCGACCTTGCCCTTGCCCTGCGGGTGGCGCGGCTGGCAGGCATCGACGTGAAAGCGCATCTGTACGGCGTAGCGGCGATACGTCTCGTTGATGACGCCCCAGGCTCCGGCGCCCTTGGCGATCGCCGTCTTGACGTTGTCGATCCTGAGCACGGCCGGCGCTCCGCCGAGCCGCCGCAGGCACGCGGTCTGGCAGGCCTGCCACGACAGCATGTCCTTCGACCGGGCCCAGGACACGGCGCGCTTCCGGCTCCAGGACAAAGTAACGACCAGCGCGACCAGATCGACAACTTCGCGACCGATCACCATGCCGGGATACTCGGCCCAGTCCACCTGAGCCTGCGCTCCGATCGGCGTCTCCACCCGCCGCCGCGCCCGGATCGCCGGAGCCGGAAACGTGCGCTTCCAGTAGCGCTGCACGGACTTCAGGCTGCCCTCGTAGCGGTGCTCGCGCTGAAGCCACTCATGCAGCGCCGCCAGGTTCACGCGCCCGTCCGAATGCTGGCTTCGCCAGTGCGCGATCGCCTCGGCCACCGCGGCCGCCTTGCTTGCCTGCTTCGAACGCCCATCCACCGCACCGGCCGCATCCCGCCGCCGGTGATACCGGACCGTCCCCTCGTTCACCCCCAGAAGTCGCGCCACCGCGCTCTGAGAATGCCCCTGCTTCAACAAAACCGCCATCGCCGTCCGCGCCTCGTTCTCGAGACGACCCATCGTTCTCCCCCGGTGGACCACCCACCGGAAAACCGATCAGGCCAAGGCGAAGCTTCGTAAACCTGGATGTCGCCTTACGCCGTCAATGAGGCGTCCCGTTACATCGGGCCGCAAGCGGACGACTTTCGTTCCGGAGTGGCTCCCTTCGACGCAAGCCTTTCAGCGCGGGATCCTGTAAGCGGCGTGCGGCGCCGGTCGCGGTTGTCAGCCGCCGTCGTGCGCCTATAAGCAGGGGCGCAAGCCCGACGAAAGCCCCCCGGCCCATGAGCGACGCCTCCGACCGCACTACGCATTTCGGCTACCAGACCATCCCAGAGGACGAGAAGGCCGCGCGCGTGAACGGCGTCTTCGCGTCCGTGGCGCGCCGCTACGACCTGATGAACGACGCGATGAGCCT
>JBPPMX010000270.1:0-4328 GCA_051306275.1 Tepidiformaceae bacterium
GTATCAACCGCTTGCATTCGGCGACCAAACGTTGCCAACCGGGACCTTCCGGAGGGCGCGAGAAGCTGGCGGTAGGTGCCCGCGAAGCGCCTTAGCTCAGCAAGCTCCAACTCGACATCGCGCGGGCCTCCGTCCACCCACCAATCACGGTAGGCCTGATAGAGGTGGGAGATCTTGAGCTCTTCCTTGCGGCGGAACCAGGTGTAGTGGAACAGGAACAGATCCAGCCGGGCGCGCGTGAGGCGCCCCTGGCGGACCTTCTCCTTCCAAAAGGGCGGACCCCCGGATTCCTCTTCTTCGTAGTCTGCCCACAGCCGCTCGTACAGGTCCGCGACATCACGGCCATCACGCATAGCGGTGAGGAATACAAAGTTCCGCACAAGGTCAGACGGTGTGAGCGGTTCGCCGCGCGCATTCAGAGTCTCGAAGATGACCTGCGCGTCGTCTTCTTGCTCCAGTTCGATAGTGACGAGCTGGATGTTCTTGATGAGCGCCTCGACAAGCAGGTCCGCCCGCGAAACCTGGGGAAGACTGAGCAGTTCGTACGGAAGCTCATCGTCGTCATCGTCGAGGTACTCACGGAGCTTCCGTGCAAAGAACAGATACGCCTCAACGACCTGCGGACGCGGTGGGTGCCACTTCTGGCGCTTGAAGACGTGCTTCTCGGTGTACTTCGCCTCAAGCTCGTCCGATGAGCCCGCGCGCAGGACGGCTGCAAGGTGCTCTTTGAGGCCGCTGGTGGGCCACACCTTGAACGACTCCTCGGGGAGGGCGAATGGCCCCTGATTCGCCGTAAGCCGTTTGAGATCTGCCTGCATGAACGGGCTGTCCAAATGCGCAGTGCCATCCCGGATGACCGCGAGCAGGATCTGGAGCGTGGTCAACCGCTGCTGCCCATCGATGATCTCGGCGACGGGCACGCGATGGAGGCTCGGCACGTTCATGCTCAGGACGACAGCGCCAAGGAAGTGCTTCTGGAGGGTCTGCGAATGTCCGCCGCGATGCCACGCGGTCTCCGCAGCCTGGCTGACGACGTCGTCCCAAAGCGGCTCCCACTGGTCCTGCTCGGTCCAAACGTATCCACGCTGGAAGAGCGGCACGACGTACCGCAGCTGCGTCTGAAAGAGGTCGTAGATGGTGCTTTTGCTCGTCTTCATGCGGACACCGGCGCACGATCGGCAGACGACCGGGCGGGCGAGTTTAACCGGGATGCCAGGCAGGGCCGAGAACGGGATTCACCCAGAGGAACCATGCCGGGAGTCTGACGGAAGGGCAGGCACGAGACAAGAGGGAACGACAAAAGACGACAGAAGATGACGCGAAACGTGAAAAGGGGATACGGTCTGATATCATCCGCCGATGCAACTGCTCACCTACGATGAGGTTCTGGTCCGGGCCGGGTGGTAACGACACTCCAACGCTTGATGCCCGACTTCCGGGGGGCGCTCGCGGACGAAGTTAGCGCGGCGCAACAGCAGGGCGGTGAGCGAATCCGCCTGTCTCAGGGGCGGCTTGTCGGCCCAACCACGTCAGGCTGGCTCTACGAATTTCGACTCGCGAGCGAGACCGCGGTTCCCGACGGATGCGGCGTCGAGGTTCGGGTCGGCACCGCCGTGTTTCAAGGGAGCGTGACCGCGCTCGAGGGCTTCGACATCCTCATCGAGCTCGACGAGCCGCTCGACCCGATCCCTCAGCACGCGATGCTCGTGATCAAGCTCTGGTACATCCTCGAAAGTCTCTCGGAGCGGCTTGCATTCCTCGCCGCCCACGACACCTCCGACGGCGCAAGCGATCTCCTCGGTGCGGTATCGCCGGGGCAATCAACGAGCCGGATCCTGATGGACACGCCCGACGTCGCCGGGCTCAACGAGCAACAATCGCGGGCAGTGCACCAGGCACTGGAGATGCCTGCGACCTTCATCTGGGGACCGCCCGGCACAGGGAAGACAACCACGGTCGGTGCGCTCGTGAAGGAAGCGGACAAACGCGGGCTGCGCACCCTCGTCCTGGCTTATAGCAACGCCGCACTGGACACGGCGATGCTCGCGGCGGGAAGACGCTACGACGGGACCCCGGCGCAGCTCGCGGGCCGAGCCATCCGGGTGGGGACACCCCGGTTGCCGGAGATGCGGGAGCACCTATGGCTTCCCACCGAGGCTGTCGCCCGGGTGCGGCATCCTGATGTCATTGCCGAACGCGATCAGCTGCGGGCACGCCTCCACGAACTCAAAGGGCAACGCCGCGCGCCGGAGATGGCAGAGATTCGTCAGCGCCTGAATACGATCCGGCAGGATCTCCGGACGTTCGAGAAGGACCTCATCCGGGCCGCCCAGGTTGTCGGTTGCACGCTTGCGTACGCCGCCGTCCAGGACCAGATGCTTGAAGAAGCCTTTGATCTCGTCGTGCTAGACGAGGCGAGCATGGCATCTGTACCCTTCGGCGCTCTCGCTGCGGCACTCGCCACGAGCCACCTAGTGGTCGCGGGCGACTTCCGGCAGTTGCCGCCAGTCGTACTTGCCAAGACCCAACAAGCAGCCGAGTGGCTGGAACGCGGGCTGTTCGAGTTCGCCAGCGTCCCCGAGCAGGTCCGCGCCGGGCACGAAGATCCCCGCCTCGTGATGCTCCGGCGCCAATACCGAATGCATCCGGCGATCTCGTCGGTCGTATCCACCGTGTTCTACGGCGGCTTACTGTCCGATGGCGAGGGGACGGAGCAACGAACGCAGGCGATTAGCGCGCGCACCCCGGTGGCCGGCACGCCCATTGTCATCGTTGATACATCCAAGCTGGGCTCTCGCTGCGTTCAGGAACCGGCGCACCACGGAAAGTCCCGCTTCAACCTCGTACACGCGCTTGTCGATCTCTGGTGGATAGGGCTTGGAGTCGAACGGCACGAGTCGATAGCGGTCATCGCGCCATACCGGGCCCAGGCGCGCCTGCTCCGGATGATGGTAGACGACGTCGGATGGGGCGAAACCGTGCAGGTGGCGACAGTCCACCGCTTCCAGGGAGGCGAAGCCGACATGGTCGTCCTCGACCTGACGACGGCCGAGCCCCACCGGGCATTGGGGCCACTCCTGGGTGGGGGGCTGTGGGATCTCGCCGGGCGGCTCCTCAACGTGGCAATCAGCCGGCCGCGGGGCAAGCTGGTGGTCGTCGCGGACCTCGCGCGGATAAAGCGGCTCGCGACTAACGAGGATCGGGCGATCCTCGATGTGCTCGGCGCGCTGGCCGGGGCCGCCCGCGGCGGCTCTATATCGCTGGATGACCTCGGGCGCGGACTCGAGAGCGTCCCGACGGGCGGCACGGTCTCGATCGAGCACGGTCAGCTGTACAGCGGATCCGTTGTCCAGGCAGCGAAGGATGCCAACGAGATCTTCCTGAACGTCAACACCGGAACCAGCGCGCCCGTCTGGGTGACCGACGCGGGGACGCGCGGCGCCCACGTATTTGTGAATGGAACCGATCTGCACAAGACGTGGCTCGCGATCGCCAGCAGCCGGGTGAGGAACCTCCGCCGGTACGAGAACACGGCGCTAATCAATCGGTCCGAGCTGTGGCACGAGGTTGAGATCGGCAAACGCACCGCCCACCTCAAGCTCCCACAGACGTCCGCCTACCTTGGTGAGTTGCTCCATGTGATTCCCGACGAGGAACAACGAGCGGAATCCTCGCGGCGGGAAGAACGAACCCTCGTCGCGGTGAGCTGCACGAGCTGCGGCGGCACGATGTGGCTGGACGAGGGCAACTTCGGCCCATTCCTCCGGTGCCTCGATTGTCGTCAAACGCGGTCATTGAACGTTCAGGTCGGAACGGAGCTCGTACACCTGATGCAGCTTGTTTGCGCCTACTGCGGGGCGCTGCCCGTTGTCCGCTCAGGCACTCACGGCCCGATCGCCCGGTGCTCCCGCAACGGATGCGACTGGAAACAGTCACTGAGTGAGCTCGTCTGACGCGCCTCTAGCGGTGGCGTCGCGCGCCCAGGCCGGAGCATTCGTTTCCCGAAACGAATGCCCGAAAACACCCCTGAACGGCCCCCAAGTGCGTCTTCTTGAATCTGGAAGGGGGTGCGTCTTACCCCTCTCCCGCGAAAAACGCGTGGAACGAATCGGGTCTCGGGGGCGGGCTGCGCGATAGCGCGGAGGGACGGAGCGGCGGACGGGCCGGCGGCTTCACCGGCGGGCTCGGGAGCGCGGAGGACCTGGGCCCTGCATCGCAGGGACCCCCGCGCCCGGCCCCCGCGGCACCGCCGCGCACCTCGGAGCGAAGCGGAGTGCGTCGTCGCCCGGCGTGCCGGAGGCGCAGAAGCTGTCTCTGATACACATCAA
>JBPPMX010000271.1:0-5411 GCA_051306275.1 Tepidiformaceae bacterium
GCGCCCCACCCCGGGAGTGCCCGCATGGCTTACAACGAATCGCTCGCCGAACGCGTCCGCCTCAACCTCGCCTCCGAGGCCGTCACCGAGAAGAAAATGTTCGGCGGCCTTAGCTTCCTCATCGGCGGCAACATGACCGTCGGCATCGTCGGCGATGACCTCCTCGTGCGCGGACCAAAGGAAGCGCACGAACAACTCCTCGCCCTTCCCGGCGTCCGCGAGATGGACTTCACCGGCCGCCCGATGAAAGGCTGGGTCTTCGTCGCCCCATCCATCACCGCCGACGACCTCCAGCTCCGCGATTGGGTCGCCCGCGGCGTCACCTTCGCGAAATCACTCCCACCCAAGCGCTAACCGCCGCCACCTAGAAGAACGGGAACTCCGCCTCCAGCCCCATCTCCACACGTCCCGCCGCCTCGTACGTGAACTGGCTCACCATCACGTGCGCCGCCGCCATGTGGATGTCGCGGAACTGCCGTTCGAGCGGTGTGTTCTGGAACAGCGACGATGTCCCGAGCGCCGCGTGCAGCAGGTCGACCGCGTGCAGGCTCGCTCGTAGCGCGTTGCTCGTCGCCAGCCGTACCCGCGCCCGCGGCAGCGCATCCGCCGGCCCCGCCTGTGCCTGCTCCCAGAGCGCGTCCGTCTGCTGGTACAGGTACTCACGCGCCGCCGCGACCGTCACCGTCGCCTCCGCCACCACCCCCTGGATCCGCGGCGTCTCCCGCAGCGGCCGGTCAGAACCGTACCCCACCTTCTTCTCCGCAATCGCGACCGCCGCCCTGATCGCCCCCTTCGCCACCCCGAGCGCCTGCGACCCGTGGTTCACGAACGTCGCCATCGGGACCCGGTACAACGCCCAGTCGCTCACTGGCGGCGTGACCAGCATCTGGAAGCCCCGGTCCGCCGGCACCCACGCGCCCTTCACCTCGAAGTCGTTGCTCGCCGTCCCTCGCAGCCCCGTCGTGTGCCACGTGTCGTACAGCGTCACTTCCGAACGCGGCACCATCAGCATCGCGCTCCGCTGGTCCCCCGCGGCGTCGCGTATCGGCTCGTCGCCATCGAATAGCATCGACTCCGCGCCGAACCAGTCCGCGTGGCTGCTCCCGCTCGCAAACGGCCACCGCCCCGTGACCACGTACCCGTCGCCCTGCTTCACCGCCCGTCCCGTCGGACGCGCCGTCCCGCACAGGATCTGGCCGTTCCCCCACACCTCGCGCGCCCGCTCCAGCGGCAGGAACCCCGCGAATCCCCCGTTCTGCTGCGCGATCATGATGCACCACCCGGCCGACCCATCCCCCGCCGAGACCTCCTCCACCACCTTCGCCGCCGTCACCGGGTCCGCCTGCAGCCCACCCACCTCCAGCGGGATGTTCGCGTGGAAGAACCCCGCGGCCCGGAACGCCTCCACCAGCTCCGGCAGCAGCCTTCGCTCCCGCTCGATCTCCGGCGCCAGCTCCGCGATTCGCGGGATCATCGCGGTCGCGGCCGCCACCAGGTCAACGGACGACATCTCGGGAGCGGTCATCGGACACATCCTCGCCAGTATTCGGCCCGGCACACCCCGGTCCGATCGCCTGCGATCGTAGCAGGCGCATACGCAAAGAGGCGGCCGTTTCCGGCCGCCCCTAGTTCTTTGCGCCAGGCCCGCTTACGCCCGGATGTCCCGGATACGCACTGCGAGGTCGATGAACGCGTCGGCCGCGTTCTTCAGGTTCGTCGCCGTGCTCGCGCCGACACTCACCACTTCGACGCGTACGCCGCGCGACTGCACCACTTCGACGAGGTGCTGGAAGTCGCCGTCGCCCGATACCAGGCAGACGATGTCCAGGCGGTCCAGCATCGAAATCACGTCCAGCGCGAGTTCGATGTCGACGTTCGCCTTGATCGTCCCGTCCTGGAAGCGCTTCAGCGGCTTCGTCACGATCTTGTAGCCCTTGTCAAGGAAAGGCTCCACGAACCGCTGCGTCTCAATGCTCACCTGCGGGTCGTCGTGCACCGGCGAGTACGCAATCGCGCGCACCAGCTCACGGCCGTCCGTCAGCATCCCGAGGATCTTTCCCCAGTCGAAGCGCGCACGCATCCGGTCCGAGGCCAGCTCCACGTTCGCAACGTCGACGAAAATGCCGACGCGCAGTGAACGCGGCCCCTTCCCGGCGCTGCCGGTGCTCGCGCCACTCGAAGCCGCTGGGCCACGACGGCCCGTGTCTTCCTGCGCCTTCGCGAGCTGCTCCATCTGGCGGCCCTGCTGTTCGAGCTGCCTCGTCAGGCGTTCGACCGCCCGCGTCAGCATCACGAACTCGCTGCCACCGGTCTGCGCTCCCCGGCCTGATGAAGGGGCCGGCGCGCCGTCGTCGTCGTCCTGCGATTCCGAAGCCGCTGCGGCTGCAGCGCCGCCGCTACCGCCGCGGCCACGACCGCCGCGACGCCTGCGCGGGCGTCCAGGCTCTTCGCCCCCGTCCTCCGCGGGCTCTTCGATCGTTTCCGCTATCGCTTCAACGATCGCATCTACCGGCGTCTCGCCGACGGCCTCCTCAACAGCCGGTTCGACCGCAACTTCTGCGGGAGCCGCTGCTGCACGAGCGCGTGAACGCCTCGGGGCTGGGGCTGGCTTGTCGTCTGCGTCTGCTTCCGCGGCCGAGTCAGTTGCGGCGGTTTCGTCGCCCGTTGTCTCGGCGGCCGCTGCCGCTCGTCCACGTCCCGTGCCACCGCGAGTGCCGCGGCGCGCCCGGGCCGGGGCCGGGGCTTCTGCTTCCGCTACTGCTTCTGCTGATGGTTCGGGTAGTGCTTCTGGCTGCTCTGCAGCCGGTTGTGCCGGGGCCGCTGGCCGCCGGGGGAAAATGTTCAAAACCATATCGGGTCCTTAGACACCCATCCTTTGTAATACGCTGAGTCGCGCGGCAACTTTGCCCGCGATTTGTTCTATGGCTTTCGCCGATGCCGAGTCCGGCTCGCCGTACACCACCGGTATCCCCTCATCCGCACCCTGCCGGACCGCTGGCTCGATGGGGATCTCTCCGAGGAAATCGATCCCCAGGTCATCCGCCGCCTTCGCTGCCCCACCGTGTCCGAATATATCGTACCTGTTCCCGGTGTCCGGCGCGATGAAATAACTCATGTTCTCCACCATCCCGAATACCGGCACGTCCAATTTCTCGAACATCGATACCGCTTTCATCGCATCTTCCAGCGAAACATCCTGCGGCGTCGACACGATTACGACCCCCGCAATCGGCGCGTCCTGCGACATGCTCATCGAAGCGTCGCTCGTCCCCGGCGGCAGGTCGATGATCAGGTAGTCGAGCTCGCCCCACGGCACATCGTGCAGGAGCTGACGCACCGCGCTGCCGATCATCGGCCCACGCCAGACCACCGGCGTGCCCTTGGGCAGCAGGAACCCGATCGACGCCACCATCACGCCGTAGCGCTCGATTGGCCGCATCCCGTCCTTGCTTTGTGCCTGGAGTCCCGCCTGCAGGCCCATCATCGTCGGGATGTTCGGCCCCGTGATGTCCGCGTCCATCAGCCCGACCCGCGCGCCCGCCTTCGCCAGCGCCACCGCCAGGTTCGTCGAAATCGTCGACTTCCCGACGCCTCCCTTATTACTGGCGACCGCGATGATGTTGCGAACACCCTCGACCGGCTTCTGCCCTTCCTTCGGGTTGCTGCTGCGGACGTTCGCCCCCCACGAGACCACGACCTCCGCGACACCCGGGATCGGCGTGAGCGCGTTCCGCACGTCCGTCTCGATGGTTTCCTTCAGCGGACAGGCCGGCGTGGTCAGTTCGACCTCCACCTGCACCCGTCCACCATCAATCTCGAGGTTCTTCAGCATCCCGAGCGTGATGATGTCCCGATGCAATTCGGGGTCTTTCACGGTCGCGAGCGCCGCAAGGATCACATCGCGGTCCGGCGCACTGGTCAGGGTCATGAGGCTGCTCCATTCAATCGATCGACGCCTGCCGCTGTCACCGCCGCCGTCCACGTGCACCCGCCCGTGTAGGGGTCGGATGTCCGGTTGAACGTCACCGGGACCGCCAGCAGACGCTGTACAAGCTGCACATGTGCTTCGCAGACCGCCGGGTCGACTGCCGCGATCGCCGCCAGCACACAGTTCGGTTCGCGGATGGCCACCGAGCGATCGTCTTCGATCACATGTGCCATGCCGCCGTCTTCCTGCATCACGGCCGCGACCTCGCGCATCCGTGAGCGCGTATCGAACCCGCGCACCCGGCCCTTTCGCGCCGCGACCTGGTCTTCGACGTACGCATCCAGGATCTCCGGCGCCGAACCGCTCCGCACCGCCGCCATGAGAACACCCGTGGCGAACGCGTCGTATCGCTTGTGGAAGAGCGCGTCGCCGGTCCGCGTCACCCGGTACACCAGCCGCGGCCGGCCTGTGCCTTCCCGGACTTCGTGTACCGAGACGTAGCCGTCACGCTGGAGCACGTTCAGATGCTGGCGTACCGATGTCGAAGCAAGTCCGAGTTCCGGGGCGATCTGATCGGGATGGCTCTGCCCATGCTGCTTGATGGACGCGAGTATTCGGCCCCTGGTCGTCTGCAAATAATCCATAAAAAGTGGGCGAGGGCCCCTGCTGATCACCGCGGGGGGCCT
Source organism: Tepidiformaceae bacterium (assembly GCA_051306275.1). GTDB lineage: Bacteria > Chloroflexota > Dehalococcoidia > Tepidiformales > Tepidiformaceae > JBPPMX01. Next base: position 4,615 of record JBPPMX010000271.1, read on the forward strand.
CGATAACGATAGTACGGGCACCAGTGCACGATCGCAACGGGTTTACGGAGTCTTTTGTGTATTAACCGTAGATTCCTTGACCAGTCGTACCGCTGGGCTAATATCTACCTCTCGGTAAGAGGACCGGGTCCACATTCGAGGTGACTGATTTGTCTCAAAACGCTACTGAAGCCACCGGCCAGACCGCCATGTGCCGCCACCACTGGGTCATCGATACCCCCAACGGCGCACTGAGCGATGGCCACTGCAAGCGCTGCGGTGTTGCCCGCCAGTTCCGCAACTCCAGCGAAGACCTCATGTGGGATAGCGACTCCTTCAGCCTCAACGGTTCCCGCTACCGCGGCCGCCGCAACGCCACCGAGTCCCTCACCGAAACCTCCTGACCCCACCCAAAACGCCAGACCCTTCCGAAGGGCCAGCCTCACCGCTGGCCCTTCCCGCTTCCCGGGCCTGGCCTACACCCCCAGCGCCTCTTCTACCCGCGCGAGCACCGCCCGCTCCTCGCCCGATGTCCGATCGGCGAGACCGTACGCCCCGCCGCCAGCCGCCTCCGCGACCATCGTCGCGCGCGCCAGCGTCGTCGCCTTCAACGCCGTCCGCACCGTAGGCTCCAGCCGCCCCGCCAGGTCCTTGCTGTACTCCACCCACGTCTCGAACAGCGACTCCTCCGGCCGGGCGATCAGCCAGCTTTCCAGCCACGTCCGCGCCGCCTCGCTCAGATCAAGCGAAGCCGTGTCGCGCAGGATCTGCTCGCGTTCCCGCTCCTCCATCTTCCCATCCGCCCAGGCGACCGCCAC
>JBPPMX010000272.1:0-34583 GCA_051306275.1 Tepidiformaceae bacterium
GACTCCTCCGCCAGCGTCGCTTCGATCGCATGTGCCCACGGCGCATGCACCTGCCCCCCGAACGGCGTCAGGATCACCACCCGCCAATCGCCCAGTTCGTCACGGAAGCGCTCCACCACAATCGTGCGGTCGGTGGGAAGCGCGCCGGTCGCCTCGCGCTCCTCGGCGAGGTAGGCGAGCAGGTTGCGGGAGGCGAGCTCGTCAAGGTCGTGCTTCTCCCGGAGTTGTGTCAGCGCCGTCGCGTCGGGCAATGCCGAAATCTCCCGTGTGAACGCACCCACCGCCCGGCCGAACTCCAGCGGCCGCCCAACGCCGTCACCCTTCCAGAACGGCATCTTCCCCGGCTCTCCCGGGGCGGGCGACACGATCACGCGGTCCCGGGTAATCGCTTCGATCCGCCACGTCGTCGCGCCGAGGAGGAAGGTCTCCCCCGCCCGGCTCTCGTACACCATCTCCTCGTCCAGTTCGCCAACCCGCGGCCCGCCCTCCCCAAGGAACACGCCGTACAGCCCGCGGTCCGGGATCGTCCCCGCGTTGATGATCGCGACCGTCTTCGCGTCACCTCGCGTCCGAAGCATCCCTTCGGTTCGATCCCAGACGATGCGTGGCTTCAGTTCGGCGAACTCGTCCGACGGGTATTGCCCGGCAAGCATCCCCAGGACCGCTTCGAACGCATCCCGCGTCAGCGTGCTGAAGTTGTACGAGCGCCGCACCGCCTCAAAAAGCGCGTCCACCGCCCACTCATCCACCGCGCACATCGCGACGACCTGCTGCGCCAGCACATCGATCGGGTTGCGCAGCACCTTCGTCGCCTCGATCAACCCGTCATGCATCCGCCGGGTGAGCACCGCGCACTCCAGGAGATCTCCACGAAACTTCGGGAGGATCAGCCCCGCACTGGGCGCCCCCACCGAGTGTCCCGCGCGCCCCACTCGCTGGAGTCCGCGCGAAACCGCCTTCGGTGACTCCACCTGGATCACGAGGTCCACGGCGCCCATGTCGATCCCGAGCTCCATCGAACTCGTGCATGCCAGGGCCGGCAGCAGCCCGGCCTTCAGCTGCTCCTCGATCTCGGTCCGTTGCTCCCGCGAGACCGACCCGTGGTGTGCCCGCACGAGTTCCTCGCCCGCCAGTTCGTTGATGCGCGATGCCAGCCGCTCCGCAAGCCGCCGGTTGTTCACGAAGATCAGCGTCGAACGGTGCGCCCGGATCTCCGCGAGGATTCGCGGGTAGATCGCCGGCCAGACAGACGTCCGCTCCTCGGGCCCTGCCCCCGGCAAGCCCGCCAGCGCGTCCACCGGGATGCTTTCCGAGGGTCGCGACATGTCCTCGAGCGGGACCACCACGCGCAGGTCGAGTTCCTTCCGCGACCCGGCATCGACGATGGTGACTGGCCGATCACCCGCAAGATACTTCGCAACTTCGTGTAGTGGCCGCTGCGTCGCAGAGAGGCCGATCCGCTGCGGTGGCGTTTCCGTCAGGAGGTCGAGCCGTTCGAGCGAAAGCGCGAGGTGCGCGCCCCGCTTCGTCCCTGCCATCGTGTGGATCTCGTCGACGATCACAGTGTCGACCGTCCTCAGTACCTCCCGCGCACGCGACGTGAGCATGAGATAGAGCGATTCGGGGGTGGTGATGAGGATGTCCGGCGGGTCCCGGACGATGTCCCGCCGCTCTCGGGAGGGCGTGTCGCCCGTCCGCACCGCAACCGTGATGTCCGGCGGGTCAGCCCCCAGCCGGTTCGCCGCGAGCCGAAGCCCGGCCAGAGGCGCCCGAAGGTTCCGCTCAATGTCGTACGTGAGCGCCTTAATCGGTGAGATGTAGAGGACCCGGGCGCCGTCGCGCTTGGGACGCTTTCCACGCACCGGTTCCACCGGGTCGCGCTGCGCAAGTCGGTCGAGGCACCAGAGGAATGCTGCAAGCGTCTTCCCGGAACCGGTTGGCGCGAGCAAGAGCGTGTGGGCCCCTGTCGCTATCGCCTCCCACCCGCGTTCCTGCGCGGGTGTCGGCTCGCTGAAAGCGTCCGTGAACCACGCGCGAGCGACGTCCGTGAACGGTAAGAGCCCCTGGTGGATACGCGGCTGATCCATCCTGCCAGTCTGCCAGATCACGACCCGCTAGAACAGGCGTTCTAGCATCACTTCCGCGACCGCTTCGCCTTCGGGGTAGGAATCGCCGGCGGCTCCACCACGATCGGTGGCTTCGGCTGGTCCCGTAGAAATCCGAGCCGGCGGTCGCGCGACTCGCTGTGCGGGCGGATTTCAATGCGAAAGATCGTCTGGTAGGGCACGAAGATCTGCGCAGGGTCGGTGTGATCCCGGTCGGCAGTGTGGAGTGCTACCCACGAATCGGAAATCCCGGAGACTCCCGTCACGAAGTGCGTCTGACCATCCACAGTCAGGACTTCGACCACAGGATTGTCGCACGCCGTCTGGGCGCAGAACGCCTCGACAGATGGGGCGAGCACATGCTCGAAGAACATCCGGTCGAATGGGATGCCGGAAGGCCCTGCTCCCGGTTGAGGCTGCTGGACCGAGGGCGTGGGCATCACCCCCGGCGGGAGATAGATCACGTTTGAAGCCATGCGGGCCAGCGTAGGCCTTGCCAAACACGTATACAAGCAAAGCCCAGGGCGTGTACCTGTGCCGGGTTCCCGCGCGATACACTCCCCTATCGGAGGCCGTTATGGACAGTATCGCCGCTCCCGCACAGCAACTTCCGCTCTTCTCGCCCGACGCACTCGCCTCACTATCGAGGTCAGTCCACGGTTGGGAGGAAGGCCCGCTCGCGAAGACGCTCCAGCGCTCTCCCGAACGCGCAGGCCCGTTTCAGACGAGCTCCGCTGACGTCGCGCGGCTCTACACGCCGCTTGATATCGCCGGGCTCGACTACGAACGGGACCTCGGCTTCCCCGGCGAATACCCCTTCACCCGCGGCGTCCAGCCGACGATGTACCGCGGACGGCCGTGGACCATGAGGCAGTACGCCGGCTTCGGCACTGCCGAAGAGTCCAACGAGAAGTTCCGGTTCCTCCTCAGCCAGGGCCAGACCGGCCTCTCCGTCGCGTTCGACCTCCCCAGCCAGCTCGGCTTCGACTCCGACGATCCCATGGCGATCGCCGAGGTCGGGCAGGTCGGCGTCGCGATCGATTCGCTCTACGACATGGAGACGCTCTTCGCCGGGATCCCGCTGGACAAAGTCTCCACGAGCATGACGATCAACGCCCCCGCCGCGGTCATGCTCGCGATGTACGTTGCCGCCGCCGAGAAGCAGGGCGTCTCGTCCGAGAAGCTCAACGGGACCGTCCAGAACGATGTCCTCAAGGAGTACGTCGCCCGCGGCACCTACATCTTCCCGCCCGGCCCGAGCGTCCGCCTCGCCGCCGACATCATGTCGTTCTGCGCGACCGACGTCCCGCAGTGGAACACCATCAGCGTCAGCGGCTATCACATCCGGGATGCGGGCTCGACCGCCGCACAGGAGATCGGCTTCTCGTTCGCGAATGCACGCGCCTACATGGACGCAGCCATCGCCCGCGGCCTCGACATCGACGAGTGCGCCCCGCGCATATCCTGGATCTTCAACACTCACAACAACTTCTTCGAAGAGATCGCGAAGTACCGCGCCCTCCGCCGCCTCTGGGCTCGCATGCTGAAGGAAGACTATGGCGCGAAGGACCCGCGCTCGATGATGCTCCGCACGCATACCCAGACCGGCGGAAGCACCCTCGTCGCACAGCAGCCGGAGAACAACATCGTCCGCGCTGCCATCCAGGCGCTCGCTGCCGTTTGCGGCGGGGTCCAGAGCATCGCCCTCAGCTGCTTCGATGAGGCACTCGCCCTGCCGACCGACGACGCCCAGCGCCTCGCCCTCCGCACGCAGCAGATCATCGCCTACGAAACCGGCGCCGCGGACACGATCGACCCGCTCGCCGGGAGCTATTACGTCGAACACCTCACGGACCAGCTCGAACAGCAGGCCCGGGACTACATGGCCCAGATAGCGAAGCTCGGCGGTTCTGTCGCCGCGATCGAAAGTGGCTGGATGCAGACGCAGATCGCCACGGCATCGTGGGACTTCCAGCGCGCGGTCGACGAAAAGCGCCAGGTCGTCGTCGGGGTCAACGATTTCACCGACGCGGGGGTCCAACCGCCATCGATTTTCTCCGTCGATCGTCGGCTCGCGGAACACCAGCTCAAACGGCTCGCCCACCACCGTTCGGAGCGCGACGCCGCAGCGGTCGAGAGCACGATCGACGCCCTCCGCGGTGCCTGTGCCGGCGACGCAAACCTGATGCCACCCATCCTCGATGCCGTTCGCGCATATGCCACCCTCGGCGAAATCTGCGGGGCCATGCGTGACGTATTCGGAGAGTACCAGCCACCCACGGTGATTTGAGCGGGCCGCCCTGTTTCGCCACCTCCGGGGCGCCGTTACTCACAGTGAGGATCGCAAACGTGCAGGGCGAATCAGGCCAGGGTTCCCGCGAACAGCGGCTCGCCGATGGAAAGATGTTCCAGCGGATGGAGTGTGATCGGTGTCACTCAACCTTCCACTTCACCGATGCGCCGCGAGTCACCCGCGTCCCGCGCTGTCCATCCTGTGGCAGCTTCGGTACGCACCCCTGGGCAGCCTGAGTTCCCCGTTCCAGCGAATTTGGTAGGATCGGTGGCACGCAGGGGTGTAGCTCAGTTGGTAGAGCAGTGGCCTCCAAATCCACCGGTCGCGGGTTCAAGTCCTGCCGCCCCTGCCAGAACCTCTCCTGCGAGTTGAGTCTTAGCGCTGTAGCCGTCCTCCTCAGTCGGCTTCCGCAGAGCGCACACTCTTCGTAGCATTGGTGCCCGTGCCCAGGTGGTGGAATGGCAGACACGCTGTCTTGAGGGGGCAGTGCCTTTTTAGGCGTGTGAGTTCAAGTCTCACCCTGGGCACCACAAATCCGGCGCCGTGGCCAAGTGGCAAGGCAGAGCTCTGCAAAAGCTTCACCGCCGGTTCGAATCCGGCCGGCGCCTCCAAACCCCCTCTCACCCCCGCGTTCATGACACCGCGACAGTGCCCGCGTATGATGCCGCGCTGGTGCCCGGCCCACAGTCGCGGCCCACACTCCTGACAGAACTCCGAGGCATGCATGACGTTCGAAGCAGTACTCGCGCAGGCGCGCGCCGAAGGCCGCACCCTGTTGAACGAGGTTGAGGCGAAGCAAGTCCTTCGCGAAGCAGGCGTCCCCGCCACCGAAACCGTCCTCGCCACTTCCCGCGACCAGGCTGCGACCGAAGCCGAGCGCATCGGCTACCCAGTCGTCCTCAAGGTCGTCTCACCGGATATCGCCCACAAGAGCGATGTCGGCGGCGTGAAGCTCAACCTCGCATCGAAGGAAGCGGTCGGCGCGGCCTACGACGAGATCATGGCCAGCTCCCGCGCGGCCGAACCCAATGCGAAGATCATCGGCGTTGCCGTCCAGCAGATGGCGAAGCAGGGCACCGAAGTCATCATCGGCATGACCACCGACCCGCAGTTCGGTCCCGTCCTGATGTTTGGACTCGGCGGGATCATGGTCGAAGTCCTCAAGGACGTCTCGTTCCGCCTCGTCCCACTTGAGGATCGCGACGCCGCCCAGATGATCAGCGAAATCAAGGGCGCTCCGGTGCTCGCCGGCGTCCGCGGACAGCCCCCGGCGGACATCGACGCGCTGAAGGCCACCATCCGCAAGGTCTCCGATTTCGTCCAGGCCCACCCTGAGGTGCGCGAACTCGACCTCAATCCTGTCTTCGCCTACCCGGACGGCGCCCTCGCGGTCGACGCCCGGATCGTTGTTTCGGAGGGATAGTCATGGCCGTTCCCGGACACCGCCTCGATAGGATGCTCAACCCGAAGACCGTGGTCGTCATCGGCGACAAGGGTCCGAACTACATGTGGCTGAAGAACAACTTTCCGTTCCGCGATAAGGGCGGGAACCTCTACTCCGTGCAGATCGACGAGAAGGAGATCCCGGGGATCGAGGACATCGGGATCACGAACTTCAAGTCCCTCGCCGATATCCCCGAGCCAATCGACTACGCGCTCGTCGCCGTGCCCCGCCAGGTTTCGCCGTACGTGCTGAAGGACCTGATTGCCGTGAAGGCAGCGGGCGCGGCGTTCTTCACCTCCGGCTTCGCCGAAACGGGCGAGGAACTCGGCGTGAAGTTGCAGGCAACGCTGACCGAGATGGCGCGTGAGGCGAACTTCCCGCTCGTCGGGCCGAACTGCATGGGCCTCCACCTGCCCAAGGTCGGCGTGCGCTTCAACGCCGATGCCCCCGTCGCTGACGACGGCCGCATCGGCTTCCTCGCGCAGTCCGGCACGCACGGGATCATGTTCAGCCTCATCGCCGCGTCGCAGGGGATGAACGTCAGCCGCACGGTCTCCTTCGGCAATGCGATCGTCCTCGACGTCGCTGATTATGTGGAGTACCTCGCGGACGACGACGAAACCGACGTCATCGGCATGTACGTCGAAGGCGTGAAGGATGCGCGCCGCTTCTTCAACGCCGTGAAGGCGGCGGCCGCCAGGAAGCCGGTCGTCATCTGGAAGGGCGGCCAGACCGATGCCGGCGCCCGCGCAACCATGTCTCACACAGGCTCCCTGGCAGTCCCGCACGCGGTGTGGGAAGGCATCATGAAGCAGCTCGGGGTCATCGTGACAAACACCGTCGACGAAACCACCGACGTCATGAAGGTCCTGCTCCAGGCGCGGAAGCCGGTTGGGCCACGCTTCGCACTTATGGCGCAAACCGGCGGCCAGTCGGTCGCGATCACCGACGCCTTCGGGAAAGCCGGTCTTCAGATCCCGCGCTTCACCGACGAGACCTACGCCGACTTCGGGACGTACTTCAACATCGTCGGCGGCAGCTACCAGAACCCGCTCGACATGGGCGGCACAGTCATCGGGAACATGGAGACGCTGGACCGCATCTTCCGGACGCTCGACGCGGATGCGAACGTGGACGGGATGTGCATGGAACTCGCCACGTGGGGCGGCGCCCGCCAGTGGAAAGAGAAGCCGGAGATGCTGGAGGCGATGATCGACACCATCGCAACCCACTCACAGCGCTCCCAGAAGCCGTTCCTCGTCATCCTCCACCCGGCGCACCAGGAGGAGTTCATCGCGAGCGTCCGGCCCAAGTTCACCGCGAAGGGCATCCCGACGTTCCCGAGCTTCGATCGCGCCGCCCAGGCCGTGGCCCGGGCCGTGAACTATTTCGGGGTCAACAGCTAGGCGAGGCTGCTTACGCCATGAAATGAGGAAGGCCATCCGAAGGGATGGCCTTCCTGCATGCTTGGCCGCCCGGACTCGCGTTAGTCCCCCGTCATCCGCCGGGCATCGAGCAATCGCGTCAGTTCATCCTCCCCGAGGTCCGTCTGCTCCAACGCGACCTCTCGGATGCTCCGCTTCGTCCTGAACGCCTCGTTCGCTAGCTCCGCCGTCCGGTCATAGCCCAGCACGGGCGCCAGCGTGGTCGCGATCGAAAGGCCGCGCTCGACCATCTCGGGGCCGTTCTCTGTCGCCTCGACCCCCGCCAGGCACTTGTCGACGAAGACGTTCGAAACGTTCGCGAGCAGCTCGATCGACTGAAGGAGGTTGTGCGCCGCGACGGGCATCATCGTGTTCAGCTCAAAGAATCCCCACTGGCCTGCCATCGCGATTGCCGCATCGTTCCCAATCACCTGGGCGCACACCTGGATCACTGCCTCCGGGATCACGGGATTCACCTTGCCCGGCATGATCGAACTGCCCGGCTGCAGCGCCGGTAGCGCGAGCTCGTACAGACCCGCGCGTGGCCCGCTCCCCATGAGGCGGATATCGTTCGCGATCTTCACCAACGAGGTCGCGACCACGCGGAGCTGCCCGCTCGCCTCCACGACCGCGTCGATGGTCGACTGTGCCTGGAAGTGGTTGGTCGTCACCCGGAGCTGGATGCGTTCTTCGCGGTTCAGGTAGGCCACCGCCCGCGATGCGAACTCCTCGTGCGTGTTCACACCGGTGCCCACCGCCGTACCGCCGAGCGCGACCTCACGCAGCGCCTCGCCCGCGAGCGTCGCCCTCCGGCGTGCTCGTTCGGCCTGCCCGGCGTACCCCCTGAACTCCTGCCCGAGCCGGATCGGCGTCGCGTCCATCAGGTGTGTCCGCCCCGTTTTCACTACGGAGTCGAACTCGGCGGCCTTCGTCGACAGCACCGACTCCAGCCGGTAGAGCGCAGGCAGCAGCCCCTTCTGGATCGCCGTTGTCGCCGCCAGATGCAGCGCGGTCGGGATGACGTCGTTCGACGACTGCCCACGGTTCACGTGGTCATTCGGGTGGACGGGCGAGTACACCCCTTTCGGTCCACCGCCGAGGATCTCGTTCGCGCGGTTCGCGATCACTTCGTTCGCGTTCATGTTGGTCGACGTCCCGGACCCCGTCTGGAAAACGTCCACGACGAACTGGTCGTCCCATTTCCCGTCCGCGACCTCCCGCGCAGCCGTCTCGATCGCCTCAGCTATCTCCGGGGTCAGCAGTTCGAGGTCGCGATTCGTCTTCACAGCCGCGAGCTTGATCAGTCCCAGCGCGCGGATGAACCGCCGCGGCAGCCGCATCCCGGAGATCGGGAAGTTCGCCACCGCCCGTGCCGTGTCGATCCCGTAGTAGGCGTCCGCGGGCACCTGGTACTCACCCAGCGCGTCCCGCTCCGTTCGTGTGTCCATATCGTTCACTTCCCCGGCTGCTGCCGTTCCGGACAGTCTCTGCAGCGATCGTACCGCGCATCGGGCGAACCGCACTCCACGCCCGTTCGCGCCAGCAATTCCCGAAGGCGCCAGAGCGGGAGCCCCATCACATTGCAGTAGCACCCGACCAGCCTCGCAACCGGTGCCCAATCCGCATCCTGGATCGCATAGGCCCCGGCCTTATCCAGCGGACTGCCCGTCGCAACATAGCCGTCGATCTCGTCCGGATACATGAACCTCATCGAGATCGCGGCGCAGCTGTGATCGACGAGCAACTCCGCCCCATGCACCACGGCCACACCAGTGATGACCATGTGGTCGCGGTCATTCAGCTCGGTAAGGATCCGCCGTGCGTCAGCGGAGTCAACCGGCTTCTCATACATCTCGCTGCCGCGCGCCACGACCGTATCTGCGCTGATCACCACCGCGTCCGGGTGCTCTGCAGCCACCGCCTGCCCCTTCGCCAGTGCCAGGTCGCGGGCATCGAGCACTGGCCGCCCGGTCACCGGTTCGTCGATGTCCGACACAACGACCTCGAAGTCCGCGACCAGGGTGGCGAGTAGCTCCTTCCGCCGCGGCGAGCCCGAGGCAAGAATCACCCGCGGTGATGTCATTCGCCGTCGTCAGGCATCGAAAGCCGCGTCACGCATTCGATGTGTCCGGTCTGCGGAAACATGTCGACCGGGGTGACATGGTCGAGGTTGAAGCCGCCATCGACCAGGATTCGCAGGTCCCGTGCCAGCGTCGCCGGGTTGCACGAGACGTAGACGACCGCCTTCGGCTTGAACTCGATTAGCGCGTCCAGCACTCGCGGCATACATCCCGGGCGCGGCGGGTCGAGGATTACCGCGTCCGGCCGCACATCGAGCTCGGGCAGGACGTGTTCGACCTTCCCGATGCGCATTTCGACGTTCGGGAATCCCGCAAGGTTCTCCCGCGCATCCTTCGCCGCGCTGTCCGATTCCTCGATCGCGATCACATGGTCGAACCGGTCGGCGAAGATCGCAGCAAACGTCCCGACACCCGCGAAGGCATCGACTAGCGTCCCGCGCGCGTCCCCGAGCGCCTCGCCGGCGAGCCGCAGGAGCACCTCAGCCTGTGCCGCGTTCACCTGGAAGAATGCGGCTGCGCTCACCTCGAATCGGTGGCCCCCGAGTTCCTCGGTGTAGCGCCGTTGCCCCGTCGGCTCGCCCACTGCCGGCATTTCCGGCTGCACCATGTACGAACCGGTCGCGGCCGAATGCCGCACCTGCACCTGGTGCAGTCCCGCGCCGTTCCCCTGCAGCTTCGGCAGCAGCTCGTTCACCCACGGGTCGGCAATCGGACATGACTCCACCTTCAGCAGTCCACGTCCGCGCCGGCTTATGAACCCGACATCCCCGTACATCTTCCCGGTCGAGAAGCGCAGGTGATTCCGGTAACCCCACGGGTCGGCGGCGCCAGCAATCGGCCGCACTACGGCACCATCAAGGTGGCCGATCCGCCGCAGCTGCTCCCGGACGACGTCTTCTTTCGCCCGAAGCTGCGCCGGGTAGTTCATGTGCTGGAGCTGGCAGCCCCCGCACTCGCCGAACAAGGGACAGGGTGGCTCAATCCGGTCATCGGACGGCTCCACGACCTCAATCGCCACGGCCTCAACGTAGTCCGAGTACTCGCGTTCAATCCGGGCAGATACGAGCTCTCCCGGAGCCGCGAACGACACCATCGCCGCACGCCCATCCTCCAGCCTCGCGAGCGCTGTCCCACCCGCGACAATCGGCCCGCATCGCAGGAGCACGGGCTCTGAAGGTGGCTCGGGTCGTTCTCGCTGGCGTCTTCGCATCGTCCTAGCTTATGTGCGCCGCGAAACACCGGCGAACCGCTTGCTCCGCCGCCACGACACGGATAGCGTGCGTACAACATGCGCACTGCACTCCTTCTGCTACTCGCCGTTTCCCTCGTTCTCACTTTCGCCGATCAATTCCAGCCCGTCTCAGCCGTCGAAGTCGTTGTCACCGTCACAAGCACGGCCGATACGCTCGAAGATCAGGTCTGCCCTGACGATACGAAGTGCACGCTGCGCGCTGCGATCGATTTCGTGAATCTCGATGAAGCCGAAGCAGGCGGTCCGTACATCATCGCCTTCGACCCCGAGGTTTTCCCCGTGGATGCGCCCGAGACGATTACCATCGGCGCGTCCGACCTCCCGGAGATCACGCAGGACAACGTGACCATCGACGCCAGCACCGCAGGCGTCGTGATCCGTGGGGGCGGTGCGGCCAGCATCGGCTTGAAGTTCTCCGGCGCCAGCTCGGCCGTAATGGGGCTCGCGGTCCAGGACTTCGTCAGCACCTGCATCGAAGCCCATGGCGTCTCGCCATCCGTCGGTGGCGACCCCACCGAGAGCGAGGGCAACCTGCTCGGCGGGTGTCCCACGGCGATCCTGTTCGGTCCGCTCGCAACTTCCGCGACGGCCGACGGCAACGCCATTGGATTCGACACCGACGATACCCTGGCCGGGGTTTCCGTCGGCATTGAGGCGAACGCAGACGACGCCATCATCGGTGGGACCGCCGCGAACCTCATCGGAAACGCCGCGACGGGCATCGTGTCCTCGGCCCCCGGCGCCACCATCCGCCGCAACACCATCGGCTTCGATTCGGACGGAGCCACGGCGCCGGTCACGACCGGCATCATCTCTGAGGGCGCCGACGCCCTGATCGGCAACACCACGAGTCCTGTCGCGTCCAACCTGATTGGCAACGCGACTACCGGTATCCAGACGAGTGGCGCCGATGTGGTACTTATCGGCAACCGCATCGGCTTCGATCCCGATGGCGCAGCGGCGCCCGTCACCGTGGGCATCGCTGTCGGCGGTGAGAGCGCGGATCTCGGGGAGCACCTCTTCGAATCCCGCGGAAACCGGGTCGGGAACGCGGAGATTGGCATCCTCATCACCGGCGAGGGCGCCGCCCTCTACGGGAACATCGTCGGCCTGGCGCCCGATAATAGCGCCGCCCCCGTAGAGATCGGCATCGCAGTCGAAGCGGCGAACGCGACGATCGGCGACGATGAGGAGAGCGACGACGGCAACACCGTCGGCAACGCCGCCATTGGCATCCGCGTTGGCACCGAGGACGGTGAAGGCGACATCTTCACGGGCGTCCGAATCCTCCAGAACTGGCTCGGCCGGAGCCAGTCCGGTGTTGCGCACGCGGTCGAGACCGGGATCCTGATCCGGCAGCCGAGCCTCGGTACCGAGGTCACCGCGAACTACATCGCAAATGCCACCGGCAGCGGCATCGTTGCCTCCGCGAACATCGCCGGCGAAAGCACGAGTGGTTTCTTCGAAGAGAACATCTTCGCCGGCATCGGCGGACTTTCGATTGACCTGAACGCCGACGGCATCCGAAACCCGAATGACCCGAACGACACCGACGTTGGCCCCAACGGCCTCCTCAATCATCCCGTAATCACGCTTGCGACCCAGGGAGAAATCAGGGGCACAACGAGCCCCACCTGCGGTGGCTCGGCTGGCCTCTGTACGGTGTTCCTCTACAACACGGACCATGTTGCGGGCGGCGAAAATGACTTCGCTACAACGCCAATCCCGCTCGGGAGCGTCACAACCGACAGCGCAGGTGAGTTCACCTTCCCCAACCCCCCGGTCGCGCCCGGTAAGTGGATCGTCGCGATTGTCACCCTCCACGGGGGTGGGACGAGCGAGGTAGGACCCTCCGCCCGCGTCGGCACGGGCAGCGTTGCCTGCGGGAACGTCCCGCTCTACTTCGGCTGGAACCACGCACCCTACTTTGGTGCCCAGACGCTTCAGCTCGGCCTGTCGTTCCCTGCTGGCGTCGGCGAAAGCGATGTGAGCGCTATCTTCAAGCTCACCGATGGCACGTCGAACTACACGTCCTGGTTCGCGGACACCGTCATCGGGCGGACGCTCGCCTCCCTCATTCCCGGCGAGTCCTACTGGTACTACGCCGCCGAGAACACGCTCATCCCCGGCGGCTTCGCGGTGACGCAGGCCGTGCCAGTGGAGCTCGAAGAAGGCTGGAACGACTTCGTCTATCTCGGCGCCTCCACCGACGCGGTTGACGCCCTCTCCTCCATCGCCGGGGAGTACAACAGCATCTACCGTTATGTGAATGACGGATTCACCGAACGCTGGGAGCTCTATGCCGGGCCCGATGCTCCCGCCTTCATCAACGACTTCACGACCATTCAGGCGTGTGGCAGCTACTGGGTGAACATGGATGACGGGGCGACCCTGACGCCGCCGCACCCGTAGCCGTTAGACTTCCCGCATCCCGCGGAGGGTCGCACGCATGTCTGCACTCGAAATTCGCGCCTGCCAGGACGAGGAAGAACAGCGCCAGTTCCGTTGGCTTGTCCGCTATGTCTTCGCGAACAACAAGCAGGATGAAGCCGATCTCGAAGGGCAGGGAATCCAGCCCGCGTGGACCAACTGCGGCTTCATCGACGGTCGCCTGGTCACGACGATGGCCGCGCTCCCGTTCCGCGTGAAGCTCAACGGCCAGGCCGTCCGGATGGCAGGCGTCACCTGCGTCGGCACATCGCCCGCCCACCGCCGTATGGGCATCATGCGTAAGGTCATGACCAACAGCCTCGCCAGGTGGCGCGATGAAGGCAACGCGTTCGCCATCCTCTGGGCGAGCATGGGCTCCATCTACCAGCGATTCGGCTACGGCCTTGCAAGCACGCACGTGAAGTACAGCTTCGACCCCGCGGCGATTGCCTTCTCCCGCGACATCCCCACGCCCGGCTCGATCGAGCACGGCGACGCCGGTGGCATGTTTGACACCCTCCGCGAGGTGTTCGACCGGGCCTCGGCGGACCGGAACCTCGTGATCCAGCGCAGCCGCGCGCTCTGGAACGCAGAACCCCTCCAGCGAAAGGACGGCGGGCCAGTATTCGCGGCACTCTACCGCGACGCTGACGGCGTCCCCCAGGGCTACGTCATCTATCGCCAGCGCGATGTCCCCCAGGACGATGCCGGCCGGGGGATCGAGATCGACATCCGCGACCTCTGGTGGACCACGATTGAGGCGTATCGCGCCGTCTGGCAGTTCGTCCTCGGACACGACCTGGCCAATCGGGTTTCGCTCGACGGCGTCGTCCCCGAAGATGACCCGCTCCCCCACCTTGTCCTCGAACAGCGCCTGCTCCACCGCCGCACCAGCGATGGCATCTGGCTGCGTCTCCTCGACGTTCGCGAAGCCCTCGGCCAGCGCGCCTACGGCGACTCCGGTGCGCTCACGATCGCCGTCGAAGGCGATGACATGTGTCCTTGGAACAACGGCGTCCACACCATCGAGGCAGCCGAAGGCGGACAGGCGGTAAGCCCCGGCGGTGGCGCCCCGGCCATCACGACCTCACCCAACGGCCTCGCGTCGCTCATCGCCGGCCACGCTTCCGCCTCACAGCTCTCCCGCTGGGGGATGCTCGAATCCGCTGACACGGCGTCACTCGTGAAAGCCGACCGCTGGTTCGCGACGAGGCACCGCCCGCACGGCCCGGACCACTTCTAGCTGCGCCCGGGCGCTCGTTCCTCGATGACCGCGTCGTAGAACCGCGCCCGCGGGTGCCCGACGATGATGCCCTCTGGCATCCGGCCACCGTGTGCCCGGCGGAACGCCTCGCCCTCAGCCCACGCGAGGAATGCCGCCCGCGATTCCCACGTTGTATGCGAAATGAAGTCTCCGGGGTCATCGCCCTTCAGTAGCGCGAACGCCACGAACCCCGGCTGCTCCGCCAGGTGGCTCTCCCGGGCCCGCCAGCCCGCTTCGAACTCATCGGCCCGCTCGGGGTTGACCTCGAATTGGTTCATCGCGATAAACATGCTCAGGCCGCCTTCGAACCGAACGGCCACATTCGCCGTTTCTTACTGGCCGGCTTCTCCTCCGGCCCGTCGAACCCACGGCCACAGCTCTGGCAGTAGGAGTACACATTCAGGTTGTCACGACCGCACCATGGGCACTTACGCACGGGACATCCCTCCTTCGCCGCACCAGTCTAGCCCGACCGGGGTACTTCGATGAACTGGAACCCCCGGGGCTTTGCATCAGGAGTGTGCCAACCTGCACACTGAGTAAACAGGAGGGCCACTTCAATGACCCCAGAGCGCTTCTCAGACATCATGCCGTTCGTCATCGAATCGGACGGCCGGCGCGAACGCGCCTTCGACATCTACTCCCTGCTCCTGAAAGAGCGGATTGTCTTTCTCGGCACCCCGATCGATGCCATGGTCGCGAACGTCATCATCGCGCAGCTCCTTTACCTCGCCCGCGAGGACGACGAGCGCGACATCATGATGTACATCAACTGCCCCGGCGGCAGCGTCACCGCAGGCCTCGCCATCTACGACACGATGAAGCTCATCCGTCCGGACGTTTCGACCGTCTGCATCGGCCTCGCCGCCAGCATGGGGACGATCCTCCTGACCTCCGGCGCGAAGGGCAAGCGGTTCGCGCTCCCCAACTCCACCGTCCACCTGCACCAGGTACTCGGCGGCGCGCAGGGGCAAGCCCGCGATATCGAGATCCAGGCGCGCGAGACGCTACGCCTTCAGAAGGTCCTCCGGAACATCATCCAGGAGACCACCGGGCAGCCCATGGACAAGATCGAGCACGACACCGACCGCGACTTCTGGCTTGACCCGCCAGCCGCGAAAGAGTACGGCCTTGTCGACGAAATCCTCGATCGCCCCGCCCGTGCCGCCCTCGCCGCAACCAACGGTCACTCGTCCTAGCTGCTTCCAAGCCCAATCGAGGAGCGTGAGTTACCCCTGCGGGCTGAGTACGTCGGCACCCACGTACCGGCGTAGAACCTCCGGCACCACGACCGAGCCATCTTCTTCCTGGTAGTTCTCGAGCACCGCGATTAGCGTCCGCCCTGGAGCGAGGCCCGAGGCGTTGAGCATGTGCGGGTAGCGGGTCGGCCCGTCCGCCGCGGGGCGATAGCGGATGTTCGCCCGCCGCGCCTGGAAGTCGAGGCAGTTCGACGCTGAGCTCACCTCAAGCCACTCGCCAATCCCCGGCGACCAGATCTCGACGTCGAAACCCATCGTCGCCTTGAAGTCGAGGTCCCCGCTGCAGAGCTGGATCACGCGATGCGGCAGTTCCAGCTGCTCGGGGATCGAGCGTGCGCGCTGCACGAGGTTCTCGAGTTCCGCCTCGCTCTGCTCCGGCTCGCAGAACACGAACATCTCCACCTTCTCGAACTGGTGGACACGCTTCAGCCCTCGCGTGTCTCGCCCAGCGCTCATCTTCTCCCGCCGGAAGCACGGCGTGTGCGCGACGAATCGCTGCGGCAGGAAGCCCGGCGGCAGGATCTCGTCGCGATAGAGGTTCGCGAACGAAGCCTCCGCGGTCGGGATGAAGTAGTAGTCCTCCTCCGCGTCGTGGTACAGGTTGTCGCGGAACTTCGGGAGATGCCCCGAGGCAAAAAGCGACTCCTCCGAGACCATGTACGGGAGGTAGTGCTCGATGAAGCCGCCTTCGACCGTGTGAAAGTCGAGCATCCACGCAATCAGAGCCCGGTGCAGACGCGCGATGCCGTCCCGGAGCACATAGAAGCGGCTGCCGCTCATCTTCACGGCTCGCTCGAAGTCGATCCCGGCAAGCCCTTCGCCGATTTCCCAGTGCGTCTTCGGCGTGAACCGCAGCGCCTTCGGAGACCCGTAGCTCTCGATCACCACGTTCGACTCTTCGTCTGGACCGCGCGGGACCTGGGGGTCGACGATGTTCGGGATCTCGTACAAGCCCTGCTGAAGCGACGCTTCGACCGTTCGCAGCTTTAACTCGAGCTCCGTTATCCGGTCGCTGACGCCTCGCATCGAGGCGATCTTCGCGTCCCGCTCAGCCGCGTCCTTCGAGGCCCCGATCTCCTTGCTCGCCACGTTCCGCTCCGCGCGGAGCCGCTCGACCTCCTGGAGGAGGACACGGCGCTCATCGTCGAGCTGGAGAACCTGGTCGATGGGCGCGCTTGAGTTCCGCAGGATTACATCTCCCTTCACGCGGTCGACGTTCTCCCGGATGTACTGGACGCTCAGCAAACCTATCGCTCCCGTGCCGCTGCTGCGGCTATCGCACGGATTCCAAGTAACCGGACATCCTCCGCGATGGGGACGAGCCTACCATCGGGTGCCGGGAGGGAAAACGCCGCGCTTAGTTCCTCGAGGTCAACCCATCGATGCGGGCCGTGCGGGATCGCAGCCTCGAAATCGACCTCGGAGACCGCGCGTGTGTAGTAGACGTGGTCGATGTGCTGGTGGAACGGCTGATCCTCGCGGACGATGTCCTCGATGAGGATCACCGCGGGCGGCGGCAAGATCTCCGGCCCAGGGCACTCCAGCAGGTCGTCCGGGGCGATCACCTCAACGTCCAGCAGCGACTCCTCGAACGCCTCCCTGCGCGCTGTCTGTACGGGATCCTCGTTCAGTTCGCTATGCCCGCCCGGTGGAAGCCACATCCCAAGCCGTGCATGCCAGAGCAGCAGCGTGCGGCCCCTCGCAACGACATAGGCGGTCGCCGTGTGATGCCGTTCGACGGGGTCGGTCATTCCTTCACGATCCGGTGCTGGGGGAACAGGATGACCTCGCGAATGGTCGACTGGCCCGTCAGGATCATCACGAGGCGGTCGATCCCGATCCCCAGGCCGCCCGCCGGTGGCATCCCGTGCTCCAGCGCAAACAGGAAGTCCTCGTCCATCAACTCGACCTCATCGTCGCCGGCATCCTTCAACGCCATCTGCTCTTCGAAACGAGTTCGCTGGTCGATCGGGTCGTTCAGCTCGCTGTACGCGTTCCCCACCTCGAACCCGCCAATGAACGGCTCGAACCGCTCCACGAGTCTCGGGTTTTCGGGCTTTCGTTTGGCCAGCGGCGAGAGTTCCACCGGGTAGTCCAGCAGGAACGTCGGCTGGATTAGCTTCGGCTCGACGTAGTGTGACATCGCCTCGTCCACTAGCTTCCCCCACCCGGCCTTCGGGTCTGTCGTGATTCCCCGCCGCTCCAGCTCCGGCCGCAGCGTGTCCACTGTCGCGAACGCATCCAACTCCAGCCGGGCGTACTCACGGAGCGCATCGTGGAACGTGAGCCGACGCCAGGGCGGTGCGAGCTGGATCTCGTTGCCGCGGAACGTTGCCAGCGTCGTCCCCGTGGCTTCCAGTGCCACGCTCGACACCATCTCCTCCACCATCCGCGCAACGTCGTTGTAGTCGGCGTAGGCCTCGTATGACTCCAGCATCGTGAACTCCGGGTTATGACGCGTACTCAGGCCCTCGTTCCGGAAGATTCGCCCGATTTCGTACACCTTGTCGAAGCCACCGACCACCAGCCGCTTGAGGTGTAGTTCAAGGCTGATTCGCAAGAACCGGTCTTCGTCGAGCGCGTTGAAGTGCGTTGTGAATGGTCGCGCGGCCGCTCCACCGGCCGCTTCCTGCAGGATCGGCGTCTCAACCTCGATGAACCCGCGCCCATCGAGGAATCGCCGGATGCCCGCGATCACGGCACTCCGCACCCGGAAAACCTCGCGCGTCTCTTCGTTCGCCATCAGGTCGAGGTATCGCCGCCGTTGCCGTAGCTCCGTGTCGGCGAGGCCGTGGTACTTCTCCGGCGGGGCGTGCATCGCCTTCGTGATCATCCTCCACGTGACCGCGCCCACCGTTGGCTGTCCGGTCCGCGTCCGCATGGCGTTTCCCGTGGCAGAGAGGAAGTCACCGAGGTCGATCAGTTTCAGAGCCTCATACGCCGCCTCGCCGACCTGGTTCGGGCGCAAAAGCACTTGTACGCGCCCGGTGTCGTCGCGGAGGTCTACGAACGTCGCTTTGCCCATGTCCCGGCGTGCAACCACCCGCCCCGCCACGGTCACTCGTTCGCCGTCCGCTTCCGCGGTCTCAGGGCCCTGCCCGTCGACGATGCGGGTCACGTCAGCGGCGCTGTGCGTCCGCTCAACGCGCGCCGGGTAGGGATCGATGCCGAGCGCACGAAGCTGTTCCAGCTTCGCCACCCGCTGGGCCATCAGTTCATCCATGAGGCGTGGCTCCCGTGGGCGTTGCGCGCCTAGTCGATTTTGAGGATTTTCATCTTGCTGACACCGCGCGGCACCAGCACCTCGACCGTCTCACCCACTGCATGGCCGAGCAAGGCCGAACCGACCGGCGATTCGTTCGAGATCTTGCCCTGCGTCGGGTCGGCCTCAGGCGTACCGACGATCTGGTAATGCCGCTTCTTCCCGTCCTGTTCGACCTCGACTCCGCTCCCGATCTGGACGCGGCCTGATGCATGCGCGACGTCCTCGTCGATCAATCGCGCTCGCCGCAGGATGTCCTCGATTTCAAGGATGCGTCCCTCAAGCATTCCCTGTTCCTGCTTTGCGTCGTCGTACTCGGCGTCGTTCTGGCTCGTCCCCTGCTCCTGTGCGTCGTGAATGCGCTCGGCAATCACCTTCCGTTCAGAACGCAGCTCAGCGAGGTCCTTCTCGAGCTTTTCCTTCCCTTCACGGGTAAGCGGAACCGGTTTGTCTGACATGTCGTACCCTATGGCCAGTTAGCGGCCCAAAAAAACGACTGAGGGGCCGTTGGCGCCTCAGTCTGCAAGGTGACTCGCGAACCGCAGTATACCGAAGCGGCTGATCCTCCCGCAACGAATCGA
The DNA here is from genome assembly GCA_051306275.1 of Tepidiformaceae bacterium. GTDB lineage: Bacteria > Chloroflexota > Dehalococcoidia > Tepidiformales > Tepidiformaceae > JBPPMX01. The sequence continues at coordinate 19,396 of JBPPMX010000272.1, forward strand.
TGGCAGGCCACGTCCGAATGATCGACGACGACCCCACGCCCAACCGCCGCGCGATTGATGGCCTCGACTGGGCATCGTCTCGATCAGGCCCGCCGCCCCCTTCCGCGCACCCTCCGGCGCCTCCGCCGACGCCCGAGGCTGGTCGCATCAGTGCCGCCCCGATGCTGGCCGTCGCCGGCGTGGCTGGCGCGGTAGGCGCCGTCGCCGGCGCGCTCGTCGCTCTTTTCGTCGCATCAGCGCTGGGCGCCTTCGAAGACACAGAAGCCCCCGCAACCGCGGACCCCTCGACGCTCACCATCGAGCAGACCGACGCCATCAGCTCCGTCGCGGCGGAGCGCCGGCCCGGGGTCGTCCGCATCGAAAGCTCCCGCACCACAAACGGCGGAGTCGTCCGTGACATCGGCAGCGGCGTCCTCCTCGATGGAGAGGGCCACATCCTCACAAACGCGCACATTGTCACTGGCACCGATTCGCTCAAGGTGACCCTCTCGGATGGCACCGAACGGGACGCGATCCTCCTCGGTCACGACAGCCCCTACACCGACGTAGCCGTCCTCCAGATTGGCCCTGTCAGTGTCGAACCGATCCCGGTCGGCTCCTCGAGCGCCCTCGCGCTCGGGGATACCGTCGTCGCCATCGGGAACCCTCTCGCGACGTTCGACGGCTCCGTCACCGTTGGTGTCGTTAGTGGCCTCGCCCGCGTCAGGACCTTCGACGGCGTTCGCCAGGACGACCTCATCCAGACCGACGCGGCGATCAACAGCGGAAACTCCGGGGGCGCACTCCTCAACCTCCAGGGTGAACTCGTCGGGATCCCGACTGCCGTCCTTCGTGAGTTCCGGAACGGTGAAGTCGTGGAAGGCATCGCCTTCGCACTCCCGATTGATCGGGCGATGGAGATCGCGGGTGAAATCATCCGTACAGGGGGGTCGTACCCGCGCCCGACTCTTGGGATCTCCCACGTCGAACTGACCTCCGAGACCGCGCGCCAGTTCGGGACAGCTACCGCAGAGGGTGCCCTCGTCACCGCCGTAGCCCCGGCCGGGCCTGCCGCGGACGCCGGCATCCTGGTTGGTGACGTCATCACCGAGATGGGTGAAACGGTCGTTGATCGCGATGGCCCGCTCCTGAACGCACTCGGCCAGCACGTTCCGGGCGAACGGGTCCGGGTTGTCCTCAATCGCGGTGGCCGGATAATCGAATCAGAGGTCGAGCTTGGGCGCTCGGCTTAGACCGCCAGCCCGGTCGAGGGGAACAGCATGACAAGGCGCGGCGGCTCGGGCATTGGCGCCCGCTCCACCGGTTCGATGTACGGCGCGACACGGAACACCAGGGCCTGGATGGTCGGCGGCGGTGTCCTGGGCCTCCTCGTGCTCGGATTTTTCGCCTACCGGATGTTCTTCGCCGGCGGGTGCGACGACCTCTACTGCGAGACCGGCGAAGAGATCGCCGCGCCGGGCGGCTTCGAGTTCGCAACCGCACTCTACGAACGCACGGGCGAAGCGCCCGACCCTGGCTCCACCGTCTACCTCGAAGTCCCGCTCGCCAGCGAAGAAGGCGACAACCGCAGCCTCGCCTTCTTCGGGTACGAGTCCTCGGCTGGTTCCTGGCAGGCCCTCACGGCCGCCTCCGCCGTCGCTGAAACGACAGAAGTCTCTGGCACCCTGGGCACCACTCCCGAGTACATCGCGGTCCTCCGCCGCCTTTCGAAGGCCGGCCAGGTCGTCGCCTACCTCGATGCTGGGGCCACCCTCCACCCGGACGCGGCCGGCCGGATTACCATGCTCCACACCCGCGATTTCACCCCCGTCGGCGACGGCAATCTCGCCGGGATCGCCACCACTGTCACCCGTGACCCTTCCTTCGAGTTCGTCCCCAGCATTTCCGCCAACGCTGCGAACGGCCTGCCGGTCGTTACCTCGCTCCTCGGGAGCGGCGCTCAGCGCTCAGCTCATGTCCAGGCCATCGTCGCCGTGGCCGAGGCTGCGCAACTCGACGGCGTGGATATCGCCTACATGGACCTTCCCGCGGATCAGCGCGCCTCGTTCACACTCTTCACCATCGAACTCGCCCAGGCCCTCCACGGAAAGGGCAAGATCCTGACCCTCACCCTGCCCGCGCCCGCGAAATCGGCGCAGGGCTACGACGAAGGCGCCTACGACTGGGCCGAGCTCGCGAAGCATGCAGACCTGATCCAGCTCCTCCCCTACCCCGACCCCGGCAGCTTCCGGCTCGAAGTGCCAGCCCTGCTCGAATACCTCACGTCCCGCCTCGACGCGGCCCGCCTCGCGATGACCGTCACGCCGTTCGCCACTGAGAAGGCGCCGGACGGCACCCTCCGCGCCATGACTATCGTCGAGGCGATGACGATCGCCAGCCGCCTCCAGGTCGACGCCACCGCGCTCGAGGTCAACAACAACTACTCGGTCGTTGGCGTGAACATCGACAAGGCCGCGCGGCGCAGTGGCGTGTCATGGTCGCCCGAGACAGCCACTGTCTTCTTCACCTACGACGATGCTGGCGGTCGCACCGTCTACATCGAGAACGTCTTCAGCATCGGGTTCAAGCTCGAATACATCCCACGGTTCGAACTCGGCGGTGTCGCCATCCAGGATGCGAGCTCCAACCCGTACCTCGGCAACATCTGGCCCGCCCTGATCCCCTTTATCGAGACCGGGACGCCCGCGCTCGCGCAGCCCAATCCCGCAGACCTCGCACCCGTCTGGGACAAGAGTGGCGGCACCCTCGATGCGAACACCCGCGGGACCGCCCGCTGGACCGCGCCCGCGCAGCCCGGTACCTACTCCATCTTCCTGATCCTGAGTGACGGCGTCGCCCTCTTCCAGAACGAGCTCACCGTGACCGTTCAACCACGCCAGCAGCCCGGCACGAGTTCGGGCGGCTGATGGCAGGACGAGGAGTCCGCATCACCGGGGGTACCGCCCGTGGCATCCCACTCACCGAACCGAAGGGTCATCGGCTGCGCCCCACGTCCGGGCTAGTCCGCGAAGCGATCTTCAACATCCTCGGCGACCGCATCGAAGGCGCGACCGTCCTCGACCTTTTCGCCGGCACCGGGGCGCTCGGGGTCGAGGCGCTAAGCCGCGGAGCCACCTCCGCTACCTTCGTCGATTCTGAGAGTTCTGCTTGCCAGGCCATCATCCAGAGCCTTTCTCGCACAGCCCTCTCGGACCGCGGGACCGTCCTTCGTGGTGCGCTTCCGGGCGCATTGGCCCAGCTCGACGCCACTTTCGACATCATCCTCCTCGACCCTCCATACGACGCGCCGGACATCCCCGAGCTCCTCACCCGCCTCGCCGCGTTCCTTCGCCTGGGCGGCGTTGTCGTCTACGAGCATGGAAGTCGCTACAATCCGCCGGGGCGCCCGGAAGGGCTTCATTTGGGGGATCGCCGGACCTACGGCGATAGCGCAATAGCCATCTACGACCTCGAGGAGGGGCAATGAGGATCGCGGTATTTCCGGGCGGGTTTGACCCGGTGACAAACGGCCATCTCGACATGGTCACTCGAATGACCAACATCTTCGATAAAGTGATCGTCGCTGTTGTTCGCGGCCGCGAACGCGGCCCTGAGACGATGTTCACCTGGGACGAGCGGATCGAGCTGTTCAGAGGCGCAGTCGCCCACCTGCCGACCGTCGAGGTCAAAGGGTTCGAGAACATGACGGTAGAGTTCGCCCGCCAGCACGGAGCCGTCGCGATTGTTCGCGGAATTCGCGCCGTGAAGGACTTCGAGTCTGAGTTCGATATGGCCCTTATGAATCGCAAAATGGCGCCCGAACTCGAATCGGTGTACCTCATGGCCAGCCAGGAGTTCCTCTACGTCAGCGCGAGCCGGATCCGCGAAGTCTCACGTTTTGGGTACGACATTTCAGATCTCGTCCCGAAGAACGTCGGCGCAGCAATCCGCGCTAAACTCGCGCAATAACCCCTGCCACTGAGGCGTTTTTGGAAATCCTTGACCTCATCGATGCCCTCGAAGAACTGGTGATCCAGGCCAGGCGCCTTCCCGTGGGCGGAAATCTCGTCGTCGATCGCAAGCGAATGCTCGATATCGTCGACCAGTTTCGCTTAGCGGTACCCGCTGATATCCGCGAGGCCTCGCGCGTCATCGAGACGCGCGAGCAGGTGCTCCAGGAAGCACACCAGCAGGCACAACAGATGATCAGTGCGGCTGAGGCAGAACGCGCACGAAGACTCGACCAGAACGAGATCGTCGCCGATGCACAGGAGCGCAGCCAGGCAATGCTGCGTGATGCCGAGTCGCGAGCTCGTGTCGTCATTACAGAAGCTGATGCCACTGCTGCATCACATCTCAGCGAGGCCGCAGATGCCGCCCGAAAGCAACTCGATGATGCCGATCAGTACGCCCATGAGATCCTGCGCCGGCTTGAAAGCCAGCTCCAAGCCTTTCTCGACTCTATTCGGCAGGGCATTGCGAGCCTCGAACAACGCCGGTAGGGTTCCTCTCTAGAAGTGCTTGCAACGAGGCCAATAGCTTCGCTGCCAGTACGACTAACCGGTACGAAGAGGGGATACGTCTTGTGGTTGAATTCACCGTTCTCAAAAAAGGGCAGGCGCCTCGCCCGGCACGCCAGACCGGCCGCCTTGGTGCTCGGATGCGCGAGTACGAGACCTACGTCACGAGCCTTAAGGGCGACGAGGAAGGCAAACTAATGCCTTCGACGGGTGAGACCCCCCGCGGAGTCGCCCTCCGCATCTCCCGCGCGGCGAAGCGCATTGGGAAGTCCGTGGACACATGGGTTGTCGACGGCGTGGTCTACTTCCGCAGCACCTGAGCCGCCGATAGCCCGGCGCTGTCGATGACCAGCGATCGCGCCCGCCGACACTCGATCCGGAATCGGGAATACTTTCGCCATCAGCTTCCCCCCCAGTCCGAACTTGGACAGCGCGTCTACAACTTCGGCGTGAACGTCCTTGGGCTCTCTGGACCGATGCTTCAGGAAGAGAAGCGCGATCCAATCGGCGGCGATCTTCCGGAGATGCACATGGAGGCGGTCCCCTCCACGATCGCCGGCGGCACGAACGAGATTCAGCGGAACATCATCGCCACCCGCGGCCTTGGGTTGCCGCGCGGTTAGCTCCTGCCTGCGTCTTGCGTGACAGCCAACTGCTCAGGCGGCTGGCTGTCGCAGCAGGGTCGTCATCGCCCCACCGGGCAGTTCCATCTCGGGACGGCCGAGCAGATAGCCCTGCACCGCGTGCACTGCCAGCGCTGGCCGCTCGGAGTCTGTCGCCGCCAACCCGCGGATCAGCTCCAGCATCTGTTCTTGGTCGACGCCCTCTGCTACCACCCGCGCGCCTGCCTCCGTTGCGAAGGCGATGATCGCCATCAGCGCCGCTCTCCCCGCCCGGTCCCGGCTTGCTCCCGCCACCACCACGCGCGCAACCTTTACGTAGTCCACCGGCAGTCGTCGCAGGACATCGAACCCCTGGGTTCCGGCACCGACATCGTCGAGTGCGAACTGGAAGCCAAGCCCGCGCAGTTCCTCTACAACCGGCACCAGCCGATCGATCGGGACGTCCGATCGCTCGGTCATCTCGAGGATCACGCGGCCCGGTGCAAGCCCCGCCTTCGCAACTCTCGCCGCGAGTGTCTTCGGCGAGAAGGCAGAGTGCTCGAGCGTATGGGGCGAGATGTTCACGAACAGGTCCACGCCCTCCGGCAACTCGTGTGCCCGTGCGAGGATTGACCGCTGACACAGGTCGTCCAGCTCGTGGGTGCGCCCCAGCCGCTCCGCGACCTGGAATGCCTCAAGAGGCGCTAGCCTGCTCTCGGCCGGCGGACGGATCAGCGCCTCAACCGCGAGCAAGCGTCCATCTCCGAGCGCCCAGATAGGCTGGAACACAACGTCCACTGCGGGCCGCACGAGCAACAACCTGCAGGCATCGACCTTTGCGCTCTGGAATACCGGGATTCGGCTGTGTTCCTGGTCGAACAGGAGAACCATGTTCCGGCCGCGCGCCTTCGCGTCATACAGGGCCGAGTCCGCCTGCTCCCTCAGGAGCCGCACATCGCTCTCCCCGGCGTTGAGCGCAGAGACCCCGATGCTCACGGTGACGCCCTGCAGGCGGTCCGCAATCAGATCCCGGATTCGATCAACCATGCGCGTCGCGGAGGTCAGCGGCGTCCGCGGCATGATGACCGCGAACTCGTCGCCACCGATTCGGAATGCCTCGTCTTCGCTACGCGAACTGCCGCGTAAGATTTCAGCGAGGCCCCTGAGCGCCTCATCGCCCCGGTCGTGCCCAAACGTGTCGTTCACATACTTGAACTCGTCGACGTCGACGATCGCCAGCGCCAGCGGATGGTCGTCGGACGCGGCAACCGCCACGGCCCGCTCGAGTGCCTCCTCGAACGCACGCTGGTTTCCGAGTGCGGTCAGCGAGTCCGTCTGCGCTACCTCACGGAGGTTGCGCAGTTCGACTTGCGCCCGCACATCCCGCTTTCCTGAGCGATGCAGCAGGGCGAGGCATGCGAGCATCATGACCGCCCCAGCGGCAAACACACTGAGCGTGAATGCAAGCCCATCCTCCTGGGAGTCAATGACTTGGGCCATCGCCGCCGCGGCCTCACGCTCTCGCTCCGCCGCGGGGGCTCGGAGAAGTGCCTTCATTTCGACCGGCACAGAGGTGTCGGGCAGGACGGATGGATCCGTCATTCCGAGCGCCTCATTCGCGAAGAATTGCTCAACCTTCCGCAGTTCATCATTCGCGATCTTCTGGACATCAAGCACGATCCTGAGATCCTCGAAGCTCCCTTCCCGCGCCACTGCGGTGAGCGCCTCACGGATCCGATCCGTAACCAGCCAGAACTCGTTCGGGTCTCGTCCATCTCCCTCGAGTGCCTGGTGGACGAAGATCTCGGCCTCCGAGAGTCCATCCGTAGCATCCCGGTACGCATTGCTGAGCCGCACGGCACGCTCCACCTCTTCGAGTTGCCGCTGGCCCTCAAGGTTCGTCCAGGTTGCGTACGCCGTGAGAAGCCCCAGGACCAGGAACAACCCGCTCAGAGCGACGATGCTCGCGACGCGCGGCGAAATACGCATGACGGCCAGATCCCCCACGCGGACCCGGTACCACGACCGGTCCACGTTCTCAACAATCGGCATTCCGGGGTCTCCTGAGCAGGGCGGGAATAGGCATTTGCCGGCCGTTCGCCGCCACCTCCTCCACGACCCCGATCGACCGCCCCGGCGCCCCATTCCTGCTCCGCGAAACCCAGCGCGCAGCTGCTCGCATCCCCGCAATCCGGGGCTCGATGGAGTTCGAACCTTCAGTAAATCGCGGGCTCCCCCGCACCCGAGCCGCTTTAGCCGATCGGCGGAACGATCAGGAGTGGCCGATGCAGCGAATGCATTACGCGGTCGGTCGTGCTCCCGAACGCAAGCCGCGCCCCAATTCCCTTACCGCTTGAAGTCATGACGACCATCCCGGCGTCGTGCTGCGTCGCCGCTTCGAGGATCGCATCAGCGGCTGGCCCTTGCATCACGATCGTCTCTTCGCCCTCGACCGCGACGCTCGCGAGATAGCTCACGACTTCGTCCGCCAGCGCTTCGATCACGAGGTCGGGGCTGTAGGCGAACTCCGCACCGATCGCCGGCGGAAGGTGATACGAGCGCGTGAGGAGGACGCGCGCGCCCACTTCGGCTGCTACCCGTCGCCCCAGCGCGAGTGAGCGTTCCGACTCGGGTGACCCATCCAGCGCAACGAGGACGGCTCTGGGGACACTCGGCGGGACCCCATCGCCCGGCACAACCAGCACCGGCACGCGACTCCCGCGGATCACCTTGTCGGCCACACTCCCGATAAACATCGCGCGGAACCCACCGCGTCCATGGCTCGCAAGCGTGATGGCCGCGGCCCCATCCGAACACTCCAGGATCGCGTCCGCCGGGGAGTCTGACTGCAACACCGTCGCAGTTACCTCACGTTCACTGAAGTCATAGCGGGCTTCGAGATCGGTGACGTACGACCGAAAGCCCGTCGTCGTCCGCTCAAACGCCTCCGCAGGAGCGCTGGAGTCGTCCACGACGTGGACGGCGCTCAGGGGCGCGTCGAGCACGCGGCAGAGCAAGGCAGCCATCGGCAGCACATGCATTGCGTTCTCAGAACCATCAAGGGGGACCACCACCGGGCGTCGGGACTCAGCCATCGTCGCGTCTCCACGCCGGACCCTGCCGGCCGCACGAGAGCGTATCAGGGGCGGACCTCCGCCGCGATCTGGGTCACGCGCCGGAGTGAATGTCGCTCAGGCCCTCTACAAAGACGCGCACCCGCTCGGGCGCCGTGAGCAGCGGACGCAGCTGCGTTTCGAACGCGCGCCGCTCCGGTGACGCGTGCCATCGCCGCCAGTCGCCCAGCCCGAACCAGCTGCTGATCACGATGATCGTCTGGGCATCCTCACTATCGCGGAGCGTTTCCCCGCTTAGATAGCCGGGCTCCTCAAGACAGCGGACGCGGATTGTGCGGAGCAGCTCAAGTGCCCGCCGCTCCTGCCCGGGGATTACCCGGCGTTCAACGACGACTTTTACCGCCATACCGTAAGCACCTCGTGTCTCGCGACTTCTTCACCGCAAACGCTGCTCTTGTCTGCGGAGAACCCATACAGGGTACACGCTGTCCCGATCTGAGGGGCTACGCGCTCCCCGGCGCGACCGGCTCGGAGGGCGGGAGTGATGGTGCCCGGGCAATCAGCAGCATCAGAAACGCCAGCCCCGAAAACGCCGCGAAGATGAAGAAAGCAGTGTCGTACGTCCCGGTCCGGTCGAACAGCGCACCCCCGAGGAACGGACCTCCGGCGCTGAACACAATCGTGAACGGCATCGCGACAGCTCGGATTTCACCGAGGTGCGCCCTGCCGAAATAACTCGCCCAGACCGTCTCCTGCAGGGGCGCTATCCCGCCGATCCCGAACCCGTAGACGATCAGCGCCATCACCATCAGCGGCTCAGACTCCGCCCGCCCCGCCCCTACCAGGGCCGCGATCGAAATTGCCGAGATCCCGAACCCAAGCGCGCTCAGCGAGCGCGCATGGAAGCGGTCCATCAGCGGCCCCCATACAAACTTGCACAGGAGCGCCGCCCACGAGAAGACGGCGAAGAGGAACGCGGCCTTCCCGCTCGTGAACCCGGCGTCGGTCAGGAACGACAGCATGTGGAACAGCAACGCCCCAAGCCCGAGCGTCGCGCTTCCGTACCCGACGATGATCAGCCAGAGCGCCTTCGTCCGGACCGCCTGTGCGCGCGTCCACTGCACTTCAGAGGTTGCCGAGGCGCGTTTCGTCTTCGCCGAGTAGGCCACCGCTTCCTCCGCGCTCATCCCGTCGGGAAGCAGTCCCATGTCCTCCGGCGAGCGCCGCATGATCAGCGCGGACGGCAGCGAAAGCACCCAGATGAGGATGCCGAGGAGGATCCAGGCAGTCTGCCAGTCGTACGTCTCCACCCACCACGTCACCAGCGGCGTCATGATCACGCCCCCGAGCGATATCCCGATCGATGCGATCGCCACAGCCATCCCGCGCCGCACGACGAACCACTTTGCCACCGTCACGTTCACCACGAGGTTCCCAACGAGCGCGAGTCCTAGCGCCTGCCCGACACCGCGGACGAGGTAGAACTGCCAGAGTTCGGTCACCTGGCTGGTCAGCATCACCGTTGCCCCGGTGAGGATGCCGCCGATGAACATGAGCAGCCGTGGCCCGCGCCGGTCGATAAACCCACCGATAAACAGTCCTACGACCCCGCCGACCCCCACCCCTATGGTCTGCACGAGTGAGAAGCTTTCCCGGCTCCAGCCCAGGTCGGCGGTCATGGGCTTGAGGAAGGCGCCGATCGCGTAGGCCTGCGTGCCCGCGGAAATGAACTGCCCGATCACCGCCACGGCGACGATGAACCAGCCGTAGAAGAACGGAGCCCGCCGGAGTGAGAGCGCGTGGCTCATCGCGAAGTACCAGACATCGTTTGGACACCCCCGGCGCCGAAACTATAAGCACTCCCTTCCCCCCGGCAAGCCAGACCATCCGCGAACGCTGTTCGCTGTCTTGACGCGCCTTCGCGGCGGCTGGAGACTGTCGCACGCAGTCGCACCCCGGCCCACCGCCGTTCACGACTGCGGTACTTCGACTCGCTCACGAGGGATTGCATGCCGGACACATCGCCGGGCCCGCTTGAAGGGATCCGCATCCTCGACCTCTCCACGGAGCCCGGCCTCTACTGCGGCAAGCTCCTCGCCGACATGGGCGCTGACTGCATCAAGGTCGAGCCGCCCGGTGGGGACAACGCCCGCGGCCTTGGCCCGTTCTTCCACGATGAGGTCGGTCGCGAAACCAGCCTCACCTACTGGTACTTCAACACCAACAAGCGCTTCGTAACCTGCAACATCGACGAACACGACGGCCAGCATCTCTTCCGGGAGCTCGTGAAGAGCGCCGATGTCGTCCTCGAATCGTTCACGCCGGGGCACATGGAGTCACGTGGTATCGGCTACGAGCAGCTCAAGGCGCTCAAGCCTGACCTCGTGTACATCAGCATCTCTCCCTTCGGCCTCGATGGGCCGCATCGGGATTGGAAGACCGCTGACATCGTGACGCTCGCCATGGCGGGCGTTCTCACACTCGCCGGCGACCCAACGGACCCACCGAATCGCATGTTCGGCAACCAGGCGTACATCTCCTCATCCATCGCCGCTGCCGAAGGCGCAGCACTCGCGCTTTTCCATCGAGAGCGGACCGGCGAAGGGCAGCTCGTTGAAGTCTCCATGCAGGAAGCCCTTTCCATAGCGCAGGAGACAGCCATGATGACCTGGGACTTCCAGAAGACGTCCCGCCAGCGAAACGGCGAGCTCATCCGTCTGCCCGGCCTCGGGACATATCAGTCCGCGGACGGCTACATCTACTCGATGGTCGGGATATCGGGATTCGGCGCCCCCTGGACGGTGCTACTGGATTGGATGGACGACGAAGGGAAGGCAGAGAACCTCAAGAGCGATCCGGAGTACCTCGAGTTCCTCCAGAGCATGAACATGCGGACGCTGACCGCGCTCCTCATGGACCCTGACGCCATGGCCGCGAAGGCGCCCATCCTCAACCGCATCCAGGAGATCGTCACGGCCTTCTACCGCTCCAAGACATCCATGGAGCTCTACGAATCGGGCCAGGGACGTCGACTCCTCATCGGCATCATCTCCTCGCCGAAGGACCTGCTCGAAAACCCGCATCTCCAGGCACGCGAGTGGTACCAGACGACCGAGTTCCGCGGCGAGACCGTCACCTACCCGGGCCCGCCCTTCCGGTTCATGGAGACGCCAATCACCCTGCGCCGCACCGTCGCGCCGGTTGGTGCCCACAACCTCGAGGTCTGGTCGGGCGAGACTGGCGTACCGCTTGCGGACCTCGAACTCTTCCTGTCGGAGGGAGCGCTGTGACCAAGCCACTTGAAGGCATCCGCGTCGCCGACTTTTCCTGGTTCGGCGCTGGCCCAATCGCCGGGAAGGCCCTCGCCGACTTCGGCGCCGAGGTAATCCGGGTCGAGAGCGAGGTCCACATCGATGGGCTTCGCATCGGCCAACCCGTCCGCCCCGGGCAGGAGGGATACAACGCCAGCGGCTACTTCAACAACTTCAACCCCGGGAAGAAGTCGTTCCTCCTGAATATGGGTAAGGAAGGCGCACGCGAAATCGCGCTCCGCTTGATTGAGAAATGCGACATCTTCCTCGCGAACTACTCGGCGCGCGTCACCGAGAACTGGGCCCTCAGCTACGACTCCCTTTCGCAGGCGAACCCGAAGATCATCGCGGCCTACATGCCGCTCCAGGGCCTCTGGGGGCCGCACCGCGACTATGCGGGTTTCGGTTCGCTCCTGACGGCCATCGCAGGCTTCAACCATCTGAGTGGGTATCCCAACCGCCCACCCTTCGGCGTCGGCACGAACTACCCCGACTACACCGTCAACTGCGGCCATGCTGTGATCAGCATCATCTCGGCGCTTCGGTACCGGGAGAAGACCGGCAAGGGCCAGATGATCGAGCTTGCCCAGGTGGAATCGACCGCCGCGACGCTCGGCACCGCCCTGATGGACTACGCGATCAACGGGCGCAACCAGACTCGGGCGGGCAACCGCGTCCCGCATATGTCGCCCCACGGTGCATTCCGATGCCCCGATGAGCCACGTACTCACCCGCCAGCCTCCGGTCAGGCCGCGGACCGCGAGCGCTGGGTCGCCATCGCCGTCGCCACCGACGGCGACTGGGCCGGAATGTGTTCCGTCGCCGCCGGGCAGCCGTTCGCCGCCGACCCACGCTTCCAGACCCTCCTCGGTCGCAAGCAGAACGAGGACGACCTCGAAGCTGCGATCTCCGCATGGACCGCAACCCAGCCCGCCAAAGAACTCGCCGCGCGCCTCCAGGCAGCGGGCTGCCCGGCGGGCCTTGTCCAGGATGCAGAAGATGTCCTCGAACACGACGAGCACATGAAGGCCCGGGGCTATTTTCAGTTCCTCGACCACCCCGAGACCGGGCTCTCAGCCTACGACGGCCCAATTGCCCGGCTTCACGGCACACCGGGGGCGACCGAGCTTCCCGCGCCGCTTTTCGGCGAGCACACCTTCGATATCGCGGTCGAGACCCTCGGCTACGACCCCGACCAGGTCGCCGAAATGGTCGCCAACGGCATTCTGAGCTGAGTCAGTAACGGTCAGACGAAGGCGGGGCGCCCTGTTGAGCGCCCCGTCTCTGTGTCCTGCGAACTGCGGTCAGGAAGCAGGTGCCGCAATCGAGCGGCGGACCTCCTCCATGTGCTCGGCGTCGTGGAACCGCGCCGCGCGCTTTTCGCGCAGTGCCAACAACGCCTCCCGGTGCTCCGCGGTCTTCCGCGCCTCCATGAACTCGTGCGTCGACCGCTTCTCCGCCGCCAGCATGTCCGGCATTACGAGGTCGTCGTAGATCTCCCGCTTGATCGTGCGCAGCACTGAGATCGGGTTCGCCGCGATCTCAGCCGCCAACCCGATCGCGAACGGCATCAGCTCCTCCGGCGGCACGACATGCCGCACGAGCCCGAGATCCTTTGCTTCCTGCGCGGAGTAGATCCGCCCCGTCAGCATCATCTCCTTCGCGTTATGCATCCCGATCATGCGCGGAAGCATCCACTGGCTGTTGAGCTCGGGCGTCAACCCGATCGCCGCGAACCGCATGGAGAATCGCGCCTCGGTCGACGCCACGATCCGGTCGAACCAGAGGATCGACGTCAGGCCCACGCCAACCGCCACTCCGTTGACTGCCGCGATCAGCGGCTTGCTCTTCGACAGGTACTCGGCTTCAAACGCGCCATGCGGCGGGCGGATGTCCTCTGGGTCGGCGCCGCCAGTGAACGACCGCTCGAAACCCCCGATGTCGGCTCCCGCACTGTACGCCCGCCCCTTCCCCGTGCTCACCACCGCCCCGATCGAGTCGTCCGCATTAAATGCGTCGAGTGCGTCGATCCATTCGGCGTACAGTCTCCCGTTCATCGCGTTCATCACCTCGGGCCGGTTGAACCGGATGATCCCGACGCGTCCTTCGCGCTCGACCTCGATTGTTCGATACTCCATTGCGCCCTCCTGCCTGTCTGAGCCCAGATCGGGACTATACGCCCGGTTCCTACTGATCATGAGGCCACCCCCCCGATGGCTCCGGCTCCGAGGCTCGAACACCGCACGCCCGCTAGAGTGTCCTTACTTCACGCGGAGGCACCCACATGGATCTCGGACTCACAGGCAAGGTCGCAGTGATCACCGGCGGCAGCATGGGCATCGGCAAGGCAGCAGCCATCGAGTTCGCCCGCGAAGGTGCTTCGGTCGTCATCTGCGCGCGGGGCGCCGAGGCGCTCGCATCCGCCGAAGCCGAGATCCGTGCTGTCGCTCCGGGCGACGTCCTCTCGATCCAGGCAGATGTCCGCGAGCCGGGCGATGTCGCGAACGTCGTCGCGACCACGATCGCGCGGTTCGGCCGGCTCGACATCCTCGTGAACAATGCCGGGACCGCCGCCGGTGGCCGCTTCGAATCCATCTCCGACGACGCCTGGGACGCCGATCTCGACCTTAAGCTCATGGGCGCTGTCCGCTTCAGCCGTGATGCCATCCCGCATATGCGGGCGGCGGGCGGCGGGCGGATCATCAACATCACGCATGTCGGGGGAAAGCAACCGGGCGCTGGGTCCCTCCCGAGTTCCGTTAGCCGCGCCGCCGGCATTGCCCTCACCAAGGCGATGTCGAAGGAACTCGCGGCCGAGCACATCCTCGTGAACACCCTCTGCGTCGGCACGATCAAGAGCGCACAGATCGAGCGCGCCGCGACCTCGCGCTTCCCGGACCTCCCGCTGGACCAGGCCTATGAGCGCATGGCCACCGGCATCCCTCTCGGCCGCGTCGGTGAGGCGCGTGAAGTCGCAGCGCTCATCGCGTTCCTCGCTTCGCCGCTCGGTGGGTTCATCACCGGCACCGCGATCAACGTCGACGGGGGTGTGTCTGGCGCGGTTTAGCGTCAGCCGCTTCACGGAGTCCCGCTTGCCCGCTATCGTTCCGCCAACTTCGTGGCAGCGGACGACGACCCCCCATCAGGCGCAGCAAGCGACTTGGCCAACGACGAGGCCGCTATCCGGCTTCGCCCCTGGTCTGCCTTCGCGTTCCGCGACTACCGCGTCCTCTGGCTTGCTGGGCTCAGCATCCTTGTCACCAACAACCTCCGCCTGCTGTCATCGACGGTCTGGCTCTTCGACGAGACGGGTTCGGCGGCAGTCCTCGGCCTGATCGGCCTCGTCCTGCTCGTCGTCCAGATCCCCTCGCTCCTCTTTGGTGGCTCACTCGCCGACAGGATGAACCGGAAGCACCTGATGTCCGGGATGCAGGGTGCGACCGCGGTCGTTGCAGCTGGCGTCGCGGTCCTTGCCCTCACCGGAAGCCTCCAGCCGTGGCACATCTTCGTTACGACTGGCGTCACCGGCATCACCGCCGTCATCAGTGAGCCCGCCCGCTCGGCGCTCACCCAGTCGGTAGTCCCGCGGTCGCACCTCATGCACGCCGTCACGACGAGCACCCTCACCTTCCAGATCGCCGCGATCCTCTCGCCGCTCTTCTTCGCAGCAGTGGCCTCCATCTACGGACTAACGCCGGGGTT